>CADCEE010000032.1 GCA_902800355.1 uncultured Erysipelotrichaceae bacterium | reverse complement strand
GCATTAAACAAGTTGCGCATTTTGTTTTGCGCAGTTATAATTGAATTATGGAAAATGAATTAAGGCTAAAAAGAAAACAACTTGGTTTAACCCAAGCACAGATGGCTAAAGCATGTGGTGTTTCACGTCGTACTTACCAAACATACGAGGAAACAGAATTAAAAAACGACACGTATAACGACTTACTTGCTCAATTAAATGAGATATGCGATGTTGAGGGGAAACGTTATATTCTAAGCGTGAAAGCAATTAAGGCTTTATGTGGCCAAATATTTTCACGTTATCCAGAAGTAAAGTGTGCATATCTATATGGTAGTTACGCAAGGGGCGAAGCTACTGGAGAAAGTGATGTCGATATATTAGTTGTTTGCCCACCAATGGGATTGAGTTTCTACAAGATGGCTAGTGAGTTGGAAAAAGTACTATTTAAACAAGTGGATCTCCAAACACACAGGCAAATTGGCGATAACGATTCGTTTTTAGAAAGAATACTTACAGAAGGAATAAAACTATATGATAAAAATAACAATCCAAAGAGAAGATTTGAAGAAGATAAATAATTAGTTAATCAAGAACTCTTTCACTACTTTTTGATAACGATTATAGTCCGTTAACGCTGATGCGCCATGGTCAGCGTTTTTAAATACTTCATATCTGATTTTATTAGGATACGTATCCGCTAATTTCTTAGAAATGGTATATGGAATAACTTTATCTTTATCACCATGCATAATGAGTATTTTGTTATCACTATTCTTAATTGAGTTATAGGCTGATGTCTTGTTTAGACTTTCATGACCAAATAAATGACAAGTTAGATTAAGCAATGGATAAAAGATAAAGACAGGTAGATGTACTGACTTTATCGTACTGACTAATATCTCCTTAGGGGATGAATATGGACAATCAGCAATAATCTTAATATCTTTATCAATCTTATCGGAGATATTTAAGACTGTATGTCCACCCATAGAAACACCCACTAGTAGGATTTCATGATTAATAAATCTCTCTTTAACATAATCTAACCAAGATAAAAGATCCTTACTTTCTCTAGCGCCGAAGGTAATGACATGACCTTCAGAAGTACCATGTGCTCGTTCATCAACCGCTAAGACTTTATAGCCTTCCTCAAATAGGATTTTACTAATTGCGTTAAAGTCACGGTAAACTGTGCCTTTATAACCATGAAGTAATATTACAATCTTTTTAGATTCTTTATTGTCAAACAATCTAGCGTGTAATCTTAACTTATCAAACGAAGTTATATAAACATCCTCATATTCTCTTTTCATAAAAGATAGGATGTTTTCTTTCATATCTTCTTGGTAATTTTTAAAGTTTTTAGAATCCACTAAAGTGGAATCATTTATTTGTCCTTTTCTAGGTGAAAAGAAGATTAAACGATACATCGTAATAACCGCAAGAATGACAAATAATAAGATAAATCCTAAGATACCTAAAGCAATATATAGACCTAGCATAAAACTAATATAACATAAAAATATTGAAATATTTTATCAAAACACTTGACAGTCCTTTAAAAAGGACTAATATATTGTATTCACTTGAGGAATACCTCGTCCCGAGCAAGACGTGAAAAGGCTACAGAAAAGAGGTATTCCGATGATGAATAAGTACACATTAGAAGCCGTCGTAGAAGGAAGATTCATTCAGTTCCGTCACAAATTCAATAGCAGAAATGCTGCGGTTAACTACATCTTCAATTACTACAGTAGACATGGCCTAGTCGACCTTAGAATCAACGATGAATATTTCATCGGTAATAACAAGCATGATATTGCTTATGTCTATGACTACGAAAATCGCTTCAGAATCGCTAGAGCATAGTGTGCTCCAAAATGAATAACAGTCACCCTTAAGTGCTAGAGAGGTGACTGTTTTATTTTTCTATTTTTCTAGTGTTATTAAATATTGGCTCGTAAATGTTCTCTTCAGGATCAACATCTGCGAGTAAACATACTTCATGATGAACACGTTTAGTTAAATCAATACGTTGTTCACCTTCTGGTAAGTTGTCGTCTTTAAATAACGGGGTTCCCACTGTGAGGGTAATCG
>CADCEE010000031.1 GCA_902800355.1 uncultured Erysipelotrichaceae bacterium | reverse complement strand
ATGCATTCTGATTTGGTAGCGGTCCACTTCTGAGACGGCAATCGTTCTCGGTAGATTGAAGTTCACATAAGTTAAACCGGTTGTGAATTTGATGAGGGACGTAGATGCGGTTTCGCTGAATGGGACATATTCGTTTGCGGACACAACCGCGGCGGCTTCCTTGAGGTCGGAGGTGTCGGAAGAAATGTCGGAAAGCTCGGGCGTGAAATCGATCGGATTGCAGGCATAGGAGATGGATATGTCGCTGATTTTGACCTCACCCATTTCGCGGTCGCCATTGGCAAATCGGAAATAGAGGTATTTTTCTGCCCCAGCGGAAAAGGTCCTCGTGACGGAGATGGCGGCGCCCCTAACCGTCTCGATTCGATGGAATTCCACATTGTCCGAGGACCCGTATAGGGTGATATACGATCCGATGAATGTAATGGAGATCGATCTGACGGAGGTTATCGGAAGGTTGTTGCCGATATAGCCTTCCGATAGGGTCGAGTTGCCAGAGTTTAGGCGTCCCAAAACAAGCGCTCCACCTTCGAGCTTTGCGCGGTTGTAGACCCAATCCATTGCCCCTTGCCGCGACGTATGCGTTGAGTAACTGCCAGTTGAGAAAGTGCTCAATAGGTTGGAGTCGCCCAGATTGAGATTTGCGAAATAAGGGGTTCCTGAACTAATTGTTTGAAGATTCCTATGGTTTGCGATTGCAACCGCGGAAAGCGGGACACACGAAAAAACCAAAGCTGCTGCCAATGCCGAAACTAGAATCTTTTTAACCATGCGAGAAATCCTCCGTTTGCATTATTATGCAAAGGGCTTGTTCGGCGACATTTTAGGGCATAAAACGTCAGTTATCCGTCACGTTTCGCGATGGAAATCTAAAGTATGTGCAGGTGGAAAAACCCCATCCGATTTGGCAGATGGAGCGAGGCGACAAGAAAAGACCCAGTGGTTAGCCAGGTCGATTTCTATATGGGTGTTGCTGCATCGTCAGGATAAACGAGATTATGTCGTGTTTTGAAGTGTTTGGAGCGTCTAAGTTGCAGCGTTTTTTTGTGTTTGGACAAGTGCGATTTGGCGCGATATGAAGCTTGTTTATAATGTAGATAGCTGGAGGATATTTGAATGAGAGAAGAATTACTTAAGGGTTTAACCGAAGAGCAAATCGCCAAGGTCAAAGCATGCAAAAACCAAGAAGAAATATTAGCGGTTGCCAAAGAAGAAGGCATTGAGCTCACCGACGAGCAACTTGAAGTTGTTTCTGGAGGCTCTTCTTGTAGTAGCCGCCGTTACACTTGCGATCGATGTGGATCCGATCTTACAAGCAGATTTGAATATGGTACAGGAAAACACGAAGGATGGCACCATGTCAGATGCAATAAATGTGGCAACACATGGTGGGCAGAAATTTAATAAAACTTAGTTTATAAAGGGTTGCCAGTTCATTCTAGCAACTTTTTTATCATTGTCTCAATCGATCTAGTATAAGTGAGATTGCTAATCAAGAGCCAATTCTAACTAAAGAAGTTCTCTTAGATAGACACTTCAAACCAGAAATGCTTACATATAAAGTTGTAATGATTTAAACGAAAATATTAAGGAAATACAGGGGGTTTGCATTAAAAAACCTCTTTTTTCTTACTTAAAGATATGTCCCCTATTACTGACTTTGCACCTAATATGTACTTTGTTATGTTTCCAATTACTGAGTTGGCAACTTGCATAGGACAAAATGAAAAATAGAAGATGCTTTTGCCTCTACTTCCACTATTGTTTTATACGTTTAAGTATCTTCAATTGATGTAACAATATCGAACAATATGCTACTTCTTGTTGTAATAGTATAACTCCATCCAGCATGTTTTGCACAATCTCGCCTAACGATATTATGTCGTGTTTTGAAGCATTTGCGAGCAGGTAAAATAGCAATTCTGCGGCGGGGCGTGTGGCTACATGGTCTGAAAGTAGCTGCGTGTGCGGTTGGTTCGGCGGGCGGTCAGTAAGGTGTAAGAAGAGAGTTTTGGTGGTAGCTATATATTATATATATAAATAGGTGTGAGATAGAGTAGATGGAAGTATGAGATAGTAGGTAACTATTAGTATATGTTGTAGTGAGTAAGTATGAGTAGTTTGTCTATATATAGGTAGATAAGGAAGTAGGTATTATTTATCTAATATTTTTTATATGGGCGGGGAGAGAGTAAATAAAAGTGATAGCAATCGCTACCACTTTATTCAATTACTAATGGATTATTTTTCAAACCATTCATAGCCACAAGATAAGCAAACGAAATGGTATTTACCATCACCTGGAGTTGTTTCAACATAAGTGCCAGTAGTTGCAGCGTGACATTGTGGGCAAGCTCTAGTGGTCTTTTTGCCTTCAGGGTCAACACAAGCACCACCACTAACTGATTTTAATTGTTCTTCAGTTAATTCAACGCCTTCTTCTCTAGCAAGGGCAAGTAATTCTTTTTCGTTTTTACATTTGCTTGCTTTTTCAAGTTGTTGTTTGCTTAAACCTTTTAATAATTCTTCTCTCATACTTTCTTCTCCCTTTCATTATTAAATCTATGAATTTTATATTTTTATTATACTTTTAGATAATGGTTTTCAACCACTCATTCACACTAGATATCATTACTTCTCTAGAAACATTATATTTGCTTTGTAGTGTTGGGACCACTATTGGTGGTTTTAACTCTTTATCTTCCTTAATTTCTTTAGGAAGTTCATATTCCTTAAGATTATGTGCTTTTCTATATACATTCTCATGAGCGTTTATTAATAGCATGTATCTCTTTATTTCTTTCTTATCGATTAATGATTGATCGATTTGAGTAAAGGAATAGAGGTCCACTAAATGTTTGTATGGTCTACATAATTCATTTAACAAAGTGACAACCTTTTCAGCGATACAATATTCAATATCAACACCTCTAAAGTTAATGTCTTCATAAGAATATTGTTTGCCCTTAACATCTTTTAAGAATTTAATCTTCTTTCCTTCTATTTGCCCTAATAACCCATTAACTCTGGTAAAGCAAGTAAAAGTGCCACCATAGAAATTCTCTGTATCTTCAGCATAGAACAAATGAATATCGCCGAACGCTTTCTTTAATTCTCTTTCCACGACTTCTTGTTCATCGTTGAAAATGATATCAACGTCTTTTGTATATCTAGCGTGGTCTTTTAAGTAGTACTGACATAGAAGACCACCAATCACATAAAAGTCTAAGCCTTTGATAGTAACTAACTTCTCTAAGACTCCTTTAATGGATGGATCAATTTTACCGATATTGATGATTTTCATAGATGTCGGTCCTTTATTTGTCTGTATGTTAGCATTGTGCCTGCCACAAAAGCGTCACATAAAAGAAAAGATCTATGAGTAAGTAGATCTGTTTTTTTATATATATGGGGGGAGAATTAGGATGATTGATTTTAGATAATTTTGAATAAGTTAGTTTAGATAATATAGTTGTCTAAATCGTTCTAGCCTGTTTTGCACAAAATCTTTCATTAACATTATC
>CADCEE010000030.1 GCA_902800355.1 uncultured Erysipelotrichaceae bacterium | reverse complement strand
GTAAAAATGGTGTTATCAATGGAAATACTTCCAATAACTAAAATCTTCTTTTTCATTACTTACATCTCCTCAAACTCTCAAATATAGTAGACCAATATTCTTCTAAATTGACTTTAGTAGCGACCATACAGTTAATTGGACCATCTTTACTACATCTAGTTTTGCCTAAATATATTGTATCACTTGTATCTATTTCAACATGCATAGGAGTAAATTCAAAAGCTTTGGAATTAATTAAAGACACAATAGTGGCAGGGTCATGAAGTGGTCCAAATTCTAAGCCAAAGAATGTCCTTTGATTTTCGTTAAAGACTTTCATTAATTTAACAAATAAGTCACTGCCTTTAGTGTTTATCTTACCTGCCTCTTTTATCACTTCATTATTCACTAAGATTTTTCTTGTGACATTTAAGCCTAACATTCTTAAAGGGACACCTGATGTAAAACAAATATCTGCAGCTTCAGGATCAACTAGAATATTAAATTCAGCTTCAGGAGTGATATTGCCCTCAGTAGTTGAGCCACCCATTAAGACTATTTCTTTAATGTTTTTAGTGATACTAGGACATTTAGATATCGCTAAAGCGAGATTGGTCATCGGTCCTGTAGTAACCACAATAATATCTTTATTTGCTAAAACTGTATCAATTATAAATTGATAAGCAGGTCTAGAATCATATTCTTCTTTGTATACAGGGAAATCATAGCCGTCTAATCCAGATTCCCCATGTATCTCAGGACAAGTTTTAACTTTTCTTTTTATTGGATCGGTTTCACCTTTAGCGACCTTGATGTCACTATTAAAGAATCTTAATAAGTTATTAGCATTTCTACTTGTTTTATCTATAGTCTGATTACCTGCACAAGTAGATACCCCTATTAAATCTAATTCATCTGAATAATAGGCAACTAAAAGACCGATCGCATCGTCGTGCCCTGGATCGCAGTCGATTATGATTTTTTGTTTAGTCATTTAAAGTCCTTTGTAGATTTTAAGTAAATTTTCAATTAGAGATAATCTAGTTAATAAGCCAACTCCACCTGGAACTGGTGTTTGTAGTTTTACTGGTAAACCAGGAAGAGCATCCCCGTGTAATCCGGTTTCATCTCTTGAAATACCGACGTCAACAACAATAGAATCTGGTTTATAGTCGTATTTATTGTCTAAATAGTGTTGTCTACCAATAGCAATTACAATAATATCAGCGTGATTGATATACCAATTCATGTCTTCAAACTTGGTTCTAGAATGGGTCACAGTGACATTGCAGTGTTCCGCAAGTAAGAGTTTTGCCATTGGTTTACCGACAATATTGCTTCTTCCAATAACTAAAGCATTCTTACCAACGAAATTTGTCCCTTCTGATTTTAAGTAGTCAATAATACCTTGAGGGGTACATGGATTGAGCTTAGAAAGTGGGTGAAATCCATCAACATCTTTTTCTGGAGAAATCGCTAATTTGATAGTTTCTTCATTAATGTGTTTAGGAAGAGGCATTTGTACAATAAACCCTGTAATTTCAGGATTTTTATTGCAATTTTCAATTATTTTTAGCAAATTTTGTTCACTTGTGTCGATTGGAAGCTTGATAAGTTCTGCTCTAATTCCTAGCTCATCACAATCCTTTAATTTACCTTTAACATAGGCATTACTACCTGCATCTTCATTGACCTGGATGACGACTAAAAATGGTTTCTTGTCGATCTTAGAAACTTCATTTTTAATCTCTTCTTTCCTTACTTTAATATATTCTTTGATAGTCATTATTTTTTCCTAATTTCAAGAGTGTCTACACTAAATTGACGATAAGGGATTCCTGCTAAATCTAGCATTTTTTTACTAGCTTTAATCATCGTGGTATCTGCATATTTATCTGAAAGATAGATAATTTCTTTAATTCCAGTTTGAATAATAGCTTTAGTACATTCATTACATGGGAATAAAGTGACATAGACTCTAGCATCTTTAAGCGAACCACCAACTTGGGTATTTAAAATAGCGTTAAATTCAGCGTGACAGACATATAAGTATTTACTATCTAAGCCTTCACCTTTATTCCAAGTTAATTGTTCTTCATCTAATTTAGATGGCATGCCGTTATAACCAATAGATATAACTTTGTTTTCTGGTGAAACAATAACTGCCCCTACTTTAGTAGATGGATCTTTACTTCTTAAAGAAGATAAGACCGCCATACCCATAAAATATTCATCCCATGATATATTGTCGTATTTTTTCATAATATAGACCTCACTCGAGGTATATTTTAACAAAGTTATTTAGTATTTCATAGAAAGACATAAATAAATGAATGAAAAGTGATATAATATTCACATGGAATTTCAAGGCATTAATAAGTTATCTTTATTAGATTATCCTGGTAAGGTCGCTGCTATTTTATATATCGATAAATGTAATTTTAGATGCGAATATTGTCATAACTGGAATACTTTAATTGCCTGTGATGATAATGAAGACCTTAT
>CADCEE010000029.1 GCA_902800355.1 uncultured Erysipelotrichaceae bacterium | reverse complement strand
TTGATAAGAATTATTTAATTTCCGCTGGGGCAGGAAGTGGAAAAACCGCAGTCTTATGTGAACGTATTTATCAACTTGTTAAAAAAGAAGGTCGAATTGATAACTTCCTAATTTTAACTTTCACTAACTTAGCCGCTAGTGAGATGAAACAAAGAATTAGAAATAAGTTATCCGAAGATCCAGAAACTCAAAAGTTTGCTGTAGAAGTAGATAACGCTCATATAGAAACGTTTGATTCATTTTACTTGTTTATCGCTAGAAAATATTTCTATGCCTTAGATATTTCTAAAGATATTTCTATTATTGATAATGCGCTAGTAGAGATAAAACGACGTCAGTTAGTCGATAAAATTTTTGAAGAGCTTGCTGTTAATAAAAATAGTGACTTTATCGAACTCATGAGAAGGTTCTCTTTGAAGAATAATGATGAGTTAAAAGAGTTTGTTTTAAGGGTGCTGATTGCAGCTGATAACACAGTCAATAAAGGTGCGTATTTTGACTCGCTTGAAAATAAGTTTTCTGGCGATAATTATGCTATTTCGGTTATCAAAGATTATGATGAGTTTATTAGAAGCAAAATCCGTTATTTAATAAACAAAGTTAAGACAGTGGATTTAATCAATCAAGATGATGTTAGTAACATTGAAAATCACCTATATGATTTACTTGATACTGATAGTTATAGTAGTTTAATTGATGAAATTAAAAATACTGCTTTTCCTAGTAAGCCTCGTGGAGTAGAAGAAAATGTTGAAATTAGAAACGGAATCTCCAAATTCTACAAAGACAACATTTTAGCTGACTATCCAAATGAGTCTGAAATCAAGGAAGCAATAGATGAAAATAATAAAAATATTCGTGTTTTGTTGCAAATAATCCGTTCAATTGATGGACAAATTGATGAATTCAAAAGACAAAAGAATGCCTATAGCTTTGCTGATATTTCTCGACTTGTCTTAAAACTTTTTAAAGATCCTGCAATTGTTAATGAAATCAAAAATCAGTTTGATTATATCATGGTGGATGAATATCAAGACACGAACGACATACAAGAAAGTGTGTTAAATATTATCTCTAAAAATAATGTCTATATGGTGGGAGATATTAAGCAATCTATCTATAGATTTAGAAACGCTGATTGTGAGATTTTTAACCGTAAATTTAACGACTATAAAAAGCATTTAGGCGGAGAAGAAATTGACTTAAATAAATCATTTAGAAGCCGTGTTGAAGTTGTTGATTATATTAATGATTTATTCTCCAAAATTATGGTTCCAGAAATTAATCCGATCGACTACTCAAACGGACATCATTTTGGTTTTGGTAGAACTGAATATGGAAGTGGAGATCCACTATATAAAACCGAAGAATATCATTATGATTATGAGCATAGTTCTGAGTCGCTAGAAAAAGAAACTATGATGGTGGTTAACGACATCATTAATAAATATAACAACGGCTTTAAAGTTTATGATTTAGACACTCATGAATCTCGCCCAGTTGATTTTAAAGACTTTGCGATTATCATCGACCGCGAAGGTGAATTTGATGATTTTGCCAAAGCCCTTGCTAGTGCAGGTATCCCTGTTAAGTCGTGCGGTAAAGAAAAACTTATGACTAGTGATGTGGTGGTCACTATTAAAAATTTAGTCAAACTCTTATATTTAGCGCTTAATAACCAATATGATAACGACTATAAACATGCTTATTTATCAGTAGCGAGAAGTTTCTTAATAGAAGAAAGTGACCAAGCCTTATATAAAACTTTTGAAAATTATGAGTACTCTAAAGTTTTATTGACTCCACTAGGTCAAAAAATTGAATTAATTAAAGAAAGATTACGATTTGCTTCTTTAGAAGAAGTGATGAATACTTTGTTTAAAGAATTTAAACTCTATGACAGAGTCATAAAGATTGGTAATTATTACGCAAATGTCCATAAAGCAGAATCACTTTTGAAGTATGCTTCACAAATGGATTCTTTAGGAATGAGTTTATCCGATTTAGTGGAATATTTTGATAATTTATCAAATTATGAATTAGACATTGAATATCGTGATTCAGATTCTCAAGATAATTCAGTAACTCTTATTAATATTCATCAATCCAAAGGACTTGAATATAACATCATTTATTATCCAAGATTAAATAGATCGTTCAATTTATCTTCTTATCAAGAGAAGTTTAATGTTTCTATAAAGTATGGTCTTTTGTTCCCGATTGAACACTTAGTTCCTATTGAATTAAATAACTATTTAGGAAGAAGTGCGGATTTAGAAGAAAAGATTAGACTTTTATATGTCGCTTTAACTAGAGCGAAACAAAAGATTATTCTCTTATTTGGTCATAAGCTTACTAAATCAGTTACTTATAACATGCCATATAGATCTGATTCTTTATTAAAAATCTATAATTTAGCAGGTTTAGGCAATAAATATGTTCAAGAATACAAATTAGGAGATAAAGTTTTAACTTTAAACCTTAAAGAAGATAAGAAATATGAACCTTTAAATATCGACATCAAGAAAATAGACGTTTTAAGTGAAATTAAAGAAAAGAAAAAAGCCAGTAAAGAAGTGGTGAAAGTTGATGAATCATTGTTAAGATTTGGTAACGAAGTTCACGCGCTACTTGAAGGATTAGATTTATCTAAAAAAGACACAAGTTATATTAAGGACTATAAATATCGAAGAATCGCTAATAACGTTATTAATAGTGACTTATTTAAAGGAGTCACTAACGAACAAGTTAGACACGAATTCTCCTATTTTGATAAAGAGAATAACGTTAATGGTGTTATTGACTGTTTGATTATTAAAGATAAGGAAATCGATATTGTTGATTTTAAACTTAAAAACATCGCTGAAGAAGAATATGATAAGCAGCTTAAAACATATAAGGCATACATATCTTCGATTAGCGATAAAGAAATTAAAATGTATCTTCTTGCTGCGTTAACAGGAGAAGTAAGGGAGGTT
>CADCEE010000028.1 GCA_902800355.1 uncultured Erysipelotrichaceae bacterium | reverse complement strand
GACAAAAAGTCAGTAAAAGAATACAAAGACCCGTTTACGGGTAAGTAAGGGTGACAAAGGCAACTGGGCAATTTAAAAAGCAGCATGATTGCTGCTGCCAGTACTCCGTCTTGGAGACGCGAGAGAAAAACCACGCCTTGTAAGACGTGGATTTTTATTTAGCGTTTATATGACAAACTGTCACTGGTCATTCTATTATTTATGACAAATTGACACATTATTATTGTAATCACATGACAAATGATATATATTTTATTCGGAGATAAATATGACCCTTTTAGAAACTAGAAAACGATACAACATATCACAAGCCGAAGCTGCAAAACTTCTTGGTATTTCTCTTAGAACATATATTAGATATGAACAAGACGATATTTATGGTAGCAAATTAAAAAGACAATCAATGATCAATATAATCAATGATAAATATGAGATCACTGAAGAAAAAGGGCTTCTTAGCGTTGAATTCATCAAAAAAGAATTATCTGCTTTACTTAATAGTAGATACAGCGGAGAAGTGGAGTTTTGCTATTTGTTCGGAAGTTACGCTAAAGGATATGCCACAGAAAAAAGCGATGTAGATTTATGTGTATCAACTCCGTTAAAAGGGTTAGATTTTGTTGGATTAAGCGAAGATATTAGGTCGCTGCTCCATAAAAAAATAGACTTGATAAGATTTGATACTCTAAAGGACAATCTAGAACTAATTAACGAAATTATGAAAGATGGTATCAAGATATATGGATAATAGAAAAAACGATAAATACTTTGCTGAAAAAGCAATTGAGCAAATCACAATAATTAGCAATTATATCGGAGACAAAACTTACGATGAATTTATCTCTGATGAAAAACTTGTTGATGCTATTATGTTTCGACTTGTACAAATGATAGAAAATATTAAGAATATTTCTTCCGAATTTAAGAGCGATAATCCACAAATTCCCTGGGGAAAAATTGTTGGATTTAGAAACGGTATTGTACACGAATATGGAAAGACAGATTATACAATTGTCTATGAAGTATTGACCGATAATTTGTCACCTTTAAAAGAAGTTCTTTCGGCGCTAAAATAGAACAAAAGTAAAACATGGAAGATAATAATCTAGTTACCCTTTTAGCTGATTAAGGACCCTTTTAAATTACATTAACTTTTTAAGTATATATTTCACTCCGTGTTTAGTTACGGTTTTAGTGATATGTTTAGCGTTATCTTTAACTTCTTCTTTGCCGTTGCCCATAGCGATAGAGTAATTAGTTTCTTTAAACATCGAGATATCTTGATGATCATCTCCAATAGAGCAAGCATATTCTTTATCTATCTTAAGATAGTCTAAGACAAATTTCACTGCTTCTCCTTTGATATGAGGAATACTAGCGACATCCACTCCAAAGTCATGATATCGGTAATAATATAAAACTTTAGGAAGTTTAGCTTTTATTTCTTTGTCATATTCTTCTGAAATAAATAAGTTAGCTCCTATTACTTGTTGATGGTGATAGTCCTCGATAGGCGGGATATCTTCTGGATAAGTATCAAATAGTTTTTTTGCTACTTCATAATTATCATTTATTAAAAAGCAGTCATATGGTCTAATTCCTTCTAGATTACCGCCATATTTATTAGTGAGTTCACATAAAGAAACAAAGTCTTTTTCATCCATTAAAGGATTATAAATAATTTTATCTTTATAGATTATTAATCCTCCATTAGCAAGAATCATCCCGTCAGGTTTAATTAAATCTGAGATTTTGATTCTTTTAACTGAATGATATGGTCTAGCAGTGGATAAGAAAATAATAACTCCTTCTTTTTGAAGCTTCGCTAAATATTTAATTGACCTTTTATCAAATCTAGATGGCTTTTTAGAATGATCTAAAAGAGTGCAGTCGATATCCACAAAGATAATTCTTATCTTTTTATTCATTATCTTTCCTTTTATTAATTGCAATATTTTCTAAGCGATATAGTATACAAATTCCAAAGGCGAGAGCAAAAAATCCAACTAAGAAAAGGATAAAGAATCCTCCCCCAAATCTAAAGAACCCATAGATATCATAAGTGGTACTAGTGGTGCCATCTGGATTTAAATGAGTAAAGACATTAGTGATATAAATAACCGCATATAACACGATTGGGATAATAGAGTAAAAACACTCATACCATTTAATATCTACTTTCTTTTCAAAGAATAAGAAAGTGACCATCGCGAGTACTGGGGTAATTAAATGATTAAATAGTCCAGCATTGTTATATAGCATCCACCAATCCGCTCCTAGTTGAGGGGATAAATATAAAGCAGTAATAAAAAATGTAATAGTGATTTGACTGATAAACACTATCTTAATAATAAATAACCATTTAGGTATTTTATCTACTTTGTAGATAATTCTATATAATGCACATAATAAACAGACGACACCGATAAATAAATTACTTAATCCGGTATAAGTTGTTAGAAATGGGATTGACGCTAATCTAGGTAGGTCCGCCATAAAGCGAAAATCAGTAAAAATCGCAATCAAAGCGAAAAGCATTGATACGAAAGTAATTAATTCTAAGATTGAAGTTATATTAAATCGTTTTTGTTTCATAAGAGTTATAATATCACAGTTTATTGATACTACATCAAAGTCTTGATGTTATTTTAATACTAATTGATATAGAATGTTTAGCGAAAGGTGATATAAGAAATGAACAAAAAAACTATATTATTGTCGTTCCCTCTATTTTCACTTGCATTAACTAGCTGTGAGCAAGTGATAAACTGGGAAGACCACTTAGGCGATTATGTTTACGCTATGAAGTATCATGATGATTTCAACATTTTACAGTTAAGTGATATTCACTGGAATGTTAATACATCTACTGCAAGTTCAAAACAATATCTAGACAAAGTAATTAAAGAAGCACATACCCATATTAAAGCAGGCGATCCTGACGGCAAAATTGATTTGGTGGAGTTAACTGGCGACCAATTCATGCTCGCGAATGCCGTCCACGTCAATTCCTTCCTCAAATATTTTGAGGA
>CADCEE010000027.1 GCA_902800355.1 uncultured Erysipelotrichaceae bacterium | reverse complement strand
AAAGAATTTGCATCATCGGAGGAGGACCTGCAGGTCTTTCTTGTGCGATGTATTTAGAGAAAAAGGGTTATCAAGATTATGTAATCTTTGAAAAACTCAACAAAGTTGGAGGCAAATGCTGGTCTCCAAAAATCAAAGTTAAACATAACGGGGTAGAAGAAGAAAAATCCTTCGAAACCGGCGCGATTATGGGCGCTATCACTTATCACGCAGTTAGTGAGATGGAAGAATTTGGTGGCTATTACCATAAAGGCCCTGATTTCAAACCTGGCGAGCCAAATATGAGAAGAGAATTTAGAACTCTTGATGGCAAGGTTGATGAATGGACTAATCCAAAAGCTAATTTCTCATTTAAAAAGTTACGTGGTTTATTAAGACTTAAAAAGCAAATGAAGAGACTTAATAAATTAATGCAAACAAAATATGTTGGTTATGACTGTTATGGACATTTAGGAGTGGCTAAGGGCGAATATTTTGGTATTTCTAAAGGTGTTGATGGACACTGCGGAGCTACTAAAGAAAATAGCTTCCCAAATTACATTAAAGGTACCAATCCAAATCTAAAAGATTTGGCGTTACCATTCTCTGAATTCTGTAAGATTAATAAGGTAGAAGAAGTTCAAAGAATTTGGATCGCTCCATTTACTTCATTCGGATATGGCTTCTTTGATGAAATCCCAGCAGCCTTAGTTATGAAGTATCTTGATGTCACTACTGCTCTAGAATTCGTTAATTTAAGACTCTGGACTTGGCAAGATGGCACTCAACAAATCTATGAGCACGTTAATAAAAAATTAAAACATCCTGCTTTATTAGAACACGAAGTCGTTAAAGTCGTTAGAGAAGACGGTAAAGTCACTGTCACTGTTAAAGATAAATCAGGAAAAGAAAAGAAAGAAGTATTTGATAAATTAATCGTTACTACACCTCTTGATTACTTCATTAACTACGCAGACGCGACTAAAGAAGAAAAAGAACTCTTCTCTAAGATCATTCACGAAAGATATTGCGACTATATCGCAACATTCGAAGAAGGTAAGAGCCCAAATATTTCTGGCTATATGGTGGAAAACATGGTCCCAGAAAGACTTGGCCACGCTATGGTCTATTATAATAGATGGCAGTATTTAGATAGAGATTGTCCTGCTACAGTCTATGCTTTAGCTAATCACACCGGCACTCCTGATGTTGACTATGATGTCGTTATGAAAACGATGGATGAAGATATGGCAAGAGTTGGCTTCCCAATTAAAGAGAAATTATATGCTCAAGAGGTCTACTACTGCCCACATGTCTCTGCCAAAGATTATGCCGACGGATGGTATGATAAATTAGAAGCTCTTCAAGGAACTAAAAACACATATTACGCTGGAGAAATTATCTCCTTCGGTGACATGGAAGATACCTGTGCAGCCTCTAAAGATATCATCGGCAGATTCTTCTAATCAATCAACAACAAAACAAGACCCTTTTAAGGGTCTTTTGTTTTGTCATAATTAATAACTATTCCTCGAATATCGCCCAAGGATATTGAATCATATATTCCCCACGATATAAATTAATCGCATCAGGATTATCTTTTTTATATTCATAGGCATCACAATATACTTTATTAATATCGATGAAGCATTCATTATGTCTTTTAATAAAGACATCAGAGGCATTGATCTTCTTTAAAGTCTTTTGGATATCAGAAATTAAATTTCTTAAATAGGATTTATGATCTTCTTCCCAAAGGACAGCGTTAAGTTCATTAATATTAATTGCCGCACCTTCACGGTCAATTAAATAGGCAAACACTTCTTTAGATTTGCTATATGAGAATTTAATTGGTTCCCCATTACAAAACACTTCAAAATTGCCAAAGCATTTAACTTGAATTTTATTATTAGAAGATAATTCTACTGGATATCTTAAATTTTCTATTTCTTCTTTAATTTTATCTTCATTAACTGGTTTAGAGACATATCCAGAAGCGTGTAATTTCATCGCTTCTAGGCCGTAATTATCAAACGCAGTGACAAAGACGATATTAATCAATGGATTTTTCTCTTTTAGCCTTTTAGCTAGCTTAATGCCGTTCATTCCTGGCATTTCAATATCTAAAAAAGCGATATCGACATCTTTATCTTTGCTTTCATCATACGCTTTAATTGGATTAGTAAAACATAATAGTTCTGCTTCTGGTAAAACATTAGAAGCACACTTTTTAAGTCTAGTTAATTGTAATTCTTCGTCATCCACTAATAAAACTAACATAGTTACACCTCTTTATAGAAAGTCACAGTGACTTTCGTTCCTTTATCAACTTCACTTTCAATCATAATATCACCGTTACACATGTTTTTTATACGATGTTTAATATTATTAATTCCAAAATGTTTATTGTCATCATCTTTAAAATTAACACTGTCAAAGCCCACTCCATCATCACTAATTTCTACGATATAAGAGTCATCAGTTTCATAAGCTTTAAGAATAACCATACCACCTTCAACTTTTTTTAAAATGCCGTGCTTAATCGCATTTTCCACGATTGGCTGTAAACTTAGAGGTGGTACATAGAAATCTTTAACATAAATATCATATTCAACCTTTATTCGGTCATTAAATCTCATTTCTTCTAAAGAAACATATGTTTTAATGTGTTTTAATTCTTCTTCAAATGGAATGAGTTTACTCGCTGTTAATGAGGCTAAGTTGTGTCTAAGATATTCAGTAAAACTATCAAGCGCTTCTTGTGCTTTAGTAGGATTAATATTAATTAAAGTCGAAATACTAGATAAAGCATTATAAACAAAGTGAGGTTGAATTTGACTCATCATGATTTTAATTTGAGCGTCTTTATTCTTTTCTTGCTCTTGAGCTAACTGGATGTTTTTAGAAACGTTAACAAAGAAGAATAAAACTTCAATAGCGACGATAATTGATAAATAAGCAATCGCATAACCTTTAAATTGATTTTGTAAAATAATCGCCACTAAAGGAATCAAACAGTAGAACGCAAAGGCGATCTTTTCTCTAACAACAAGTTCCTTCTTCTGAAG
>CADCEE010000026.1 GCA_902800355.1 uncultured Erysipelotrichaceae bacterium | reverse complement strand
AATATTGGTCTACTATATTTGAGAGTTTGAGGAGATGTAAGTAATGAAAAAGAAGATTTTAGTTATTGGAAGTATTTCCATTGATAACACCATTTTTACTAAACAACTCCCAAGTGCTGGTACAACTACTGTGGCAGATAGCTATTTTCAAAATATAGGTGGTAAGGGCGCTAATCAAGCTTGTGGGGCACTCTTTTTAGGAGGAGATGTCTCTTTTATTGGTGCTATCGGTAAAGATCATAACGGCGATCTAGTGGAATCATTTTTAAAACAGCAAGGTCTAAATGCTAGACTAAAAAGAAGTGAAAAACCTACTGGGATTGCTTTTATCATTTTAGAAGAACAGTCTGCGGAAAATAGAATTTTAATCGTTCAAGGAGCGAATACTGATTTAACGATTGAAGATATAGATAAGAATCTTGATCTATTCACTGAAGGAGATATTTTATTAACTCAATTTGAAAATAGCATGGATACAGTGAGTCATGTCATTAAAAAAGCACATGAAAAACATATGTTAGTGGTCGTTAATCCTGCTCCTATAAAAGTTTTAAAAGAAGAATACTATCAATATATTGATTATTTAGTGCCAAACGAACACGAATTAGAAGCGTTAAGTAAGAAAACAGATATTTTATTAGGCGTTAAAGAATTACTCTCTAGAGGGGCTAAAAATGTCATTGTCACTTTAGGAGAAAAAGGTAGTGTCCTTATTAATAAGGATGAATATATCAAAGTCGAACCTCATAAAGTTAACGCAGTTGATACTACTGCAGCAGGAGATTCTTATTTAGGAGCGTTAGTAACTAAGCTCTCTGAAGGAAAAGACATTAAAGACGCTATGGAATTTGCTTCTCTATGTAGCAGTAAGACTGTCACTAAAAAAGGAGCGATTGTCTCACTCCCTCATTTAGCGGATTTGTAGTTTACTTGAACAATACTTCAATTTTTAAACCAAGGCCTTTAGCGATACGACAGATTGTTTTAATCGAAGGATTAGCAAGGCCTTTTTCAATTTTGGATAAATCTGACTGATCTATTCCTGTTTTCTTTGCTAATTCTTCTTGAGACATATATTGCCCCAATCTAGCATCTTTAATTCGATACCCTAATGCTGCTAGACATATTTCATCGTAGTCATATTCAGATGTGACATCCTTTCCATCTAAATATACTGTTTGAACGGTAATATCGATATCGTCAGTCCAAGAGACCCCACTCCATCCTAACAATCTCCCTTTTTCAAATATTGTGCGATCCTTTAACTGATTTAGTTCTGGATATTCATCTGCTAGAGATAAAATATCGTATCGTTTGACGGTTCCATCAAGAAAGATGACATCAAATAATGTTTTCTCCCTTAACACTAATTTTACAGCTTCTTTCATCATGTTCTTGTTTAATCCAAAGGCGGTAATTTAACATATCGCTCTGTTTCCCACATATCCATTAGTTCTTTTTGATACTTTGATATAAACTCTTTAACCATTGATATTCCATTTTTTGGAAATCTTCCATTTAGTAGAGAACCATCCGAGATTAAGAATGCAGCTTCGTATTCTCCATAAAACGCATGTATATGCGGAGGATAGTGCTCTTTTCTGGTTAAATACATGTATATCAAAATTCCGTAGAACGTTGATATGACAGGCATTATAAATACCTCCTCTCAACTTTATATTATGGGATATATCCCCTTAAATCAAGATAAAAAAATAAAACTACTCAATAAGCATTAAATCATCAGTGCTTCTAAGCACAAAGATATCGATAATATTAAGTAATATTGCCCAACCCATAACAGCAAACATCACTAAACCGATGATATTTTTTGCACTATGTTTTCTAATAACAACAAAAACTCTTACTCCGATTTCAATTAAATAACCGATGAAAGGAAGTATTAATAGGATTGCTTGAGTTAAAAAGTCTAATTTAGAGAACCACTTTTCCATAAATATGTTTGTATTATACAAAATTAATACGATTCAGTTAAATAAAAATGCTATAATGCATAATGCTTATGAAAAAGATAATTACACCAATTATATTGTCGACATTATTATTCTCGACATTTGTTTTAGCTAACTCTAATAAAGAAATTAAGCCTGCTGAAGCAGCAGCACCATCAAACTATTATAGTTCAATCACTTCTTCTATGAAGGGTGACACTTTAAAAGTAGCGTTATATAACATTATTAAGGGTCACACTAAGAGAAGTTACGATTCATTAGAAAACGATATGAAGGTGACAGATAGAGATTACACACTATCTCCTTTAGGCACTGATGACGATAATCCATATATGAATCTTTTATATGCCAATTACAATTTTAATGCAAGTACAGCCAGATATTGGGGAGACTCTGACGGTAGTTTTAATACTAGTGGAGTCAAGGTTTGGAACAAAGAACATATTTGGGCTAAATCAAATGGTTTTAACACTAAAGGACTCCCTGCTTATAGTGATCTCCACCACTTAAGAGCAAGCGACTGGAAATGTAATAATATTAGAAGCAATAACCCGTTTGCTAATGTTGCTTCTCATACTAGCTCAACAGCGGTACAAGATTATACACAAAGTAGAAAAACCGACAATTATTCTAGTGGAGGTGTTTTTGAACCACGTGACAAAGACAAAGGTGATGTCGCTAGAGCCTTATTCTATATGGCAACACGTTATTATAACGGTGATGGATCTGGGGGCACTAATTTATCTTTAACAACCGGTACTGACTCTTCAGGAGGTAAATGGGGTTATTTAGATACTCTACTTGCTTGGCATGAAGCAGATCCAGTAGATGAATTTGAAGCACATAGAAACGATTTAATCTATGAACAATTTCAACATAATAGAAATCCATATATCGATCACCCAGAATACGCTCGCTCTGTATTTAAAAATGAGCCATTCGTTGAACCAGACACATTAACTAAACTTACATATACTGGTAGTCCTACTAAAACTTCTTATAAAGAAGGAGAATCATTTAACTCTAGTGGATTAACTGTAACCGCAACTTTTCAAAAAGAAGACACTTCTACATATACCTCTAATGTAACTGAATTTGTCTCTTGGGCCCCAAGCCCATTAACTAAAAATACCACTTCTGTTACCGGTTCCTATTCTAGTGGAGATGTCACTAAGACTATTACAATTAACGGAATAACTGTTTCTGCTTTAGATAGCATTAGAATATCTGGAAATCCAAATAAATCAATTTATGAAGAAGGAGATACATTTGTATCTACTGGTTTATCTGTATTCGCAACTTATGGACAAGCAGAAACCGACGTTACTAGTAGCGCTACTTGGACAAGCACTGCGCTTGTTAAAGGACAAACTAGTGTTACTGCCACTTATGGTGGACTTAATGCTACATGTACAGGAATCTTAGTTAAAGAAAAAGCACTAGCGACTAAAAGTATAGTCTTTACTGATTCTTCTAGCGATGGGTCAAGTACGATAAATGTAAGCGCTATTAATAACAAAATGAGTAGCGGAAGTGATATTGCTAGCGTTACATCAGCAGCAAATATTTTTGCTGGTAAGACGGGATTAAAATTCTCCTCAGGTAGCAAAAGCGGTTCCATAACAATCACGTTTAAACAAGCAACTCAAGTTACTAAACTTGTTGTTAACGCCAAAAAATATAATACCGATAGCACAACAGTCACAGTAAGTATAAACGTTACTTCTTCAGTTACATTTACTCCTACATCTGATTTAGCAGAATACGAAATTACTGTTAATAACACTGTGTCTACCTTTACACTAAGTTCACCATCAGGACAAAGATTCTATCTAAAATCAATCGATGTTGTCTCTGGTTCAGGAGGCAGCACTGATTCTATTACCGAATGGGGAGTTAGTTATTTACATATTGGCGATTCAGCATTTGACGGGCCAGGTACTGGGTTATGTAAATCGAATGATTTATATAAATATGCAAAAGTTGCCTTATTCAATTTAAACGCTGCAGAAAGTGGCACTATAACTAAGCTACAAAGCGATTCTAAATATTCAAATGAATATGCACGATATTTAGCGTGGGCAAAGGCATGTGAAGATGATTCTCCATTTATCAATACTTTTGCGTTCCTATCATATAAAAATATCAACTCTTTAGATGCTAGCACTAATTCCACTATTATTATCATCTCAATAAGCACTATAAGCGTTTTAGCATTCGCTACTTTATTAATCTTTAAGAAACGTAAACATTAATGAAAAAAGATTTTGTTATTCTTATTCCATCATATGAACC
>CADCEE010000025.1 GCA_902800355.1 uncultured Erysipelotrichaceae bacterium | reverse complement strand
TATCGCTATTATTATGTCAGCATTACAATATTTCAAAGATCATCCAAAAGTCGCTCACAACACCATTTGTGTAGCTTTTACAGTTGATGAAGAGATCGGAGAAGGACCAAAACATTTTAACTATAGAAAATTTAACGCTAAATACGCCTATACAATCGATGGAAGCGACATCAATGTCGTAGAAGCTGAAAACTTCAACGCATACGCTGTAAGCGTGAATATTACAGGCGTATCCATACACCCAGGCGAGGCAAAAGGAAAATTAATTAACGCCTTACTTTTAGCAAAAGAGTTAATAACTTACCTACCAGAAAAAGAAACTCCATTTGATAGCGAAGGCAAGGAAGGCTATTGGCATCTTAACGAAATCATTGGAGACTCTGAAAAAGCATCAATGCATCTTATTTTAAGAGATTTTGATGATGAAGGTATTCTTAAAAGAATCGAAGTGGTAAAAGAAGCAATTAAAAAACTACAAGATAAATACCCAACCGCCAAAGTTGAAGTTTCATTCAAAGAGCAATATCGCAATATGAAAAAATATGTTGCTAAAAAGCCTATTGCCCTTAAACGTATCCGTTCCGTTATGCGTAAAAATGGTATTGAACCAATAAGTGGAGCTATTAGAGGTGGAACAGATGGAGCAACATTCTCTAGATATGGTCTAGTAACCCCAAATTTAGGTACCGGAAGTTATAATCACCACGGACGCTTTGAATTCCTTGATTTATATGAATTTAACAAGATGATATCAGTGGTTATCGACTTAATGAAAAAGTAGTCCATTTAAATATATTTAAACTACAAGCCTATACAACTAATAAATAAAGCACAAAAACGTTAATTTTAGACAGTGTCCCATTTTTAACAAAAAAGTGCTTTTTTTAGTTGCGAATATTTCATATTTTGATATGCTTTTTTCCAAGCGCTATAAATCAATTAGCGAGAAAGAGGAAAGCAAATGTTAAGTATCCGAAAAAGAGATGGTTCTTTACAAGACTTCAACCTTGAAAAGATTTCCAAAGCTATCGAAAAAGCCTTTATGGCAGATCACAAATTCTATAACGACGATATTATCAATATGTTGTCTCTAAGAGTTGTGGCCCAAATGAACTCCAAGATTAATAACGATGTCATTGATATTGAAGATGTTCAAGACGCAGTCGAAGTTACTTTAATTCAAGCTGGTTACGTCGATGTTGCACGCAGTTATATTCTATATAGAAAGGCGCGCGCGAACTTACGTGAACAAAAACAAACTGACTTAGACTATAAGAAAACAGTCGATAATTATTTAAAAATTAACGACTGGAGAGTGAAAGAAAACTCCACAGTTACATATTCTGTTGGTGGATTAATTCTTTCTAACTCTGGTGCAGTTACTGCTAATTACTGGTTAAGTGAAGTTTATGATCAAGAAATTGGTCAAGCTCATAAAAACGCTGATATTCACATTCATGATTTAAGCATGTTAACTGGTTACTGCGCTGGTTGGTCACTAAAACAATTAATTCAAGAAGGTTTAGGAGGAGTTGTTGGAAAAATAACCTCTGCTCCAGCTAATCACTTATCTACCTTATGTAACCAAATGGTCAACTTCTTAGGTATCATGCAAAATGAATGGGCTGGTGCACAAGCCTTCTCATCCTTTGATACATATTTAGCCCCATTTGTGAAAAAGGATCACTTAACATATAAAGAAGTTAAACAATGCATTCAATCTTTCATCTATGGTGTTAATACCCCATCTAGATGGGGTACTCAAGCTCCATTCACCAATATTACTTTAGACTGGGTTGTGCCAAATGATATGGCCGAACTCAACGCTATCGTTGGTGGAAAAGAATGCGACTTCAAATATAAAGACTGTGTTGAAGAAATGGCAATGGTCAATAAAGCCTTCATCGAAGTTATGATTGAAGGTGACGCCAATGGAAGAGGATTCCAATATCCAATCCCAACTTATTCTATTACTCGTACCTTTGACTGGTCAGAAACCGAAAATAACAAGTTATTATTCGAAATGACTGCTAAATACGGTACTCCATATTTCTCAAACTACATCAATAGTGATATGGAACCAAGCGATGTTAGAAGTATGTGTTGCCGCTTAAGACTCGACTTAAGAGAATTAAGAAAGAAATCTGGTGGATTCTTCGGTTCTGGTGAATCTACTGGTTCTGTCGGTGTTGTCACTATCAATATGCCACGTATTGCTTATTTAGCCGTTGATAAAGCTGATTTCTATGATCGTTTAGATAAAATCATGGATATCTCTGCTAGATCTTTAAAGGTCAAAAGAAACACTATTACCAAATTATTAGATGCTGGTTTATATCCATATACCAAGAGATATCTTGGTACATTCAATAACCACTTCTCTACAATTGGTTTAGTCGGTATGAATGAATGCTGCTTAAATGCTAGATGGATTAGACAAGATTTAACTCATAAAGAAGCTCAAGAATTCACCAAAGAAGTTCTTAACCATATGAGAGAAAAATTATCTGATTATCAAGAATTATATGGTGACTTATATAACTTAGAAGCCACTCCAGCAGAATCTACTGCCTATCGTTTAGCTAAACACGATAAAGAAAAATATCCAGATATTATTACTGCAAGTGAAGAAGGAAGAACTCCATATTACACTAACTCCTCCCATTTACCAGTAAGTTTCACTGACGATATTTTCACTGCTTTAGATATCCAAGATGAATTACAAACTTTATATACTTCTGGTACCGTTTTCCACGCTTTCTTAGGTGAAAAACTTCCAACTTGGAAATCTTGTATGAATCTTGTAAGAAAGATCGCCGAAAATTATCACTTACCATATTACACAATGTCTCCTACATACTCTGTATGTAAAGAACATGGTTACTTAGTTGGTGAACAATATGTCTGTCCAAAATGTGGATCTAGAACTGAAGTTTATTCCCGTATTACAGGTTATTATAGACCTATTCAAAACTGGAATGACGGTAAGAGTGAAGAATTCTTAAATAGAAAGACATATAACATCAAAACTTCTAAACTCACTCATGGAATCAAAGATGAGGCTTGTGAAGAAGAAAAACCACAAACATTATCGGAAACCTTACTTTTTGGAACAAAGACCTGTCCAAACTGTAAAATGGCTAAAATGCTTTTAGAAAAAGCAGGTGTTCAATATAAATGGGTTGACGCTGAAGAAAATGTTGAACTAACCACCTCAATGGGAGTTAAAAAAGCACCTACCTTATTAGTTCCTGAAAACGGAGAAGTTAGAGTGTTTGAAAACGCTTCTAACATCAAAGGTTATATTGAAAGCAAGAAATAATTATGCATGACATTATTGTTATAGGCGGTGGCCCGGCTGGAATGACTGCTGCCTTATATGCTTTAAGAAATAATAAGTCTGTTCTTGTTCTTGAAAAAGAAGCCTTTGGAGGACAAATTGCTACTTCTCCTAGACTAGAAAATTATCCAACTATTGAATCAATTTCTGGAAGTGAATGGGCGGATAGATTATTCGAACAAATCACTAACTTAGGAGCCGAATTTGAACTAGAAGATGTGGAATCTGTCGAGAAAATCGATAATATCTTCCATGTTAAGACCAATTATGGAGAACACGAAGCTTTAGCGGTTATTGTCGCTAATGGAGTCAAGCCTAGAAAAATGGGTTTACCTAATGAAGATGATTTAGTAGGACACGGTGTTAGCTATTGCGCTATTTGTGATGGACCATTTTATAAAGGAAAAGAAATCTATTTAATTGGAGATGCAAACACCGCACTTCAATATGCCTTATTATTGAGTGGATATTGTCCAAGAGTTCATATGCTCACATTATTTGATAAGTTATTTGGTGATCAAATTCTAATCGATAGAGTTCTTCAAACCGAAAACATTGATATTAGACATAACTTATTACTCAAAAAATTAGTGGAAGAAAATGGTGAACTAGTCGCTATTGAATTAGAAGACACTATTTCTAAAGAAAAAGTGAAATTCGAAACTAATAACTGCTTCATTGCTATTGGTCAAGTTCCTCAAAATGAATTCTTAGAAGGCTTAATTAAGTTAAACAAAGGATTTATTGAAACTGACGAAGCTATGAGAACTTCTATTCCAGGATTATTCGCTGCTGGAGACACTAGAGTAAAAGAAAACAAGCAAGTTATAACTGCTTGTAGTGATGGTGCAACTGCCGCAATGAGCGCAGTTAAATATATTAATACCCTCTAAGTTCTACTGTTTCTACACTTTGAGATAGAATCTCAACAAATTTATTAGCAAGACCTTCATCTATTGGGTGGAGGTCTTTATTTATTACTCCATCAGAGACTTTGAATTGTTGTAAATATAATCTTTTGCTACCTTTTAAAGTGTCCTTAACTTTGTTAATCACTTCTAAAGAATGATATTCTCCAATTAAAGTCATTCTAAATTCATAATCCACTATTCCTGATTTTAATAATTCTATAGATTCTTTGACCTTTTCAATTAAAGCATCATTATTACAAAATCTATGATAATCATCTAAGGATGATTTGATGTCCATAGCAATATAATCAATTAGTCTTTTAGCGACTAAATCTTTAATCACTTCAGGATGAGTGCCATTCGTGTCTAATTTTATAGAATAACCAAGTTCTTTTATTGCTCTAATTTTATCTTCTAAATTAGGCATCAAAGTAGGTTCTCCTCCAGAGATCACCACTCCATCTAAAATACCCACTCTTTTCTTTAGAAAAGAAAGAATATCATTAAAGATAAGGTCTTCATTATCATCACAGGCAATTAAAGTATTCCAGTTATGACAATATTCGCATCTAAAATTACATTTATCGATATATAAAATAGCAGCGACC
>CADCEE010000024.1 GCA_902800355.1 uncultured Erysipelotrichaceae bacterium | reverse complement strand
ATAAAGCAAGCAAATAAAAAAGCGTGCTATTCGTTGAGTGCCATTTCCTTCATGATAATCAGAAACAGACAAGTGGTCTTCTTTTTCCAATACTCCCACTCCCTATTAAGAGCATCAGATGCGCCACTTCCGCTAAGCAAGCACGCGTACTTAGCGACACATTTTAATTAAATTGACTAGCACTCTTCAGTTAGTGGAAAGGAGAAGAATTTCTCTAACCTAATGAGTTAGCGTAACCATATTAACAAACCGATTGTCACAAAAGTGCCACATAAACAAAAAAGGACTGATGTATTGTATCAATCCTGTTTAATCTGCGTGGAAAGGTTTACCCATTTTGATACAATGTCCCGTAAAAAAGATTTTGATGATAAAAAAGAAAACCACCCTAAGGGTGGCTTCCCTAAGATTAAACTTGTTTGACTATGACTTCTTTGCCGTTATAATCAACTGAGTATTTGTGTTTGGTGTCAACCTCTTGTGAAATAATCTTATTCGCAATAATGGTCTCCACTTTATTCTGGATGAATCTCTTAATCGGTCTTGCACCATAGATTGGTGAATAAGCACTATCGAGGATCCAACTCTTTAAAGCGTCAGAGAATTCGAACGAATAATAAGATTCTTTTAATCTATCATTGAGATTGTTAAGCATCTTATCAACAATCTTAGATTGAGTCTCTTTAGATAATGGGGAGAAGTACACTATTTCATCGATACGATTTAAGAACTCAGGCTTAAAGGTTTGATGTAATAATCCTTCCACTTTATCTCTTTCATTATTGAGGAGATATTCACTACCTAAATTACTAGTCATGATGATAATCGTATTCTTGAAGTCCACGACCCTTCCTTGACTATCGGTAAGTCTCCCATCATCTAACATTTGTAGTAACAAATTAAAGACTTCTGGATGAGCTTTTTCGATTTCATCGAATAAGACGATAGAATAAGGATTTCTTCTCACTTTCTCCGTGAGTTGTCCGCCTTCTTCATATCCGACATATCCTGGAGGGGCACCAATAAGACGAGAAGTGCTATATTTCTCCATATATTCACTCATATCGATACGGATGATATGACTCTCCGAATCGAACAAGGATTCCGCCAAAGCACGAGCGACTTCGGTTTTACCCACACCAGTAGGACCTAAGAACAAGAAACTACCGATGGGTCGATTGCTATCTTTAATCCCCGCTCTCTGACGGAGAATCGCATCGCTAACTAAAGTTAAAGCTTCTTCTTGACCGATTACTCTCTTCGATAAAGTCTTCTTTAAATCGAGAACTTTCTCTCTATCGCCTTTTTCAATCTTGCTGAGAGGGATGTTGGTCATACGAGAGATAATCTTCGCGATTTGTTCTTCATCCACGACTTCGGATAAGAGTTTCTTCTCGCTTTGAGAATTATCGTTCTCTTTTAATTTCTTCTCTAATTCTGGGATGGTCTTATATTGTAATTCACCCGCTTTTTCGTATTCGGAATGACTTAAAGCGACATCCAAATCAAACTTCGCTTTTTCGAGTTTCTCTTTAACGCCTTTAACTTTGAGAATTTCATCTTTCTCTTGTTTCCATCTCTTCTTGAGTTCGTTATCTTTCTCATTAAGAGAAGAGAGTTCTTTTTCGACATCCGCGAGTCTCTTCTTGCTCGCTTCATCACTCTCCTTCTTTAAAGCAGCCTTTTCAATCTCTAGTTGCCTAATCTTTCTCTCTAATTCATCGAGTTCGCTAGGCATAGAGGCGAGTTCCACTTTGATGGAAGCACAAGCTTCATCCACTAAGTCGATAGCTTTATCAGGAAGGAAACGAGATGTTAAATAACGATTGGATAAACTTGCCGCGGCGATTAAAGCATTATCGGTAATCTTCACACCATGGAATGATTCGAACCTATTCTTTAATCCTCTTAATATAGAAATAGTATCTTCCACAGTCGGTTCATTGATAAGAACGGGTTGGAATCTTCTTTCTAGAGCGCGGTCCTTTTCAATATATTCACGATATTCTTTTAATGTCGTCGCCCCGATACAATCGATTTCTCCTCTCGCAAGCATCGGTTTGAGCATGTTAGAAGCATCGAGGGCACCATCCGCTCGACCAGCGCCGACAATGAGGTGGATCTCATCGATAAAGAGAATGATTTTGCCTTCGCTTTCCTTAATTTTATTAAGGACTGCTTTTAATCTCTCTTCAAATTCACCACGGTATTTTGCACCCGCTACTAATGCGCCCATATCTAATTCATAAATAGTTTTATCCTTAAGTATGGTCGGCACATCATCTTTGACGATACGTTCCGCAAGACCTTCAAGTATTGCGGTTTTACCAACGCCAGGTTCACCTAAAAGAATGACGTTGTTTTTAGTTTTTCTGGCTAATATTTCAATGATTTTTCTAATTTCCTCATCACGACCGATGACGGGATCAATTTTCCCTTTCTTAACTTCTTCGTTAATGTTACGGCCAAATTTTTGAAGGACATCTTTATCATTTTCATAGTCAGGCATTTGTTCCATTTGCATAAATTAATCCTCCTTTTATAACTCTATTATAGCACAAAATTAGCACTCGTTAAGTGAGAGTGCTAAAATTTTAATTAATAACTCTGTTATTACTTTTTTGCATTTTATCTCAAAACACCCTTTTTATGTCCATAAGCTTTGAAGTAAATAAGTTCTAAAAATAAGGTAAAAATAAGCAAAAAATGACCAAAAACGGCACAAAAAAAGGACTTCTTGGTGCAAAATCCTCATTTTATTCATGTGGCTAGGCACTAAGGAAATGATACAATTTCCACCCCTGTTTGGATTTTTTCCACCCTTGAGAAAAAATTGTCCACCCCTAAATGCGCAAGATACTGCGTATTTTATTCTTCATCCTCAGCTTTTAGTGTAATTCCGATTGTTGCTGGATCTAAACCGAATTCCACCGCCAATGCCTTCATAAACTCAAATTGTTTGTAGGCTGGAAGGTTTGTTTCAACAAAAACACCAGGAATAACTTCGTATGGTCCATACATATTATCTTTAGTTCTATCAATGTATGGTTTAGACCTGTTTGTTAGTTTGTATGGTCTATCAGCAAGTTCTTCGAACTTTTCGTAATCTATTTCTTTTAATAAATCAACAAACGCACAAGCAAGCTTGAGCCATCTATCTGCCTTCTTGTATTTGTTTTTGAAAATAAGACAATCTGGCCTCATAAATGTCAAGTCCGCATCTTCATTAAGGAACACCACTTTTTGATTGTCTGTTGGTCTGCCAATGATTGAATCGATATCTGTTGAGACATTATTACTCTTGTGTCTATTACAAATTGTATGGACAACCTGAGCATTTTGGATATTTGTTTCACCACCGCATGAATATGGATCGATATGGTCGATCTCACACTCTTCTAGGTCTAGTATTTTGTTTCCACAAAGTGGACAAATCCAGTGTTGTCTCTTAGCAAGAGGTTCTTTCCATGCTGGATCAAAAGCACGAGCTTCTTTATTCAAACCTTCGTTACCTAAAACAGAGAATAAAATATCGCAAATGAAATGGATACGAGTAATAACTCTGTCTCTAGAACCGGTAGCGGCATAGCAAGCTATATGGTATTTGTCATCGTTAAGCTTAGCTTTGTTGATTTTTTCTCTAATTGCATCTGCGTGAGAGATGATTTTGTTTCTATCGAATTTGCTAAAGGCAATCATTATTGAATCATAGAAAGTTGGACTGAATTTCTTAAGAACAATTTTCTTATCATAATCAACTGTGCAGAAAGCATCGTCGCCCATAACTTGTATAACAAGACTGAGAGTTCTCTTAAACAATTCTTTATCGCTTTGAATGCTTCCCTCATCATCTTTTTGATGAACTTTCATATAATTATTCAATTGTTTCTTCATATTAGATGTATATCCAAAATAATCACCTAATGCGAAGAATCTAAGGATTTGTTCTTGGTAGAACATTCTCTTGTTCTCAGAAATAAACATTTTTTGGACATTCTTGTCTAAAGCAAGACCATTAATCATATCGTTATAAGGTCCACGATAGACGCAGTTTCTGAGTTCTTGCTCTTGGAGTTTAACTGCACCACGATTAAGTCTCTCAAAGATATCGTATTTAGCTTCAGCAGAATCGTAATCAATGATAATAGTAATTAATACTGTCTCATCAATTCTGTCCTTTAGTTCATCATCAAGATCTCTATAAAACTTGCCATTTAATTCTGGAAAAATAGTTAATTTTGCTAAAGCAAATTCGTTTCTTTTGAACTTCAAAAAGGATGTGATTCGTTGTTGACCATCAATAACTGAATAGGTTCCGTTTCCTTCATCACAGAAATAAATAATTGGAAGAGGAATATTCATTAAAGCAGATTCGATCAATTTAGAAGCTTGCTCGACGGTATAGACATAGTCTCTTTGATATTCAGGACTTAAGTTAAGCTTACCTTTTTGTTCTCTATCATCAAGATAACCAACTGTGAAATCTTTCTTATCATAATGCATCTTTTTCATTATTTATTCCTCCTGAGCTTCAAAAATATCTTTTCCTAAAGCAATTGTTCTTATCGATTGTTCTAATAAAGCTCTGATATTCTTTCTGAGATCTTCTAATTCTTTTACGCCACCAACTTCTAATGCTTTTTGAATATTCACGTCAGAAAGGTCGTTAGGGTCAATCTCATCATTTGTAAATTTATAAGCCAGGTCATCTATGACAGACTGACCAAACAAAGGGAATGGTATGCTGTCAATTTGGCCTTGGGTCAAGCTATCGGCACCAGACCCAACAAATCCAATCGTTCTTATAAATCCATTTTCTCTATATAGGTTCATCATTAAACAAATGAATATGTCTTTGTTCACGTTTTCGCTATCGCTAGTGATAATAATATTATCAATATTCGTTATAGTTTTTTGTAATTCATCTAGAACGATAACGCATCTACCGTAATCACCTCTCGATGAAAATACAATATCACCTTTATTTAGTTCATTTAGCTTTAGCTTATTTCCAAGGTATGTCTCGCAAGTATATGTGCAGTATTTTGTGAAATTTTTAGACAAAATGAGCGAGTAAAAATTCTTTTTTGGTGTATCGGAATAAATGCTTAAACCAATATTTGATATTTGCAAATTTTGACCTCTTTCATAAAGGTACCCCATGCCAGACAAGTTATTCCATCCGTTTTTATAATTTTTAATTA
>CADCEE010000023.1 GCA_902800355.1 uncultured Erysipelotrichaceae bacterium | reverse complement strand
TTTTATTGAATGGAATTGATTTTCATTCTAAATTTATAAAGGCAATAATGAAAAATGAAATAGGATCTTTAAATAGGTTGAGAAATGAATAACGGTAAAAAGCAAAAAGACCATAAGATAAATTTCATCTTTACGTTTATTCTTTTTTAACAATAAGTTAACAACATGAATCAACAAGATAGCGATTCCAATTGTACAGACTGTTGCGTTAAATATCTCATTACCTAGCATATTTTATACCTGTATTCATTTTATAAATGTTGATATTAGATGTCTATGTTTTTAATTTAAATAAGAACTTTTTTAAAAAAAGTTAGGAAAGGGGAATCCTAACTTTTCGCATTGTCTTTTATTTTGCTTTTTGAACTTTTCCACCAACTAGAAGAATCATCTTCACGGCTTGAATGGAATATTCTTGTAAATGAACATCAAGTTTCTTATCAAGTTGACCTCTTGCTAATAGTTTTACTCTACCAACATCTTTAGCAATTAGTTTCTTTTCTTGTAAGGCTTCTAAAGTGATCTTATCTCCATCATTGAAGTTAGCTTCTAATTCATCGATATTGATGATAGCTTTTTTACCTTCGTGCTTTTTACTTGATTTATCTTCTTTGACCATCACTTCGGCGTCTTCATCACTCATTAATTTATCAGCTTCTTCAACGCTGACTGAGGCTACTAAATGTTCAACTTTGTGAATTTCAGGCTTTTTAACAGCAGTCTTAAGTTCTTTAATTAAACCTTTAGCAAGTAATGATTTAGTGGATTCATGTGGAATCGAATAGTTCTCACTTGGAATTTCACCTTGCTTAGAATCAACTTTTTTCATTACTTCATCGATTAATTCTTTCGCGTACTGACATCTTCTATCATTTTTAATACGGTATAAGACTGGTACATCTTCATATTTTTTGCCTTTAGCTTCTTCAACTTTATATTTTTCTTCTAATTTAGAAGCGTCTAAGGCGAAGTAAACACATAGTGTTTTTCCTCTAATAGAGAATTTCATGACGTAGTCTCTACCGACATTAATGGCGTCATAATGCCAGGAGACTCTACTATGCGCATCTTTATAAGATAGAGCATAGTTCTTTAAAACTGTATAGTAGTCTTTAACTTCTTTTTCGCTTTGAGATAATTTAGCGGTAAATGATTTAATATATCTAATTTCAAAGATATTACCTTTTTCATCTTTAGTGACCACCACTTCGTCTCCATCAGCGTTTACTTTACTTTCTAACACGACTGGTTCAGCAGATTTATTAACTTGTACTTTTTGTTCTTTAATTAAGCCTTTAGCCACAAGTGGTTTATTAGCCTCATATGGAAGATTAGAATAAACTTCGTGTTGCTGCTCACCTTTTTCTAGACCAAACTTTTCACATACTTGAGCAATAAGCTCTTTGGTATATTCACACCTTCTATCATTTTTAATACGGTATAAGCAAGGAACATCTTCAAATTTCTTAGATTCACTTCTTTCGACCTTATATTTTTCTTCAACTTTTTCAGGATCTAAAGGAAGATAGACACAAAGTGTCTTTCCTCTAATTGCGAACTTTAAAACATAGTCTCTTCCAGAATTAACCGCGTCATAATGCCAACTCACTCTTGAATTAGTTTTTTTATAAGAGAGAACTTCATTTTTAAGTTCTTCATAATATTTTTTGGTTTCAATAGGAGATTGAATAAGCTTTGCGGTAAAAGATTTGATATATCTAATTTGAAAGATATTGCCTTTCTCATCAGAAACAGTTTCCACTTCTTCATCTTCATTTCGAGAAACAGAAGCTTGAGGTTCCACTTTTGCTACTTCAGCCTTTTTCTTAAATGGTCCAACTTGTTTTTTCTTCATGATTACAAATACAAGAATGGAGATCCAAATTAAGACCGCTGCACCTGCTAAAACATATAAAGCAATATATGGAGCGTCAACATAGTGACTAATAAGAGTAATACCAGGAATAAATCCACCAATAGACATTGCTTTTACTGGTTTGCCTTTTCCTTTGTTCTTGTCGTTATTGTCATCATCTTTTCTTTTCTTTTTTAATAAGAAGAATAAGAACCAAACTCCACCAAGAATAGTTAAGCAAGCAACAATTAAGAGAATAATAACTAAGATATTTGCAGTCTTCTTTAAGCTAGCATATTGAGTTTCAGAATTAACAAGGACATTTAATGGCATTTCACCAAGTTGTTCTTTTTGGTCTTCAGTTAAAGAATCATAGAATTCTCTAGCCTCAGCAATTTTTTCTTCGGATACAGAATCATAACTGACAGTACCAATATCGTCAATTAAGACTAACGCATCATAAACATGTTGATCATCATCTAATGTCTTATAAGTGTTGTTATATCCTTGGACTAAAGCTTGTTCTTCTGGGCTTAAAGCATTATACGCTTCCCAAGCTTCTTCTAGGTCTTGCTTAGTTTCTTCATCGTTTTTAATTTCACCAATTTCTTCAATTAATGAAACAGCATGGTCAACTTCATTATAACTTTCTCTATCATCCACTAAAATTTGATGATTGACTGAATCGACAATATTTTTAACATATTCATTATCCAATATTTTTAACATATTCATTATCTTTAATTGCATCATAAGCGGTTTCTGCGGCAACAATGTCTTCTAAAGAGTCATCAACACCAGCGTTATATGTAAGCTCATTAATATCATCGATCTTTTCGATTACATCTTTAGCTAAACCTTGATTATATAAATAATCAGCATAACTCATATTAGTAGCAGGATCGTAAATAGCATCTTTAAGTAATTGTTGCTCCGCTTCTGTTAAGGCAGCATATGCACTTCTAGCGTCATCAACTGCATCATAATAATTTTGATCTTCGGCTGGAGCAGGAATATCTTCGATTAATTTAGCAACTGCATCAGCATTATCGTAGATAGTTCTATCGTTCACTAAAGTTTGATGGTTAACAGAATCAACAATGTTTTTAACATATTCATTATCTTTAATTGCATCATAAGCAGTTTCTGCAGCGACGATATCAGCTAATGAATCATCAACACCAGCGTTATATGTGAGGTCATTAATATCATCAATCTTTTCAATAACATCTCTAGCTAAACCTTGGTTAAACAAATATTCCGCGTAGGTCATATTTGTATCTGGATCAAAAATTGCTTCAATTAATAATTGTTTCTCACTATCTTTTAAATTAGCATATGCACTTCTAGCGTCATCAACTGCATCATAATAGTTTTGATCTTCAGCTGGATCAGGAATTGCTCTAATTAAAATAGCTACTTCATCAGCGTTATCATAAATTGTTCTATCATCCACTAATGTTTGATGGTTAACAGAATCAACAATATTTTTAATATATTCGTTATCTTTAATTGCATCATAAGCAGCTTCTGCGGCAGCAATGTCTTTTAAAGAGTCTTTGTCTCCACCATCATAAGTAAGAGATCCGATTTTACCGATTAATTCAATAACTTCTTTAGCAGCGATATGATCCGCTAATACTTCTTCGTAATCAACATTAGTTGCTGCATCAATAATTGCTTGTTCTTTATCAGTTAAAGCCTCATATTTTGTAGAAGCTAAATCAACTGCATCATAATAACTTTGATCTTCAGCAGGAGTAAAAGCACTAATTAAATCAGCTACTTCATCAACATGATCATAAATAGTTCTATCATCCACTAAACAATATTTTTAACATATTCATTATCTTTAATTGCATCATAAGCGGTTTCTGCGGCAACAATGTCTTCTAAAGAGTCATCAACACCAGCGTTATATGTAATATCATCAATGTTGTCAATCTTTTCAATAACATCTCTAGCTAAACCTTGATTAAATAAATAATCAGCATAACTCATATTAGTTACTGGATCATAAATGGCATCTTTAAGTAATTGCTTTTCATCGTCTTCTAAAGCAGCGTAACCGCTTCTTGCAACATCAACAGCATTATAATAGCTTTGATCTTCTGCTGGAGCAGGAATAGCTTCAATTAATTTAGCTACATCATCAGCGTTATAGAAATCATCGTTATCTTTAACTAATACATCATAATTAACAATGTAGTCAGGGTTATATCCTGAATTAATATAGTTTTCATAGGCTAAGTTAGCCGCGGTAATAAGCGCTTCGCTTCCTGGATAAGAAACATCACCAATAGCGTTAATCGCATTGATAACTTTAATAGCTTCTTCTTTTTCAACTAAAGGAAGATAAATATCAGAAGTTCTTGGTATAAATGCTTCTTGTTCATCGCTTAAAGCTTCGTATTGTTCTCTTATTCCGCTAACTAAAGTACGATATTCATCAGTGTCAACTACAGTTGGAAGAGCTTCAATAGCATCTGCAACATCATCTGCTGCATGAGCATCTTCTAATCTAGAATAATTTGTGACATAAGTTGGATCTTTATCACTTTCTGCTAATGCGTCATATAAACTTTGAGCATTACTAATTTGAGATTCTCTATTCTCATCAAAAGGTTTATTAATGGCGTTAATTGCATCAATTACTTCGCCAATTGCATCGCTTCTTAAAGAAGCATAATCGCTTTCAGCTTGAGTGAGTTCACTGTAATTAGTAACAGCAGGAGACGGTTCTTTTTCTTCTGGCGCTAAAGCTTCATATAAAGCTCTAGCATTTTCAATAGAGGTTTGAGAAGAAGGATAAATAACATGCTCTTCACTATCCCTATCAATGTTATCAATCGCTTCAATGACAGCCTCGACTGCGGCATCTCTTAAAGCATTATATGTATCTAATGCATCATTATAGTTATCTAAATTTGTGACATAAATTTTATCTTCATCTGCTAATGCATTAATAGCATCTCTAGCAGCGAAAACCCCGTCTCTACTTCCTGGATAGGAGACAGTTTCGTCAATAGCATCAATTTTAGTGATAGCATCATTAATCGCTTCATTTCTCAAAGAGTCATATGTTTCTCGATCATCAACTAATTCTTCGACTAAATCAGCATAATCAGTATCTAATATACTTTTTAAAGTAGGGCCTAAAGCATTATATAAACCTTCTGCATTTTCTAAACCAGTTTTGCTATCTGGATAAGAGATATTAGTAGGTCCACCAAGATTATTAATTGCATTAACAACAGTTAGGAGTTCGTCCACTAATGCCCAGTTAGCGGTATATTTTTTATTTCCATATGTTCCTTTTGTAATAGTAACAGTTTCCGTATACCCTGATTTACCGTCTTCAGACCAACCTAAAAAGTTATATCCTTCTTTTGTTGGATTATTCAAAGTAAATGTATCACTTTCTATTGTATATGAAGTTGGATTGGCAGTTGCTACACTACCACCATTGAGTTCGTAATCAATGCTATAAGTTATTACAGAAGCATTAAATGTACCAAAATCATATCCAGAGGATGAAACAGTTCCTGAACCAACGAGATATAATGCACCATCAGTATCGGCTGTTCCTGCTTTTAAAGTCCACCCACTTTGCGCTTGGTATCCTGCAGCTAGTTTGACATAACCATAAACGGTTGAACCTTGGGCAAAATTAGTGCCACTTGCTTTTAAATCTGATGAAGAAGCACTAGTAACATTACCGTTAGAGGACACATATACATTACTAAGACCGGTACCTTTAGTTATATTGGCAGGTTTTTGAGCTAATGCCCAACGTGCATAAAGAACAAGAGAATCGTCTTTGTTCGTAAAGGTTCTAGCGGAAGTTCCGTTGGCTTTATAGTACTGATTTCCACCAGTGCTGGCACTTGTATCGTAATACCCTTGGAATGTATAACCTTCCCTAGTTGGAAGATTAGATGCAGAAATGGTTGGCATAGCACGATTATAAGGATTTTGAACTGAGCTTAACCCGCCAGTACCACCATTAGAATTGAGAGTTATCTTATATTTTGTAAAAGTATAGGTAATTGTAAACGACTCAATTTCATGATAGTAATGATCATTATTATCCTCAAAATAGACTTTATATGGTGGATTTTGATTGTAATAATCGTCAGCAATCGTCCAGCTGAAACTATTTGAGTTAGTAGCAATAGTTACGGCGACCATTTCGATTCGTGGGATGACATAACCATCTTTAAAGGAGATGGAAAAATCGATTTTTGTCGCCCCATCAGTATAAGCTTTGTTGTTTACAAAATAAGTATTATGACAAGCCGATATAACACCATCCTTTTTTGGGACTTTCCACCACCCCCAATCGCCCCAGGTAGTTGCTTTATAATCACTACGAGCGTGTGCTAATACATCACTATATGTTAAGGTGGCTGTCGTAGTAGTAGCGGCATCTGCAACTTTTGGAGTGTCCTGTTTAGAAGCAAAAACAAAAGTTGTAGCAGACAAACCAAAACCTAATATACAGGTGAATGAAATTCTTACTTTTCTAATTATTGATTTTTTCATATCAAATCTCCCTATTTAAATTTTCATAGAAATAATCTTGCTTATTTTATATGAGCATGTGTCACAAAAGTGCCACACATATACGCATTAATGATTTCTTACACCTAAGGAGAGATATATAAAAAGGACATGATTTTGCTCATGTCCTGTTAAGCACACTTTATTTATGAGAGCCAGAAAAGATATGTTTATACCTATCTTCTTTCTTCATAGTCTTTATAGCTAGGATCAAGCATCACTAACTCAGAGAAGTTATCAATCTCGGTGACATATGCTTTCTTACATTCTCTGACTTCAATTTTAAAATCTCTTTTACAAACTGTAAGAGGAACATTATCCCAGTATTTCTCTTTTCCACCTCTAGAGTTGAAGACTTTAACAATATCGCTTCTTAGTTTAAGCGAATCCGCTTCATCCCAATAAGAGATACCAATCATGTGCCAGCAGTTTTCTCCTCCTACAGAGACATGATTAATATAATTACCTTTCTTAAAGAAACACCAGTCATCAGTTTCAGAGACATAGGCTCCTAAATAGTTAGAGCAATATTGATATTTGGTAATGACTTTTGGATTAGCGATTAATAAGTCTGCTTCGCAGATATAACACCTATCAATAATGTCTTTAGCATAATATAAACTAGAGATATTATTTGATTCGTTATAGATTGGGTTTTCAATAAACTTAAGAGTTGGATATTTTTTTAGTAACTCTTGGAACTGTTCTTTTTTATAGCCCACCACAATAGTGATATTAGTGATATCTTTAGCGATTAATGCATCTAACAAAGTATCAATAATACGCACTCCATTAACTTTCACTAGTGGTTTAGGAGTGTCTAAAGTTACTGGAGCCATTCTACTGCCAAAGCCTGCTGCGATAATTAAAGCTTTTCTCACTTTATAAGGCTCTAACACTTTATAACCTTTTTCAGTCACTTCAATACTCTTATCAGAATGAACCACAATCCAATCATCTTCGATGAATTGATTAAAGATTTCATTAGTCTTTCCTAAAGATAAAGTCACCGCATCTGCGAGTTGTCTCTGGGTAAACCTTTCTTTGTTATGTTCCTCTAAGAACGTTAATAAGTTAAATTGGTAACGGGTAAATGTCATTTTCTTTTCCGCCTTTCCGCTTGTCGCTTTTGAAATATATTTAATAAAAGTGTCAAAGCCCACTTTGACCACTAAGTTAATAACTAAAATTAAAGTGGAGATTACTGATTCCATCTCCCAGATTTGTTGGTTTTCGTAAGTGGTAATACCAACCGCTAACGGGGTTGTCTTATATGTACATAAGAAAGAGACTGCAGAAATTGTAATCATCGAGTTAATAAATAAATAAGAGAACATCTGGAAGATGGTCCCAATCGTATTAGGAATCATCACCTTAAAAAAGACTGATACTCTAGAGATACCTAAGGTATCTGCGACTGTTTCATAATTTTTATTAATCTTTTCAAAGGCGTTTCTCGCCATTAAGTATGGAGACGAGAAATAGTGAATAATATTGACCACCACTAAAATCACAATCGTCCCAAAAAACCAACCATCAGAGAATTCAAATAAGAAGATATAACCAATACCTAAAACTAATCCTGGAACCGCTAAAGTGGAAATAGCGAGTAAATGAAGCGGTTTCTTTAACACTCCTTGAGTACGAGTGGATATATATCCAGATACATAGCAGATAAATGTTCCTGCTAATCCGGCAAATAAAGAGATGAGTAAAGAATTAAGTAAGAAATCAACGATAGAGACACTACTATAAGGAGAGAAAGCGTCAACAAAGTTTTGGAAGGTAAAAGTCATATCGCTTGGGAAGCGGGTGACAAAAGAAATAGAAATAAAACATAAAGACGGGATAAATAAAAGAATACCCACTAAAATCTCAAGAGATAAACCAACCGCAGTAAAGGTTTTTGATGGCTTGATGTTTTCGTTTCTAGCTACTCCATCACTATTATCTTTATTAAAGATATCAATTACAAAGGCTGCAATTGCAGGAAGAAGCAAGACTAAAGATATAACTGCGCCTCTACCATAGTTAAACATCGATAACACTTCTTCATACATATACATTGGTAAAGTGTTAACTTTGCCTGCCACTTCCATAGGAAGACCATAATCTGCAAAGATCAAAGTAAAGCTCGCAAAGAAAGCAGAGATAATCGCCTTTTTTAAATATGGAAGAGTGATATGAATAAAAGAAGAAAATCTTTTAATTCCTAATGTATTCGCCGCATCATATAAAGACTTATCTTCATATAGGAATGCATCATAAATTAATAAGAAGGCAATTGGGAAAGAAAAGACCACTGAACCCACTATTAAATTAAAGAATCCTTGCCCATCAAAAGATGAACCAAAGATGATATCTAAAAAGCCGTTAGTCCCGAATAAAGTCTTAATTCCTAAACCAATAGAAATAGTAGGAATAAGCATTGGTAAAGTAAGTAGTAATACTATCCATCTTTTTCCTTTAATACGCATCCTACTTAAAAAGTAGGCACACGCAATTGCTAAAGAAACAGAGATTAAAGTACCAATAAAGGAATATAGTAATGAATTACCAATCGACTTATAAAACTTTGGATCGTTAAATACATAGCTTAAGTCACTACCACTGACATTAAATAATAAGAAGAAAAGTGGTAATAACAAAAAGACAAATAAAATTGCGATTAAAGCAATTTGTAAATATAAAGAAGGTCTAATTCTTTTAACTCTATTCATCTATTATTTAGTGCTATCAATGATTGCTTGCGCTTTTTCTGTTAAATGATCAACGACGAATCTTTTGACAAATTCATTCGCTGGTTTTTTATAAATATTATTCGGAGTGTCAAATTGAGCGATATGGTTATCGTTCATAACAATGATTCTATCAGACATTGAGAAAGCTTCTTCTTGGTCATGAGTGACATAAATCATCGTCTTATTAAATTCTTTTTGAATGTTCTTAATTTCTTTTCTTAAAGACATACGGATATCCGCGTCTAACGCCGCCATCGGCTCATCAAAAAGAATGATGTCCGGATTAAGGGCTAAGGTTCTGGCAATAGCCACTCTTTGTTGTTGACCTCCACTAAGCTTACCTGGTTTCTTATTTGCGAAATCAGTTAAACCCACAACGTTTAAAACGTTGTTAACAATTTCTTTAATTTCAGATTTTGTATAACGTGCTTTATAAGAACTACATTCATCAAGAAGCACCTCTTCTCTTTTTAATCCAAGATTAATAAGTTGATTCCTGAGCTCATCATATGTAGCACGCTGATATGTTTGTTCTAATTTTGCTATTTGGTTATCTTGCTTTCCAGATACTTTTAATTTTTCAATTTTTGCATAGGCTTTTTCAAACTTGCTCATTTTCTTTTCAAGTTCAATGACTTCCAAATCAATAGATTTTAATAGTTCTTTATCTGGGCATGGTCTAGATACAACATTGCTTTTTAAAGCATAAGCCACGTTTTTCCAAACAGACATATTTGGAAATAAAGCGTAGTTTTGGAACACTAATCCCATTCCTCTTTCACTTGGCTTCTTGTTGGTGATATCTTCATCATCTTTTAAGATGATTCCAGTATCTGACTTTTCTATACCAATAAGAATCTTTAATAATGTGGTTTTACCACATCCAGAAGAACCGAGAATAGAGACAAATTCTCCTTCGTTAATATTGAAGGAGATGTCTTCTAAGACGATTTGTCCGTTATATTTTTTATTTAAATTTAAAACTGAGATTTTCTTTTTCATGATTATAAGTTCCAAGAATCTAACATATCTTGCTTGAAGTTCGGGTCTAATAAGTTCTTCATTTTGGTATAACCAACAGAACCATATTCTGCGTCTTCAGGAGATTTCCAGTTAGTAACGGTTGGAGTTAAAGCGTACTCAGGCTTATAAATGGTTTCAGGAACGATATCAGAATTATCTAAATAATTCACATGGTTAAAGAAATAATCATAGACTTGTTTAACTTTAGAGTTATTGTTTCTGCCGTTAATCATACCCATGGTGTATAAGGTATATGGGGAACCTTCATTAAAATAGGTGATACCAATATCGCTATTTTTATTTGCATATTCCACTGCTTGGAAGTGCATTCCTAAACCCACTGCAATTTCTTTTTTATCAACGCCTTTAACTGGACCACTTCCAGAAGAAGACCATTCTTTAATGGCTGGGTTAATAGATCTAAAGTAAGATAAGGCACTTTCTTTA
>CADCEE010000022.1 GCA_902800355.1 uncultured Erysipelotrichaceae bacterium | reverse complement strand
TTTTATTTAAGAATACCTTGCCGCATATTTTTTACTCCTTTTCTGGAATTGAATTATTATATCACATCAGTTTTAGGAAAACAAGTATCTAAAAGAAAAGAGATGGAGAACATCTCTAGTCTACATATTTCCAGCGTTGCTTGCCCGCTGTTTTTGTTATTCCTCTGCAACAATTTGATATGCAACTGGAACTAACTCCAGTTTTTTCTTCAGCTTCTTTGAAACTGTTATAAACAATACCTGTGTCAAGATTAACAACTTTCTTACTGGCTTTTTTAGATAAAATTTGTTTCTTACATTCAGGACATCCACAGCCCATTCCTGTCCTAACATAAATGGTTGTTGGCCAATTGTGTCCACATTTAGAACATATCCACCAATACTTTTTGTTGGATTTTGCTGTTACTTCATCAGGTTTCTTTGTGTTTTTCGAATAGTCCCACTCCTTAGCGACATCAGGATATTGAGATGCTAAATCATTAAATCCTTTGAGTATTTTTTGCCCTGAACAATAAGGACAATTTCTACCAATTGAACGTTTGCTAGCTTGAACGTGCCAATTATGACCTAAATTGCATTTCCACCAAAATTTTCTATTAGAAAAGACTGGAATTAAAGCTGGATCAATCCCTTTATTTTTATCCCAATCCCATTCTTTAATAAGTGGACTATTTGCAATTGAATTCTCTTTAATTTGAGATGCCACTTTAGATATAATTTGTGAACTGTCCCTATCTATATCAACATCAATCATTTTTGAACAACCAAATTTACTATTTATTGCCTTAATAATTTCGTTAATTGCACTACTCAATTCGGTATTGCTTTTATAAGTTGCAGTTAACTTAATTGATTCGCTTTCGTAATGCGGGCATCCACTTTCTCTAATCCTGAAAAGTGATATTCCTTCTTTGGAACAAAGCAAATCTTTCGCCATGTCCTTTTCAACGTTCTTATGCCACCTCGAGCCATCGTATTCTATGCCGACTTTTAAAGAAGGGATATAAATATCTAATTCCAATCTCTTTAATTCTTTTGACCGATAATTCTCTACACAGTCCTCGAATAATTGAGAAATATAAAAAGCGATAATTTTCTCTGGATATGAGGTTCTTAATTCCTTGCTACAATGTGGGCAACCTTCACCATTAGTGGTTCTTCTATAGACTTCACATTTCCAAGTGTGTCCTCTCTTACATCTCCAGTGGACAACTTGTTTGCTACCGTAAGTGACATCAGTTGGACGAATTCCTATTTTATCGTTTTCTTCATAATCCCATTCATCTAAAAGGTGAGGATGAGTTGTTTTTATGTCATTAAAACCTTTTAATACTCTATGGTTAGAACAATAAGGACAAGCATTATCACGAGTCACTCTATGTGAAGCAGAATCTTCCCATCTATGCCCTAAAGAACATTTCCAATGATATGGTAAATTTGACTGAGGATAAATTTTATCAGGCGTTGTTTCGTTTAGTTCATAATCCCACTCATCAGCTATTCTAGGATATAGGGTTGCTAAACTCTTTTCTTTAGGGGCAATTGTGTAACCTTGTGCTACGCACATTTTACATCTCGCACCCTTATTCTTTCTTTCGATTCTAGTTGTCCATTCGTGCCCACAAACGTGGCATTTCCAATGTGCCGTTTTATTACTACCACAAGTTAAATGATTTGGGTTTAAACCTATTTCATTGTTTTTTACCCAATCCCAATCAAGCATTAGTTCTTCACTATCAACAACTAGTTTCTTCATAATATTCATTATAAAAGAAAAGAGATGATTTCTCATCTCCTAATTTAATAAGTCTCTAACATCCTTCAGTGGCACCATTATGCCAATCTTTTGGTCAACATACATTTGTGCCGTTTGGTCAGTTGGGTCAAGTGCTTTAAGTGGTAGCACACTAATCCACACTCCTTCAAGTCCGTGCATATTCTCACATACTTCAGTGACTTCTGCCTCAAACTTCTTGACTCCGTATTTACGGAAACTGACAATCACTCTATCTCCGATACAATACTTGCAAATTCTTGTCCTGTCTTGGGAGATTTTAATTCTTGGTTCTTTTGTACTCATTTAAATCGTACCTTCTTTCTATTATTATACTGCCGCAATAGAAATATTTCGTCAGCAACCTTTTTAATTATTTGTATCAATGTTGTGTTCAGGTAGTTCGAATCCCGTAAGTGCCTTCAATTTTTATGTCTTTCCCTAGCCCATTTCGGGATTCATACTAGTTCCTTCGATTCCCACATGGTGCTATCAATTCCACTAATATGCTGTTTTTAAGGTAAAATCGCCCCATTTAGGCAATAAAAAAGCCCTAATAATGTATTAGAGCAATTTTGTTTAGATGGTGACCTGTATGGGATTCGAACCCATGAATGCCACCGTGAAAGGGTGGTGAGTTAAGCCGCTTCTCCAACAGGCCAAGTGTGGCGCCTACCGAGGGACTCGAACCCACGACCGATCGGTTAACAGCCGATAGCTCTACCGACTGAGCTAGGTAGGCAGCTCACTTACGTTTTAAAAACGCAAGAATGATTATATATTAATAAATATTACAAAATCAAGGAGCATTATTTAAATTTGGAATTAATTAAATCCAAAACGCTTTTAAGGGTAGTTAATTCTCCGATTTCTTCAGAATCAAATTCAATGCCTAAAGTGTCCTCAATTTCAAGCATCACTTCCACTAAATCAAGAGAATCTAATCCGATATTTTTTAAGGAATCATCTTCTTTTAATCCTGATATATCGATTCTTTTTGCTAAGATATCTGATACAACTTTTCTGGTGTCCATATAAAGCCTCCGTAACAATATTGTAAACATTTATGAACAAAAGAAAAGAGGCAAAATCCTCTCTTCTTTGTTTGATTAGTAAGAAAGTCCTGGGAATGCTACTGCATCGTTTCTAACGACTGCACCATTTGGAACGCTGAACCCAATTTCGTCAACAGCGCCTGTTTCAATGTGTTCTGAGAATGTACTAAGTTTTGTAGCAGAACTAGAATAAACGTTAGCAAGAACGATTGAAATTGCTCCAAAGACAATCAAAGTTAAGATAATGCCAAGAAGTTGGCCTTTGATTTCAGACATATTTTCTCCTTTCTATCCGTAATACCCAATCACAGTTGTGCGTGAAGCAGTAAGCTTAACGTCGTGATTCGCCATTATAAGCGGATGATAATAGCGATAAATGGTATATTCCACAACATCACCAATCGCTGGATCAGTTGGAGAAATCGATTCAAAGCGAACTTTATATGCCTCTTCTAAATAAGAGATATAATCTGAATCCACTCTTCCACTTTTAGCAATTAAGTAGCCAATAGATATGGAATGTGAATCTAAATAACTATAGGCTGCAGATAAACACATCATGTCTGCTCCTAGAAGGAGAAAACTCACCACAAAAACCATTGAAAGAATTAAACCCATCTTATATGACATTGATGTAATCTCCTATAATCGAAACAATACTAAGCGATAAAACAATGGTAATAGCCCCAGCTCCAATCAAAGGGAAAGAATTAAAGAAATCTAATCCCTTTTTATGAGAATCTATCATCTCATCAAAATGTTTTTCCTTGATGTTATTGAAAAGAATATTAAATTCACTTAACTCTATGGAGTTTTCCCCATTATCAACCATCTGATAAATCGATAACATCAGTGATTCGATGATGCGATTATTGAATTTGGTAGCAAAATTAATATATGGACCAATGGTCTTATCGACATCAATCTGCATTAGCATCGAATTAATTGCATCTTGAACATATATACCAGCATAAGGAAGAAGCATTTTAAATGATGTATAAACGTTATTTCCGTTTGAGATAAATATTTCAAAATAAGAAAGTAAAGAAATAAGTTCATCAACATGATTTCTTTCATTTCTTTTCTCTAAAGAAGAATATCTAGATAAGTAGAAATAGATTAAAAGTATTCCGCCCACTAAAACGAATATTGGAGCATAAATCTGTTTTAGGAAAAAATATGATGTAAAGGCTAATCCTAAAGTTAAGACAATAATCAAAATGAGGAACAACATTTCTTTTTGATAAGATAAACCTAACGCAGTAATTCTTTCTTTAAGCGACCTTTTCATGATTAGAAGATCCTTTCAACGCTAAAGCGGTTCCTTTTTGAACAAGCAAAATAATAGTGAATAAAGCAAACGCTAATACTAGTGAGATAGAAATTATAAACATTAGTTGTCCCTTTACCCTGTTATAGAAGTCATTCAAGGCAAATCTTAAAACGATCAATATCAATAAAGAAATAGACCACAAAATACCAATTTCCACATATTTCCTTTTGTTGATGGTTTCAGTCTTGCTTAGATATTCTTCATTATGACGAATATTGGATATTAAGTATTTGCTCATCGTAATAATATCTCCTCCCTCTTCTTGCCAAATGAAGATGATTTGTAAAAATAAGGAATAATCATAAAATCCAAAGTAAGAAGATAAATATTCCAGTTTTTCATTTTCTGACATATTTTCTAGTCCAGAAAACATATCAACAAATTCACTATTCATCGAGCCTACTGTAGTTTCTAAAGCTCCAGAAATAGATTTCTTAATAGATAAAGAAATAATGAAGTTATTAATGAAGTGATAACACTCATGATATCTATTTTTTTCTAGATCATATTTCTTGATTTTTGGAAGAACAATCAGAATTAAACAAATAAGATATAAGGCAAAAATAGAAACTGATACTATGATATTTTCTAGAGAAACATAGGCAATAATCCCCACCACCAAACTAATAAAAATAAAGACAAACAATTTATTGTTCATGTTGATCGCCTCCTATAAATGTATTTTTAAAAAGTTCAGAAACGTTATCTAACTCTAAAAGTGATAAAGCACTATTAGGTAATCTACGATATCTATGTTTATTTCCTTTTCTAGAATAAATATCGTAAAAATCACCTTTATTATCGATATAACCAACTCGAGAAATATATCGCACAATGTTTCCATTAATAGTTTTCTTCGCTAAGTAAAAATAGAAGTGAAAATGGTAGTAGATATCTTTAAGAGTCTCATCATAATCGAGCTTTTGTTCTCCTCTTAGGACCAATCTACCCATACGATAAGGAAGGGAACGAACATCAAAAGCGTGGATAGTAGTAATAATTGGAATTCCCGTCATTGCTGAGTTAAGAACATCCACCATTTCTTTGTCTCTGGCTTCTGCTACTATTAACCAGTCTGGATTATTTCTTAAAGCATTTTTTATTAATAAAGAACTATTGGTGTAGGGATTTTTTTCATCAACTTTCCAACAAGTTAAATCAATATCACATTCGCCTCTTACTGCATCTAGTTCTAAAACGTTATCAATAACCACCACTCTGACATTTTCTTTAAAGTTACGAATAATGTATTTTTGAAATTCTGTTTTACCTGAACTAGTCACTCCCCCAATAACTATTGATTTTTCACTATTTGAAATAACATCAATTAACTCCACTAACTCTGGAGTGAAAAAATCACTATCTTTTGTAATGCGCGGTTTTTCAGATGCGATTCTAATAGAAAAAGTAACAACATCTTCATTATTGATCTTTCCTACAGATTGATGAGTCGCGTTAATTCGATATTTTCCAATTGATACATCTAAGTTAGGATTTGTATAAGAAAATTGTTGTTCGCTGATATTAGATATTTGTCTTAAAAAATCTCTTACTACTTGTTGCTCAACTTCAATCGTGCTCTTTTTCCTTCCTAAAGTATTAGAAACATAAAAGATGCTCTCTCCGTTATAGGAAATATCAGTCACTTCTTCATCCTTAAATAAAGAGGCTAGAAAAGAATTTTCAATATAGTAAATTGCTTTTGATTTATCCATTACTGCTCTCCTTTAATTCGTAGTACATTACTCGGTGATATTGATAAGTAATATTTAACTTACAATCAATAGTAATCTCAACACCTTCGCAGTTATCAGTTAAACACATCGATTCATTAGATAAATTGTAATAATAAAAGTCCACTGTATACTCTTTAGAATATCGAGGAATAATATGATCAAAATATGACATCAAAATATATTCAAAATCATCTCTAGATATTAAAGGCTTTTCTCCTAAAGAAGCTACCCCTTTATACATAATCTCAATAGGTGTATATAATATTGCTCTATTTAAACCTTGAATTGAGTAATTTAAAGCGAAATATTGGAGCGAAACTAAACCAATTAACGTAGAAACTAACATTAAAATCATTCTCTAACACCTCCAGAAATACAGTAATCAGAGTCATAACATTGACCAATTATTTTCTTATTAAAAAAGTAAGTTAGAGGTAACTTAATATCAATCGCAGAATAGCCGGCTTCTTTAATTAAAATATAGGAGTCATTTTCCTCTAATAGTTGTTGCTTATTAACTGGTATAAAAAGCTTATTGGTTTTATTACATCCATGAACTTTAGATCTAAACATTTCCAACGTATTTGGTTTAACATACAACGACTCATTTAATTCAAAAGAAATTTCATTGCCATTTTTCACGCAATTCATATTTAAAACTACTTCATCATTTTCGTGTCTTAAGTTTGGATAAACATTTTTATAATCCTTGATACGATATTCCGCTTTTAAATACGAAAAATCATATTTATGCATGTAATACATTTTTATTGAAGAAAAATCGATTGAGTTATCAGCGTTTCTAGAAAGATATTCGTTATAGTTATCAAAGTTAAATGTCTCTCCAGTGACAACCTTATTAGATTCAACTTTTATGAATGCATTTTCAGTAACATAATTTGCGTCTTTATATTGAAGTGCGTTAATGGTTCTACTGATATAAGGATAAAGTACACCAGATATTGTATTAACTTTGTTGCTATATGTGACTTCATATTCGAATCTTAAACCGCTACTAGTTAATTTGTATCTAAGAGGATAATTAACTGCATATGTAATTCCTTCTCTTGTAATATGCTCTTCTTTAATACTTGAGAATAATAAACCATTAGTAGAGTGATTATATAATCGAGAAACAATCTTATAATCAAATTCTATTAAAGGAACAAAACTAAAATTTAAAGTAGCGTTCTCATTGCCCGTTAACTTAGTCAATGTATCAGTGCTGGCAAAAGTATATATAAGTTTAGTATGAGGAGTAGCCGCTAAACAAAATGGAAGTGTAGCTATAAACAACAACTTTCTTTTAAATTTCATAAAACACCTCTAAGAATTGGCTAATAGCCTGATTCTTTAATTTCAAATAACTGCTTTTTTTATATAGAAGCCTCCACCATCCTGGATAGTCTTGATAAAAGAAATCATTATTAATTATTTTTTGAAGAGGGGCACTTAAAGATGAGTAAGCGAATTCTACAGCAGAAAGGAAGTAAAATATGTTTTGAGATTGAAGGGAAAGAATCTCATGCGTAGAAAACGAAATAGAGTGAAGATAGATTTTTGCGATAGATAGGATTTTTTGCTCTTTCTTTTTTCGGCTCATACTTTTTGCCCCTCTCATATATAACAGAGTGGAAAAAACGCCAACCTTGCTGAAAAAATTTTTCAAAAAATGAGTATTAACATAGTTAATAAAAATTTCATATTTTTTTAGATAAAGTTGATATATCGCTATATGTGTATATAATAGAGACATGATTGTTTTAGCAGGTGCAAGCGCAAGCGGAAAAACCGAAATTGCCAAACTATTAGCGTCTAAATATGGAAGCATATCCATTAAAATTTCTCCACCATTTGTTGCGATAATGGCTTTTACTTCGCTATCTTCTAGTAATTCCATAAACTCTTCTGCTCTTTCTTTTGGTGT
>CADCEE010000021.1:13479-24346 GCA_902800355.1 uncultured Erysipelotrichaceae bacterium | reverse complement strand
TTTGGAAATTGTTTCTTTAATTCTCTATTAAATAATTGAATACGGTTTTCTTCATGTGCTGTATAGATTACAACATCAGCTTTCTCACCACAGCCAGTTAATAAAGATGTAGATAACATTGCAAGTGGTAATACCTTTAATAATTTGTTCATATTTTCATTCCTCTTTGTTCATCGTGAACTATTCTAATGATATATTATGAACATGTCAATAAGATATAATTAAAATATTAATAAAGTTTATGCGAACCTCCTGTAGATAAGTGTCGCAACTATATCTTACACCAGGATTGATATGAGCCTTTATTTTTGTCTAGAAGTGTTGCACTTGAACGGTAAATTCACCAAAATAAAAAACACCCACATTAAAATGTGAGTGTGTTATTACCATTAAAGGATTTTGAAAATAATTATTCTTTATTCCATGTATGACCACACTTTTTGCAAGTGAGATCATAGCCAACAAATGGGAACCAAGTCCATTCAATTTTATTTGATCCACATTTTGGACATTTTACGTCACTAGAAGGTTCAGATGTACATCCACCACCATTAACAGCTTCTAATTGTTCATCAGTAAGTTGAATGCCTTCTTCTTTGGCGAGTTTTAATAATTCATCTTTGTTATTACAATTTTTAACTTTATTGATTTGCTCATCAGTTAAACCTTTTAATAATTCTTTTCTCATATTCTCATCTCTCCTTATATTTGTATGTTATCACACCATTTGTCACAAATGTGCCACATTTAATTTTATTTTTTCTAGATCTCTTATACTTTGTATAAAAATAAAACCCTATCTTTCAATAAGGATTTATAAGATTTTGTCTCAATGTAACGACGTTACTAGTAAACACGACCTATCATAACGACATTAATAGCACTATCGTAACGACATTACACTATGTGTAGAGTCAAAATAAACAAAAATACGCTTTAAATAACTTATTTTATATACAGTGTTAAAAATAAAGAAAACGCCCACATATTTCTATGCGAGCGAATTCATAATTATTTATCGATTATTTCTTTTTAAATAACGCTACGAAGTCAGCCCATGTTTTCTTTTTAATCACAAACCAGACAAGTGCGAATCCACCGATACCAACCACCAATACTGAACCGATAACGATACCGACAATAGCCCCTGCTGGTAAACCACTATTCTTACTTGGAGTAACTGGTGTTTCTTTGGCGGTAACAGTAATTTGGTATGTTGCAGTCTTGGTAACTCCTTCTTCAGTGTAACTAACTGTAACAGTCTTACTTCCTTCAGTTGACATATCAGGAGATGATACGTTATAACCATTAGCAATTATTGTGTCTGCTTTGTTGTTATAATGAGCAGTAACAATTAATCCTTCATAGGAGAATGTATCACCAACTTCAAACGAAGTTTTATGTGTTCCAGATAATGTAATTGATTGCAATACTGTTGGAATTACTTCATCTTCATAATTTGCGGTGACAGTAACGTTTTTAGTAGGCATTACGAATGTAGTTGTTAATGCACTTGCATCAGCAAATGCTACTCCATCATCGGAAGTCCAACCAGAAAAAACTTTACCTTCCTCTGGAGCATTAGCGGTAATTGTAATGGTTGTGCCTTCTGTAGCAGAAACTGGATTAGCAGTTCCTCCATTGACAGTAACTGAATATTGAGCAGGTGCGTTATATGCATTTACAACAACACTGGCTGTTTCACCAGCTTCATGAGTGTTGGTTTCTTGATAACGTATATTGTATGTTCCTGCTAATAATCCAGTAAGAGATGTGCCTGTAATTGGAGTCCAAACACTATCACTACTTAATTTATATTCCATTTCAGTGGTGACACCGTTAATAACGCCATCATCATTAGCTTCGCTTGTACATGCTATAGCACTAATTCCAATAGGTGCTGCCCGACCATCAGCTTTAGTGATAACTCCTGAGGCTGTTGAGACCAACGAACCTGATTCCACACTGCTAGAAACTACTACACTCAATGTATATCCGATATCATTTTCGGTTACTAAGTAGGTATTATTTGTAGCGCCAGCAATATCATCACCATTTCTTCTCCATTGATATGATAGAGTGCCGGTATTATTTGAATCAGTAACACTAGCGGTTAATGTCTCATCATATTTTAAAGAACCTGTAATACTAACTGTACCAGTTAATTCTGCTGTATCATCTGCCCAAATAGCGTAAACAGTATAGTAATCATATTTCCAAGAAGATGGGTTGTCTCCTTCTTCTAAAACAAATGTCTCACCAGGTTGCTTAAGTGAGCTTGCGGTTTTGCTTCCAAGCGCCCATCCTGCAAAATGTTGCCCTTCCGGCGCGGTATATGGGCATTCAGGCAAGGTTACAGTAGAACCAATAAGGTACCAACTATAACGAAGCAAATCGCCAGTTCCACCATTTTTTTCAAAATCAATGTTACGTGTTTTAACTTCTAATTCCGAATTAGTACATTCAATTTGATATCCAGTAAAGAGTTTATTTTCTAAATCAAAATGGTCTGTCCAAAACGGATTTAAACCATTATTGCTATCCCAAGCGACAAAACCAAACTTATCATTATATTGTGTATCTTCTTCAGAATAATATTTTTCCAAAATAAACTGGCCGTGTTTAAGAGTCAATCTGCCTGCAAGTGCATCAACATTAGGACAATCGTGAAAACAAATCGTCGCATACCTGCTATCAGCAACACCAAATTCTGGCTTACTAGAGTTGCAATTTATATCGATTCCGTTATTTGTGTTTACTTCAAGATATTTAGTACTAATTAGACTATTTGCATATTCTACAGGGAGTCCACCAGAAATGCCTATATTACCTTCTATAACAAGTTTTCCTTCCACATAAATCATAGATCTACTTGGTATAGGAAAAGGTTGAGGCCTACTTAGTAAAACATTTCCCGTTCCTCCTATTGTTAAATTTCCCAAGACATAAATTTGGCAAATATTTAGAGTTGCATTACAATTCACAGTTAAATTGCCATATTGATTATAAAGAGAAACAACGTCAAAGGGTTTTATACGATTGATAACTATTGTTAAATCAGCTTTTGTACCACCGGTGTTCACTATTACAGTTAATTCTGTAAAAGATAAAGGAAAACCTTGATCTATAGTGAGAACCCCGTCAGCATAAGTCAAACCAGCAGTCACATTAGGTGTGGCTCCAACAACATTAATTTGATCTACAGTTGCTACAGGATTTTCACTTTCTCCAGTCGCTTGCACTTCTTGAACTTGTTTATTTGCTTTAATGCCTAAACCAACGCTAAAGGATAAACCAAAAGTTGTTAGTCCAACAAATAAAAACTTTGCTAATTTCTTCATAAGCATGTACCTCTATTAAGATGCTTTCTTCTTTAGAAATTATATTTTAAGAAGAGTAGGTGGGCAAGCACTATGTGCTAGATTTATAAAACGACTTTTATGCCTAGGTCAGGCAATTGTTTGAGTTGTCTCGAGTTGGCATCAAACAAAAACCACTCATAGAGTGGTTAATGATTTGTTTGCCTTAGTGTAATGACGTTAATAGTAAATCGCTACAAGTGAAATGACGTTAATAGTATCAGTGAAATGACATTACACATTGTGTAGAGTTAGATCAATTCTAAACTACGCTTCAAATAACTTATCTTATACACAGTGTAGAAATTGATGAAAAAATAATTAAGAATTTCCTTATTTAAAAGGAAATGTTGATTGCGGGACGCACACCGCGGCCCTTCTCGTTGGTATAATGATCAGTTAAAGATCCTGTTTGGCTAATAATATATACATTATAAACATTACTGCTACCATCCCAAGGAGTGTTGGTCCAATAAGAATTGTTCCATAAAAGGTTAGTATTATCTCCGGTATAGGATTTCGCGCCTTTTGCTCTTGCCCATTCGGTATTTTTGCAATATCTAGTACTAGTTGATGCATTTTGTAGTGGAGTAGCTATAAAGCCGTATTCTTGTCTTAGATAATCTGAACTGCTAAGCAAAAAAACCTTATCGTTTAAAGTTGATTTTGTTGGATTATCAGGAATTGAAGTGGCTTGAATGTATTCGTCACCCAAACCAAATGCTGAATTAGAAAAATCGTTTAACAAAAAAGAACGAATATCACTATATTTATAATCATTACATTTAATATAAATTTTACCTTGCGCCTCTTCAACATATTGGCTACTAGCTTGGTTGTGGTGATATAAAGCGGTATCTAAAAGCATAGAGGAAAGAAGCAAATATTTGCCATCAGCAATTTTCAATATATCCCATTTTATTGCCTCACAATAAAACCAATAAGTTGCCTTAGAAACGATTGTTTCACCATTATCAAATTTTCCATCGCTTGATGAATAAGGTGTAGCAACTAATTTAGCATAATATTTTCCTTCGTAAAGATACCATCCATTGCTTCCAATAGCATTGCTATCTAATAAATTAAGATTCGTAAGCAAAGATTCGTCATCTACATGATCTTTAGGATACAAGCCATAAGTGATTTTAGATTGGTTTCTATAGTAGCAAGGGTCAATACCTAACTGTTGTTTAATAGTTGGTACATATCGATCATCATCTGAAGTTAAAGTTTCAAAAGATTCATAGGTTGAAAAATCATGTTCAACACATTCGACCTCTGGATCAATAAATGTATAGGTTTTGCATCCATTACTTTCATTAGCCCAAAATTCTATAGAGCCGTGCTTAGTTTCAGTTGGTTCGACCGCTGCATAATGATGCCATTGGTCAGTTTCAACAGCAAAAACGCTTGTACCATTTAAACTGCTATTTGCAAATAAAACAGTAGACGTAATAGCACAAATTGAAACTAGAGAAGCAAGTAAAACTAATCCTTTTCTTTTCATAATAATTTCCCCTTAGTTAATATTCTACTAGATGCAAAAAGAAGGACACAACAAAAAACCACTCTCAGGAGTGGAATTTTTGATTTTTTGGTACCCTCGAGGCGACTCGAACGCCTGACCTACGGCTTAGAAGGCAGTTGCTCTATCCAACTGAGCTACGAGGGCATGTTGCCTAAGCGCTTATATATTATCCTTAACTATTAATCTTTTTTCAAGAGTTATTTTATATGATTTAGTGAAGTTTATTATATAACTCTATAGCGACATCTTTAGGTAAGATTTGACTTAGATCATCAACGCTTGCTTCTTTTAAAGAATTGATATCTGGATAGAAATGCTCTAATAGTTCTCTTCGTTTACTACCTAAGCCTTTAACATCTTCAAAAATAGAAACAGTCATCGCCTTATTTCTCTTTTGTTTATGGAAAGAGATCGCAAAGCGATGGACTTCATCTTGCATCCTAGTTAATAAGAAGAATAGTTTCTTATCATTAATTGGATATTCTTGTCCATTAATATCAATTAATCCACTTGTGGAATGTTTATCATCTTTATACAACCCAAATACTGGAATAGATACCTCAATATCTTTTAAGGCTAGAGTAGCGCTTTTAACTTGAGGGAGTCCTCCATCCACTAAGATGAGATTAGGCATCTTCTTATTTTCAGACTTTAATCTAGAATAATGTCTACTAATAACTTCTTTCATAGAGGCAAAGTCATCTCTAGATTCTTCGTGTTCAATTTTAAATTTACGGTATAAGTTTTTAGCAGCCTCTCCGTTAATATAGGCCACCATTGCTCCTACTGGAGAAGAGCCTTGTAAATGAGAGTTATCAAATAATTCAATATGATATGGGGTTGAGATATTTAAGAGTTGTCCTAATTCTTCAATTAACGCAATCTTATCGGTGTCTAACTTAGAAGAGAGGAAATATTCATCTAAAGCGTTATCCGCGTTACTTTTCGCACTTAAAATAAGGTCATAGACCTTCCCTTTAGATACAGAAGTGACATTAACATCTAAATAATCACTTAATTCACTAGCAATACCACTTGAATTAATGACAATTTCAGTAGGCAAAGGACATCTTTCATATAACTGAGTAATTAAATCTAATACTTGTTCTTCGGTATCACCAAATTCTTCCACTACATGACTTTCTTTACCTAATAACATTCCTTTTCTATAGATAAGGAAAGCTAGAGATAAATATCCGTTTCTAGTAGAGTAGGCAAAAATATCTCGATCAGTTTTATCTTTAGTTTCTACGGATTGAGAAGTGTTAATGTGCTCAATGGAATCAATTAATGTTTTATATTCTTTAGCGAGTTCAAATTCTAACTTTTCACTAGCCTCATTCATCTTAGATTTTAACTCCATAACCTTTTGATGGTTATTACCGTTAAGGAATTCTTTAATCTCACTTCTTAAACTATCATAAACGCTTTCGTCAATTTTATTGACGCATGGTGCTAGACATTGCCCTAAATGATAATATAGACAAACGCTTGTCGGAATGTTTCGACATTTTCTAATTGGATAGATTTTATTTATGAGGTCCACCATTTTATAGGCTGCTCCACTATTAGGGAAAGGACCATAATAATCATAATTTTTATCTTTGTTATTTCTTTTAATTGATAAGGTGACATCACCCTTCTTTTTTAAGGCTATATAAGGATAGTGACTCCCATCTTTTAGTAAGATATTAAATCTTGGATAATATTGATGAATTAGGTTTATCTCAAGGACTAAAGCTTCTTTTTCGTTTTGGACAATTATTGTTTCAAAGTGGTCAACATTTTGGACCATCTTAAAAACTTTTCCAGCTTGTGGTCTTAAGAAATATTGAGACACTCGTTTTTGTAAGTCTTTGGCTTTGCCAACATAGATGACTGTGTTATTTTTATCGTACATTAAATACACTCCTGGAGAGTGCTTTAAATTAGAGATTAAAACCTTAATTTTCTCAGTCATGTAAAATCACCACAGTGGCCCCACTTCCACCTTCATGAATATCGCCTAGTCTAAATTTCACTCCTTTTAATGAAGATAGATATTCATGAGTCATTTTTCTAAGAACTCCACTACCAAAGCCGTGGATAATACGAACTTGTTTTAAGTTTTTGACCATGCAAGCATCAAGATATTTCTTTAAAGCATCCAATGCTTCGTCTCTATGTAGACCAATAATATTAAGTTCTAGTCCTACACTTGTGTTAATTCGATCTTCATAATGTTCATTTTTGTTTTTAACTAAGTTAACTTTAGGAGCCTCTATTTTATGAAGTTTCGCTTTTTCCACTTGAATTTCAAAGCCGTCTAAACTCATTAAAGTGGCTTTATTACCTTTAATTCTAATTACTCTACCTTCTAGATTCATGCTAGGCATAGAAACATAATCATCTATAGAGATCTCTTCGTTATAGAAAATGGTCTCAATATCATCTTGAAGGTTTTCCACTTTCTTTTTAAGCTCTACAACTTCATGAAGCTTAATATCTTCTTTAGAAAGAGCCTTAATAATTTCTTCGATTTCTTTTTTAGTGGATTCGATTATTTGTTCTTTTTCTAACTTCACTTCCTCTAAAAGGTGATCTTTTTGGTTTTGCACACTCTTTTGGGCGATTTCTAAGGCTTTTTTATCTTTTTCGAGATTTTGTCTTTCTTTAACTAGTTCGTCTTTTAGACGTTCGTTTTGTTCCACTCCTGATTGTAGGATTTTAAGTAAGTTTTCAAAGCGGTTATTAGAGTTCTCTTCTAATTCTTTTTTTGCTTCCGCAATAATTTCATCTTTAATCCCGTATCTTGAGGCTACTTCAATACCATATGATTTACCTGGAACAGAATATTTATATTTATAGGTTGGCGCTAATTTTGTTTCATCAAATAGCATAGAGCTATTTTCGATGTTTTCACTAATAAAGGCGTATTCTTTAATCTTTGAATAGTGAGAAGAAATTAAACAAAGTGGTTTCTTATTTTCTAAATATTTCACGATTCCTAAAGCGATTAATTCTCCTTCTTTAGGGTCAGTACCAGTACCTAATTCGTCTAGCAAGACTAAATCAGTTCCTTTCACTACATCTAAAATCTCTCCAATATTTTTCATATGAGCGGAGAAAGTTGATAAGTTATCGCTTAATGACTGATTATCTCCAATATCTAAATAGATATTTTTCACTATTCCTAGTTCGGCTTTACTTACCGGAAGAGCTAAACCGCATTGATTCATATAAACAAGTAAACCCACTGTTTTAATAGATACAGTTTTTCCTCCTGCGTTAGGCCCAGAGATAATGACAATTCGTTTATCTGTATTTAGATGATAATCATTACTAACGACTTTGCCTTTATCAATTAAAGGATGTCTAGCATCTAAAAGATGAATCTCTGGTTTATCAGAAAGTTTACTAACATTCATCTCATTATCAAGCGCGTATCTCGCTTTAGAAGATAAAAAATCTAATCTAGCGATAATCTCGTTATTTTTAATCACTTCACCTTCTTGAAGTAACACTAAAGCTGTTAATCCTTTTAAAATTTTTCTAACTTCCTCATTTTCTTCAATCTTTTTAGAAGCGATGTCGTTATTAATTTGCACAATTTCTAAAGGTTCAATGAAGGTGGTATTACCACTATCACTAACATCATAAACAATACCTAATACTTTATTTTTAAAGCCAGTCTTCACTGGTAAAACAAAATGACCTTCTCTAATTGTCAAATTAACATCACTTAAATAAGATGAATAGCTGGTAGCGATACTTGTGACTCTGCTATTAAGTTGAGATTCTAAAGATTTAATCTTTTGTCTAATAGCTTTTAATTCACTAGAAGCGTTATCACTCACTGTTAATTGAGGAGTGATAACTCTTTTTATTTCTTTATTTAAAGATGATAAATCACTAAAATGTGAACAAAGTTCACTAATTAAAGGAAAATCATTTTTAATTTTATCTAAATGTCTAATTAATTTAATCGAGGTTTCAATATCGTTTGAGACATGGTTAAGATCCTGAGGAGTCATTAAGGCAGTCTTTTTAGCAATATCAATTAATTTTAAAATGGATACACTAGTGGATATAGGTAAATCACTATATCTAGATAATAAATCCATCATCTCTTTAACAAAGTCTAATTCTTTTTGAATATAAGTTTTATCACTACTAAAAGAAATGGAATCGATATACTCTTTTCCTAATTCGGTTTTGGCGTATTCTTTTAGAAATTCTCTAATTTTATAAAACTCTAACGTTAACTCGACTTGTTGCATACCACTATTATATGTTTTCGCTATAAATTTTAGAACAAAATTGATAGAGTAGTTATATATGGATTCGGTTGCACTTAAGTTTTCTATTGAAGAATATCAAAAGATTAAAGAATATTATTCTTCCTACTCCACAGGAGAAATTGGAGAATATTTAGATTTTGTCGCTAATGTTGATGGTGCCACTATTAGAGGCTATGTCTCTAAAAAAGCGAGAAGATCAGTAGTCTTTTCTGGACCAAAAGGACATATTGAAGCTTCTAAATGGGGCGAAGTCACCCTCGAAAATAAAGAACCAGAAGAAAAACTCCATATTGTTGATTTTGGTGAACAAATAGGAAGCGACGAAGTCGGTGTTGGTGATTTTTATTTACCAATGATTGTGGTCGCCGCTTACATGAATAGCCATCAATATCAAAGACTAAAAGAATTAGGAGTTACTGACTCAAAGAAATTATCTGATAAGAAAATTAGAGAACTTGGTCCAATATTATCTAAAGAATTTAAGTTTTCTAAACTCACTTTACCAAATGAAAAATATAATGAAATGATTGCAAAAGGAGAGAATTTAAATTCTCTAAAAGCCAAAATGCATAATCGCGCATTAAGCAATTTGCATCAAGAATATATTGATGTTATTGCTATCTATGTCGATCAATTCGTGTCTGAAGAAAGATATTATTCTTATCTAGATAAAAAAGATGAACCAATTTTAAAAGGAATATCATTTAAGACTAAAGGTGAATCTAGATTCCCTAGTGTTGCTGTTGCTAGCGTGATTGCTAGATATTATTTCTTACTAGAAAAAGATAAATTAGAAGCAAAATACGGTTTAGAATTCCCATTTGGAGCAGGTAAGAAAGCTGATGAATTCAAAAAAACCCTCTTAGACAAAGTCGGACAAGAGGAATTTGATAAACTTGTAAAACAAAACTTTAAAAACTATTCTAGATGATTTATTACTTCTTTGAAGTAATTAGGTAAATCGATTTTAAATTCCATCTCTTTATTAGAAGAAGGATGAATTAATTTAAGACCAACGGCCACAAGTAATTGGCCGTTTTTATATAATGTGTCATATTTTCTACCGCTATATAAAGGATCGCCTTCAACAGGATAGCCGATATAAGATAGATGCACTCTAATTTGATGAGTTCTACCAGTTTTAAGATGACACTCCACTAATGTATGGTCACTATATCTTTCAAGTACCTTAAAATAAGTAATTGCTTCTTTAGAATTAGTACGGATCACTGCCATCTTTTGACGATTTCTTGGGTCTCTACCGATCGGTAAGTTGATTTCTCCACTATTTTCAGGAATCACTCCTTTAACTAAAGCAACATAAGTTCTACTCATTGTATGGTCTTTTAGTTGCTCTGCTAAAGATACATGTGCCTTATCATTTTTAGCTACACAGATTAACCCACTAGTATCCTTATCGATACGGTGAACAATTCCTGGACGCATCACTCCATTAATTCCACTAAGATCATTACAGTGCGCTAAAATAGCGTTAACTAAAGTATGTTCATAATGTCCGTTAGCAGGATGAACCACCATTCCTTGAGGTTTATTGATAATTAAGATATCCGAATCTTCATAAACGATATCTAAAGGAATATCTTCTTTTGAGATTTCTAATTCTTTAGCTTCGGGAATATTTATTTCAATAATATCGCCTACTTTAAGCTTTAAAGATGCTTTAGCGACTTTACTATTAA
>CADCEE010000021.1:3823-13412 GCA_902800355.1 uncultured Erysipelotrichaceae bacterium | reverse complement strand
CTTATCTAATCTTTGATTAGAACTAGATTCGTCTACGACAATTTTATTCATCTTTGTTATCTTTCTTTTCTAAGAATTTATTCTTTTCTTGTTCGGTTTTAGAAATAACTTTTTCGTTATCTTCAGGGGCTTTTGGCTGAAGTTTAACTTTTTTACGATAATCGATAATTTCTGTAACAATCATAAAGATAATCATCATAATTGCCGCTACTACTACTGCAATATCAGCAATATTAAAATGGAACTTCCATACTCCATAAAAATCAATCCAGTCAACAACTCCAGTTTTAGGAGATGCTAAATAACTTGAGGTGTAGAAAATTCGGTCAATGGAGTTGCCAATAGCTCCGGACATAATCATCATTAAACATGCTTTATAGAATTTATGAACTTTACCCCACCTTTTGATAAGGAACACGATGATGCCAGCGCTAATACCTAAAGCCACAATAACAAACACAATTCTAGTGGCGATATCATTGTGAAATAAATCTAAACCAAAGACAAAATTGCTGTTAACGGTATATTCAATTTGTAAAAAACCAGGAATAACTTGTACTGGTAGAGATCCACTATTATGGGCACTAACTACAACATTTTTGCTAATAATATCAGCGGCTAAAAAAAGTATCCCGAGCCAGATAAAGGAAGCAAAAAACCATTTAAGTTTAGGCAAAATCTTTTCTTTCATTATTTATGAATCACTTTCTGACATCTTGGGCAGAGATATGTGCCGTCTTCTTGCATAATGCCTAATCTAGAATAATTCCAACATCTTTCACAGAATTTACCATCATGATGTCTCACTTCTACTTTAGAAACTTCATATTCCTTTTGCTCTTTATTTTCTTGTAAAGAAACTTCAGAGACGACAAATAAGTTTGCCAATTCTTCTAAAGAGAATTTAGAGGCAACTTCTTTTACTTTGCTATCTTTGATAGCAATAGAAACAAATGCTTCTTGAGCAGAGCCAATGACTTTAAGGTTTCTAGCTTCTTCTAAAGCTTTTAAAACATCACTTCTTAATTTAAGGATTTCTTCATATTCTTCAAGTAAAGCAGAGTCATCAATTTCAGAATAATTTGGATATTCTAAGTATTGAACATTCTTGGCTCTACTACCTGGAAGATTCTTATTAAATTCATCCATTGTAAATGGAAGAATTGGATTTAAGATTCTTAATAGAGTCTCGCCAACTTTATATAAGACAGTTTGAGTTTGTTTTCTTCTAATTGAATCTTTAGCCTCACAGTATAAAACATCTTTAGAAATATCTAAGTAGAAACTACTTAAATCACTACTACAGAAGTTAAATATCTCACTTGTAGCGCTACTAAAGTCATATTTATCAAAGCTGGTGCGGCAGACTTTAACAAGTCTATTTAGCTTAGCTAAAATGTATCGATCAACTCTAGCGAATTCTTTGACTTCATCTTTAGGATCGAAATCTACTAAATTCCATGAGATGAATTTTAAAGTATTCCTAATTTTACGATATTGCTCAGCCACTTGTTTAATGAGATTATCACCAATTCTTACATCTTGTTGATAATCAATAGAGGCAGTCCAAAGTCTTAAAATATCACTACCATACACATTAGCGATTTTAATTGGATCAACTCCGTTTCCTTTAGATTTATGCATTTGTTCGCCGTGTTCATCTAAAACCCAACCGTGAGAGACAACACTCTTATATGAGGCTTTATGGTTAGTAGCGACACTAACGATTAAAGAAGAGTTAAACCAACCTCGATATTGGTCGCTTCCTTCTAAATATAAATCACTAGGATAAGTTGTTCCTCTTTCTACTAATACTCCATTCCAAGAAGATCCACTATCAAACCAGACATCCATAATGTCTTTTTCTTTGGTGAATTTTCCGTTTGGAGAATGAGGATTAGAGTATCCTTTAGGTAATAAGTCTTTAGCCTCTAATTCATACCAAATATTACTACCATGCTCTCTAAATAATTCTTCGATATGTTTAAATACTTTTTCATCAATAATTGGAGTCTCATCTTCCGCATAGAAAATCGGAATTGGTACTCCCCATGCTCTTTGACGAGATATACACCAGTCACCACGATCTTTAATCATGTTGACCATTCTATTTTCACCCCAAGAAGGGTACCATTTTACTTCATGAATTATTTTTAATAATTCTTCTCTAATTGGTTCAATGGAGCAGAACCATTGGGCGGTCGCTCTAAAGATAAGAGGTTTACCGGTTCTCCAATCATGTGGATAGCTATGTGTAAAGGTAGAGTGTTTAAGTAGAGCACCATTTTCTTTTAAAATCTCTAAAACAACATCGTTAGCCTTTTCATAGAATAAACCTTCGATACGTTCTCCAGTTCCTGGCATCATATATCCTTTTTCATCCACTGGACAATATGGTTCTAAACCATGTCCTGGATAATTTAGACAGACTTGATAGTCTTCAACACCATGTCCTGGAGCGGTATGAACTAAACCAGTACCAGCGTCATTAGTAACGTGTGTGCCAACAATCACTAAAGAATCACGGTCATAGAAAGGATGTTTACAAACCACAAATTCAAGTTCTTTACCAGTAAGCTCTTTTAAGAGTTTAACATCTTCAAATCCTAATTCTTCACTTAAGGATTTTTCAAATTCTTTTAAGAAAACAAATTTACCTTTATTAGTTTGATATAAGCCATAGACAAAATCAGGATGAGCGGATATTGCTAAATTAGCAGGTAAAGTCCAAGGAGTAGTTGTCCAAATAATTAAAGATGTATCATTATCTAATAAACCTTTACCGTCTTTTACTTTAAAAGCAACGTAAATAGAATTAGATAAAACATCTGCATATTCAATTTCCGCTTCCGCTAAAGCAGATTCACTACTAGGAGACCAATAAACTGGTTTAAGTCCTTTATAAATAAGTCCAGAAAGGGCCATCTTAGCGAATGCTTCAATTTGTCTAGCTTCATATTCTTTTTTTAGAGTGAGATAAGGATTATCAAAATCACCCACTAAACCAAGTCTTCTAATTTGTTCTTTTTGATTAGCGACTTGTTTTAAGGCATATTCTTCACATTTTTTTCTGAACTCCACGATTGGAGTAGTTTTTCTATTCACTCCACTTTTGGTCACTTGGTTTTCAATTGGTAAACCATGTGTATCCCAACCAAAAACAAATGGTGTTTTATATCCGCACATATTCTTATAACGGACAACAAAATCCTTAAGGATTCTATTAAGCATATGGCCACAGTGCATATTGCCGTTAGCATAAGGCGGACCATCATGAAGAACAAATTCTTTAGCCTCTTTTCTATTGAGGTTCATTTGTTCATAAACATTTTCTTTTTTCCATTCTTCGACTAAGATAGGTTCTTTTTGGTTAAGATTACCTCTCATTTCAAAGTTGGATTTAAACATTAGTAACGTATCTTTATAATCCATAACTAATCCTTTCTATGTCGTTAATCTACTAAAGAATTAATACCTAATCCTGCAAAAACAAGAGCAGCGTTAATTCCTGAAATACTAATTTTGACTTTGCCAGAAGTTTTGGTAAATGTTCCCCCATAACATGTAGGTGTTGAACCAGTAATAGCGCCACTAATAACTTCAACATCATTTACATAAATTTTAAATGGGTAGTTTGATTTACTTGCACCACAGCTAAAGAAATATACTGAGTCCACATCAACATAATTATCTAAGCTTTCAAAAGTAAATGTATCAATTGGTTTTGTACTAGTTCCAATTGTTACCCCAGCCGCATTAGCGGTGTTTTTATTATTGAAAGTAGATGTACTTTGTCCAAACGTTAATTCAAATACTTTGTCATTAAATAAAACATCGTATTTAAGTCCTTCTTCATCAATTGAATTGTAATCGCCTTTATTTCCGACTAATGGAATATAATTCCAGTTGCAATTACCCATAGGTGTATCATAACGTGTATCTTTTTGTTCTGGATCTTGAGTTGGGGCCTCAGGAACTGTAACATCTAAATCTAAAATTGCTGGTTTTAAATCTTTAATTGATCCTGGTTGATCTTTTAAGGATCCATAAACATATTCCACTAATTGAGGGTAATCAACAAATGGATTACGGTTTGCTTGGATTGCTCCTCCAGCAGGAGAATTATAACTATATACGGAGTTATTATGTTGCATCTCTTGGTTATCAACCGCAAAAGAGTTCCACATCATCAACTCTGATAAATTTCCAATCGCGCAAGGACTATTGGTATCTTTATAGTAGCGATACGCAATTTTATTAAGAATTGCTTCACTAGTGATGGTTGGATATTCTTTTTTAACGATTTCAAGATATTTTTTTAATAATTCTTTTTCTTGATTTAATGAACCAGTTAAGTCAGCAAATTTCACATCATTATAATTAACATTATCTTCGATAATTTCGATTGGTAATGCTTTATAAGTCACTCCATCATAAGCGAATTGTTCTTCTTCGTTATACATCACTCCCATATAGAAAATAGATCTAGCGAGTTTTCCTTTATCAATATCACTTGGTTCAAACCAAGTTAAGTCATAACAATAACTTCCATCATTCTCTGGAACTACATATCTTAAAGAATCTTTATTAGCGTAGCCAAAATTCTTATTTCCACGAGATTGATTACCACTCGCATAAGATGCATATAAATTATGGAAATCAGTAGCTCTACCTAAAGTTTTGGTTGCGTCTCCAGTTCCAATGCCGGTCATTAAAGAAGCCGCGAAACAGTGCTCTCTTTGCCAACCTGTCTGTGTCGCATTTTTATCAACTGGTTTATTTGAATATAAAACATTAACTTTACTAGGATCATCAATTAAAGAATCAGCGTCTTTATTACTATCCCAATTAGAATTAGTGTATGTCAGTTTTCTTTTGTTAGTAGAAATAATATCATGGAGTTTAGCTTTTAAATCCTCCCCATCAGTCCAAGTTAGATTTCCATAATAATTGTTATATGTAGATTCATATTCTTGTTCTTCACTAACAACAACTTTCATATGGTCAACTTTTCCATTAGGAGTTTTTATTTCAATAATGGAAGAGCCGGCTTTAATAGCGTGGAATTTATCCCCGTGAAAACTAACCGCATTACCTTTAACAGCAAATACGACATCTTCATCAATAGAACCTTTAGGATTTACAGAATATTCAACGTCAAATTCATCACCTAAAAATACATTTTTAGTTTTATGTTTAAAATCAACACTATACGCTCTTAATCCAGAATCATCGGTGTTTTCAATAACGGTTAATGTTAATCTAGCTTCTACTGCTAATTCCCCACTAGAAGGGGCTTGATAAATAGATACTTCAGTAACTCCAGGCTTAAGACCTTTTAATTGTTTTTGATAAGAACTAGCAACTTCATCATTATGAACAAAAGAACTCCACTTATTTGGGTCAGGAGTAAATCCGTGTGCGCTTGGAGAAAGAGTCACTACTTCATCAACTTTTATAGTCATCTCATATGCTGGTAAAGTTACTGAATAATCAGTATTTTGTGCTTGAACATCATAGCAGGCAAAATTTCTTGGCTCGTCATCATTTAATAAACCATCATTATTATTATCGTTATAAACAGTAATAACGGCGGTGCCAACACCTTTGCCTGTTAAAACATTAGTTTTATCGTCAACCGTTAACACATCTTCGTCATCAACGAGATATTTAATATTTTTATGTGCTTCTACAGGAAAAATTACAGGGTGTAACGCTTCAGTATTACCAACGGCTACTATGCACTTTTTTAAATCAGTAGGAAGATACACTCTATTAGCAGGAGTTAAATAATCAAATTCTTCAGATTGCTCATACTCACAAGTTGTACAATCACGGTGCATTAATCCTTTTTGTTTAGGCGTAGCTTCACGGTCAATAACCCAATTATCCCATGTATGTAATTCATAATCACTTTTTAAGTCTTTATGTTCACATGTTGCAGCGTGCCAATGGTATTCATCATCACAAGACCAATCGGTAGAAAAAGTATGAACATGAGGTGCAGGAGTTTCTCCGCAACTAGTCATGCCTAAAATGATGCAAGAAATTAATGATGTAAGAGTAATCTTTACTTTTCTTTTATTCATAAACTCGTACCTAAAACAATTATTACATATGCACAGGCATAAAAAAAGAGCGAAATCGCTCTTTTTAAGAATTTTTAATTAAAATTAACTCTTTAAGAAGTTAGGAATGATGCTATCTTCTTCGAGATATCTTTCTTTTTCTCTTTCAGCGGTGTCTTCAAGTTGATCAAGTTTCCCTTCTGATTCAACAGGCTTAATTGGTTCAATAACACTTTGAGCAGTGAAATCAACATCATTTTCAAAATCACTAGCGATGACACTGACTAAAATCTCATCAGTTAATTGGTCATTAATTGTGATGCCAAATTTGATATCAATATTGCCACCAGCTGATTCAATTAATAGGTTAACACATTCCTGTGCTTCAAATAGGCTAACTTGAGTGCCGCAAGTAATGGCCACAATTGCTCTTCTAGCTCCAGCTATACCCGCTTCAAGTAAAGGAGAAGTAATGGCGCTAGTAGCAGCGTCTTTAGCTCTATTTGGACCACTGCCCATACCAAAACCAATTAAACCAACTCCACTATCTTTTAATGTATTTCTCACATCAGCAAAGTCTAAGTTGATCACTGCTGGTAATAAAATTAAGTTAACGACAGTTTTTACGGATTGAGCTAAAACCTTATCAGAGGCATTGAATGCTTCTCCAATAGGAGCGTTGCCGTTAGTGATTAATAATTTGTCGTTAGAAACGACAATTAAAGAGTCAACACAGCTCTTAAGTTTATTTAAACCATCAATAGAATAGACAGTTTTCTTTTTGCCTTCAAAAGTAAATGGACGAGTAACAATAGCAATAACTAAGGCACCTGCTTCTTTAGCAATACGAGCCACTACAGGAGCAGCACCTGTACCAGTACCTCCGCCCATACCAGCGGCCACGAAAACCATGTTGGCGTCTTTGACAATTTCTCTAATATCGTCGGCACTTGCTTCAGCAGCTTGTTCACCCATTTCCGGTTCTCCGCCCGCTCCTAAGCCACCTGTTAAGGCTTCGCCTAGGATGATGCGGTTATTAGCTTTAGAGCTTGCCAATGCTTGTTTGTCTGTATTTGCAACATAGAAATCAACATTAGAAATTTCTTCATCAATCATACGATTGACAGCGTTATTTCCGGCTCCACCAACACCGATAACAACGATTTTGGCAGCAGGTTCGAAATTGTCTAAATCATAATTTTGCATATGTTTTCCTCCTTTTATTCATCTCTTGTGACTTTCACTTGAGAAGAATTTTCATTTTTCTTAACAGGGTATTTCTTATTTACTAAGATAGCTCCAAGTAAACTTGTTAGAGACGGATCTCTAGCCCCGATAGATTTATTCTTTAAGAATTTATAATTCTTATTCTTTAAATTTTCATCAAAGAATCCTTTTAAGCCTTTAAGCTGAGAGGCTCCGCCTATAAAGATAACAGGCATTGTGTCAGACTCATCAATATTATAAGCATTCACTAATTGTTCTTTTCCTAAGTTAAACATATTAATAAATCCAGATAATTCTTTTTCAATGATTTGATTAAGAGCTTTAACTGTACAAGCTTCTTCTCCTAAAGGAGTAACCACTTTCGCAACCGGATAATCAAATCTCATTTCTCTTTTATCTAAGCCATATAAGATCTTAATCTTTTCTGCTTCTTCTTCTGAAATATTGAAGCTAGTGACAATGCTATTAGTGATATTATCTCCGCCCCAAGAGAAGCTTCTGGTAGCAAAAATTTGATGATTATCCACTAAAGAGATTGTGGTAGAACTCGCTCCCATATCTACTAAGAAATAGGTCGCTGGAACATCACTATATGTTGATAATAGTTCGCTTACAGCGAATGGAGACACTACACGTCTTCCAACTTTGATATTACTATTAACTAAGCAAGATGAATGTTCTTCGTTAATTCTTTTTGGTAATGTGTGCACTTTAGCGTGCACTGTAATAGCACTACTTTCTTTTCCAATTGGAGGAAGAGCGTATCGATTACCATTATCAAGCATAAAGGAATCTGGGATGATATCAATTAGTTCATTATCAATAGGTAATTTCTTGTTTCTAATGATGTTATAGATATTTTTTATATCTAACTCACCAACAACTTTTTCTGGAGAGATCACAGATGTATATTGTGTGGTTTCATAAATTTCTAAGCCATATGGAGGTAAAACTAAAACTGCATCATCTAATAGATGCGAGAAATGTAATACTTCATCCATAACTGGATTATTTTTGCTTAACTCTTTAACAATGGCAGCATGATCTTTGATCGCTCCTGATTCAACAGCGTGATTTAAAGGAACTTTCTTTGAAAAGGTCACCACTACTTGATTATCTTGGACATATCCAAAAACAATTTTGATAAATCTATGAGATATTTCTAAGGCACAAATTGATTCTTTCATGCCCTATATTCTACATTAGTTAATTCACATTAACAATAATTTGTTAATTTGAAAGTGTGTATTTTTTAGTAATTTAATAGATCTTCTGACTCTACTGAATCTTCAATAGACTCTTTATTTTCTTCTTTTTTAGATTCATCGAACTCAGCTTTGATAGCGATTTGCTCGTTTTTAATTGAAGCAATGTAGGTTGGAACAGTAATCGCCACTCCTACACCTATTAAACCAAATAAAACAATAGAAAAATTACGGACGTAGAAAAAGGCTTTAGACTTGTGGTGTTTGTAAAGCTTGTTTTTTCTAACCATAACCTTTCTCCTTTCTATTTCTTTTCAATGATTCTTAAGGTACTACTTGTAGATCTATGATTTCTTTCCAATTCCTCTTCAGAAGGTCTAATGCCTTTTCTGGTGATAAGATTGAAATCTTTTTGTTCTATTTCTGTTGGGAAGTTATTTCTATTTCCTTCCACTACACTTAACTCTTTAAAGAGTTTTTTAACGATTTTATCTTCTAAGCTGTGGAAGGTAATGACGGCAAGTCGACCTCCACTATTTAGATGTTTAACAACTTGGACTAATGTTTCTTTTAATACATTAAGTTCGTTATTAACTTCGATACGTAATGCCTGGAAGATTTGTTTAGCAGGATGTCCTACTTTTTTTAATTCTTTAGCAGGCTTACTTCTTTTGATGATATCGACTAATTCAAATGTTGTTTCAATGGGTTTAACTTCTCTAGACTTCACAATGTTATGTGCGATAGAACTAGAATATTTGTCTTCACCATATTCATAGAATATTTTTCTAAGTTCTCCTTCTGGATAGGTGTTCACCACTTCTTTAGCGGTGAGTCTTTGTTCGACATCCATTCTCATGTCTAGTGGAGCGTCATATCGATAGGAGAAACCTCGATCGCTTTCATCAAATTGAGGAGAACTAACTCCTAGATCCATTAATACTCCATCGACTTTGTCGATTTTTAATGACGATAATACATCTTCGAAATTTACAAAGTTAGATTTAACTAGCTTGTAATTAGAAGCGATTTTACTTAATCTCTTATTAGATTCTTCAATAGCCTCTTTATCTTGATCTACACCAATTA
>CADCEE010000021.1:0-3818 GCA_902800355.1 uncultured Erysipelotrichaceae bacterium | reverse complement strand
CCATCTTTATTTAATCTTTTAAGGATTTCACTACTATGACCAGCTCTTCCTAGAGTTAAGTCAATATAAGTGCCATCAGGTTTAATATTTAATCCCTCAATAGTTTCATTTAATAAAACTGGGATATGTTTAATTTCACTCATCATCTTTTCCTAATGATTCGGCAATACTTTCAAATCTAATGGAAACTTCTTGTTCATATTTGTTATACGCTTCAGAGTCCCAGATTTCGAAGTGATCACCCACTCCAATGATGGTGACGTTTTTAGTGATGTGGAATCTAGATAATGTGTCTTTTGGAAGTTGAATACGATTAACTTTATCAATTGGAAGTTCAATCACACTACTTAAGACAGTTCTTAAATAATCACGAGCGTTCTTTTTGTTAAAAGAAATCTTTTCGCATTCAGCGGTTAATTTTAAGAATTCAGCTTCTCTATAAACAGATAAACAACCCTCAAAACCTTTTAAAACATATAAAGGAGAATTTTCTTTTAATTCTTCTTTAATCTTTTTAGGTAAAAGGAGTCTACCTTTATCATCTAGAGAATGTTCATAGTGACCAAAAAACATTGTTACCACTTTCTCCCACTTTTTACCACTTGACTACATTATATAGTCATAAGAAAAAGATGACAATAAGGAATTTAAAAATTTATAAATAAAATGAGGACAGCGCCTCATTATAATTCGATATCGTCTAATTTTGACCAGCGAGAATCTTTTTTCTCCGCTTTTTCTTTTTGATAATCTTCTTCGCTTAACACTCGATAACCTTTCCCACTATCAGGAAGTTTTGCTCCTTTTTTAACAATTTTTGTTGGAGTAGAAGCAATGATTAAGCCTAAGATATATGGATCTAAATTAAATATTGGTTTTGGTTCAAAAAAGATATCTTCATCATCTTCAACTTCATTAGAAAATTCTAATGAATCTTTGAATTTTAAATGTAAAGGAACATCTTCTAAAGTATAAGAACAGACTCCAGTAATATCACATTCCACCATTACATCCATGGTGATTAAATCATCATATTCATGAGCAATAACTTTAACATGTGTATTTTCAATTTTTCGAATGTGATTATGGTCTAATATAGCATTAGAAAAGTCGATTGTATCTTCAAGCTCCAAAAGATTATTTTGAAAATTAAATCGACTTATTTGCATATTACATTCTAATACTAGCGTTAAGCGATTTTGCTAGTTCATACTTGATTTTATCAAGTAAATCTATAATTTCTTTATCAGTTAATGTTTCTTCCTTACCGATAACAATATTAACAGCGACACTCTTAAGTTCCTCGTCAATATTACTACCTTCATAAACATCAAAGATTCTAGCCTCTTTAACTAAACCTTTGCCGCTAGTTTTAATAACTTTAATAATCTCACTAGCAGAAACATTCTTATTAACAAGCATTGCTAAGTCTCTACTAACTGTAGGGAATTTAGAAATTGGACTCATCTTAGCTAAAGATACTTTGGCGTTTAGAAGTGGTTCTAAGTCCATTTCTAAAGCGACTGCACTACCTTTAAGTCCAAGTGCTTTTAATGCATTTGGATGTAGTTCACCAAAAACACCAATCGTGGCATTTTGGAAAATAATTTTTGCAGATTTTCCTGGGTGTAATTCTTCTTTATTAGAAGAATAGCGTTCAAATCTATATCTAGAAGCTTCTATACCAAGAAGAGCGAATATTCCTTCAACAATTCCCTTCATATGATAGAAATCAAATGGAGATTTTTCCATTAAATCTCTAGTATAATCAGCCCCCAATAAAACGACCGCTAAATGTTCGCTTCTACTAGAAGTCGACATCATATTTGAGGTTTCAAATAATTTTAAGTCTTTATTTTGTCGATTAACGTTATATAAAGCGGATTCAAGTAAAGAATATAAGATATGGGTTCTAAAATATTCTCTTTCATCAGTTAATGGATTAAGTAATTTATAATGCTCTTCTTCATGTAATAGATTAAATTTAGAAGAATTTTCTTTAGAAACTAAAGAATAAGTTAAGCATTCATCTAATCCGTTTAAAGACAAGAAATCTCTAATCTTTCTTAATCTAGATTGTCTTAAAGATAACCCTCCAACTTTTGCGTCTAGTAATGGAAGTTCGCTTTTCACATGATCAAATCCAAGCACTCTAATCACTTCTTCAGAGATATCAGCCTCACAAGTAACATCAAGTCTAAAAGCAGGAATAGAAACTTCAAATTCATCTCCACTTTCTTTACTTACATTGAAATAAAGTCTATTTAAGACATTTTTAATGTCTTCTTTAGAGAAGTTTGTTCCAAGTCGATTATTAATATAAGAATAATGACACTTTAATATAGAAACAGGTTTTTCTTCTTTTTGATATTTGACGATATCAGAGAATTCTTTACCTTCGCAGTACTCCTTAATTAAATAAGAAGCGAAGTTAATAACATCTTCTGATTGATAGTGATTAGTGCCTTTCACAAATCTTTGGCTCGATTCACTAGATAAGCCAAGTCTATTAGAAGTGTGACGGATACTAGCTCCATCAAAGCTTGCTGCTTCGATATAAATATGAGTGCTCTTTTCATCAACCGCGCAGGCTAAAGATCCCATCACTCCACCTAAGCACATGGCTTTGTTTTTACTAGTAATAACAATGTCGTCTTTTTCGACTTTATAAGTCTGTTCATCTAACGCAACAAAATCACAAGACAAATCATCTTTAGCGATTAATTCAGCTTTATCGAGTTTATCGGCATCATACATATGAAGTGGTTGACCAGTAAGTAACATTACATAGTTACCAATATCAACGATATTATTAATACTTCTAACACCCATCGCTAAAAGCGATTCTTTAATAAATTTTGGTGATTCTTTAATTTTAATACCTTTAATTTCTCTACCAGAGAATTGTGTACATCTCCAAGAGTTACTACCCACTACTAAGTTAGTTTTAAAACTATCTTTTACTTCATAGCTTGGAATCTTAACTTCTTTAGAGAAGATCGCTCCAATTTCTCTAGCGACATTATATAAGGATAATAAGTCAGGACGATTAGCGAGAACTTTTAAGTTCAACACTTCATCATCTAAACCTAAATAGCCTAATACATCTTCATTTCCAACTTCAGCGTCACTTGGTAATTCTTCAATACCTTCTGTTTGTTCTTTTCTTAAATATTTTGGATCAACGCCTAATTCAAGTAAGGAACAGCACATGCCGTTAGATTCTACTCCACGGATGACACCTTTTTTAATTTCTCCACCAGGAAGTTTGGCGCCAACTCTAGCGACAATGACCTTAAGGTCTTTTCTAGCATTAGGAGCGCCACAAACAATTTGTTCCACTCCATATTTAGGACCTAAATCCACTTTTAAAATATGTAAGTGATCGCTATCTGGATGTTTTTCACATTCCAAAATGTGACCAACAACTAGATTAGTGCCACTAGCAAGTTTTACTACTTCTTCAACTTCAATTCCGGCAAAAGTTAAGCCGTTAGCGACCTCAATAGCAGAGAGATTACCTAAATCAATATATTTTTTAACACTTTTTAAACTGACTAACATAGTTAACTCCCTTCTAATTATGCTTTCTTACGGTATTGATGGAGGAATCTCACATCATTTTGATAGAACTTACGGATATCATCGATCCCGTATCTTAAAATAGCAACACGTTCAATGCCGATGCCAAAGGCAAAGCCACTATAGACATCTGGGTCATATCCGTTCATTTTTAAAACGTTTGGATGGACCATACCACCACCAAGAATTTCAATATAGCCCGTCCCTTTACACATCGAGCAACCTTTGCCGTTACA
>CADCEE010000020.1 GCA_902800355.1 uncultured Erysipelotrichaceae bacterium | reverse complement strand
TGTGAACTGGGGTATTAGAGAATTTGCTATGGCTTGTATGCAAAACGGTATGCTCTTACATGGCGGCATTAGAAGCTATGTTGGTTGCTTTGCTGTTTTCTCAGACTATATGAAGCCTGCCATTAGAATGGCAGCGTTATCTCACTTACCAGGCATCTATCTCTTCTCTCATGATAGTATTGCTGTTGGTGAAGATGGACCTACCCATCAACCAATCGAACAACTTGCAATGCTTCGTTCTATTCCAAATGTCAGAGTCTTTAGACCTGCTGATGAAAGAGAAACTTATGCTTGTTGGAGAGAAGCTTTAAGAAGCACTAAAACTCCAGCCGCCCTTATCTTATCTAGACAAAACCTTCCTTTATTAGAAGGCAGTAGTGATGAAGGAGTGAAGCGTGGAGCTTATGTTGTTTCTAAAGAAGCAAAAAGAGCAGATTTAGTCTTAATTGCTACTGGTAGTGAAGTCTCTTTAGCCATTGAAGCGCAAAAGAAATTATTAGAAAAGAAAATCGACGTTCGTGTTGTTTCCATGCCTTCATGGGAATTATTCGCGGAACAAGATAAAGAATATAGACGTGAAGTTTTACTCTTACCAAGCGAAAGAAGAGTGTCTGTGGAGATGCTTTCAACCTTTGGTTGGGGTAAGTGGTCTAAATACCATATGGGCTTAGATGAATTCGGCGCTAGTGCTCCGGCTAAAGATGTGATTGCTCACTTCAACTTCACTTCTGATCGCTTAGTGGAACTTTGCGAATCAATCCTCAAATAATATTTGGTTATATCATCATGGAAATTAGTAGAAATCAACAACAATACATTATTATGGTGGCGATTTATAACGAACTCACCGATTTTACTTTTGGTGAAAAACAAGTAAATCGTTCGGCAAGTGATGTCATCGCTAGCTTATGTGAGTGTGACATCAAAGATGTCTCGCCGTATATCGTGGATTCGGTGATGGTTTCATTATCTAAATATGGAGAAATAAAGTTAGCCTATACCCATTATTTAAAAAAATGGAAATGGGAAAGGCTACCATTACTTACTCAAGCAATTTTATTAATGAGTTACACACATTTCTATTTTATAGACAAGGCTGAAAAAGCAGTGATTATTAATATTGCTGTAGAATTAGCGAAAAAATATATTGATGATAAACAAGCAAAGTTTATTAATGCGATATTAGACGCTGGAGTATTGAAATAATGTTTGAGAGTGCTCCTGTTATTTTAGTTAGTGATGTTAGCTCTTATATCAAGAGCCTTTTAAACAATGACGAAAGATTAAAATATATCCGCGTTAAAGGAGAAATAAGTAATTTCAAAGCATATCCAAGCGGACATTTATATTTCTCACTAAAAGATCAAAATTCCGTGATCAGTGCGGTGATGTTTAATAACTACGCTAAGCGTATTGCTTTTTCTCCAAAAGATGGAGATGAAGTAATTGTTCTAGCTAGTGTAGATGCTTATATCCCTAGAGGAAGTTACAATTTAAACATCTATGAAATGGAAGAAGTGGGATTAGGTCAACAGTTAATCGAATTAGAAAAATTAAAAAAACAACTCGCTAGCGAAGGTCTATTTGATGAATCTAGAAAAAGACCAATAAATATCTATCCTAAAGCTATTGGAGTGATTACCGCTCCTAATGGAGCAGCAATTAGAGATATTGTTACTAACATCAAAAGAAGATATCCAATTGCTAATATATATGTCTTTCCTAGTCTCGTTCAAGGAGAACAAGCTCCTGAAAAATTGTTAAAAGCCTTCAATAAATCTCAAGAATATGATTTAGACACTCTAATCATTGGTCGAGGCGGAGGGGCAAGCGAAGACTTAAGTGCCTTCAATGATGAAAAGCTAGTTAGAGCAGTTGCTAAAAGCAAAATGCCAATTATCGCTGCGGTAGGTCATGAAATTGATACCACATTAATTGATTATATCGCTGATAAAAGAGCCTCAACTCCAACAGGAGCGGCAGAACTAGCCACAGTAGATAGAAGAGAATTAGAGAATTTATTCTCTCAGTCTAAGTTATTAATGGAGCAGGCTCTATATGACTCGATTGAAGATAAAAAAGAAGAACTTAGCGAATTAAAAGAAGAATTAACTGATTCTTTAAAAGAATTAGTGAAACATCAATCTGACGAGCTAGATAAATATTCTAAACAATTAGAAATATTAAACCCGAAAGCGGTGTTATCTAGAGGATATTCCATATCTTTAGATGAATCTGGAAAACCAATTAAAAACACAAAACAGTTAAAATCAGGACAAATAGTCCGCACAATATTAGAAGATGGTAGCTTCGATAGTGAAGTTATCAAAGTCCAAGGAGAGTAGTTATGGCAATAGAAGTGAACTTTGAAAAAGAATTAAATCGATTAAAAGAGATCGTTTCTTTGATTCAACAAAAAGAACTCTCTTTAGATGAAAGTTTAAAACTTTATGAAGAAGGTAATAAAATTGTTAAACTTCTAAATGAGGAATTAAAGAAAGCCGAAGAAAAAGTGGAAAAGGTAATCGAAATCGAAAAATAAAATATGGCCAAAAACTTAAAGCATGTTGACTTAAAAGCAATTAAAGGTCCAGAGTTCTTACAAAATTTAAATTATAAAGAGCTGGATGTTTTAAGTGACGATATTAGAAATTATATCTTGGATATAACTAGTAAAAATGGTGGTCATTTATCTGCAAATTTAGGAGCCATAGACGCCACAATTGCTTTATGTCGCGCTTTTGATTTTAAAAAAGATAAAATCATCTTTGATGTCGGTCATCAATGCTATACATATAAATTATTAACAGGTCGTCAACTCGATACTTTAAGACAAAAAGACGGAATTAGTGGCTTCCAGAAAATGAATGAGTCACCTTACGATCATTTTGAAGCAGGTCATTCATCTACAAGTATTAGCGCTGCAACTGGTATGGCTATTGCTCGTGACCTTAAAGGTGAAAAATATGATGTAGTGGCCTTTATTGGGGATTCCTCTATTCAAAACGGCTTAGCCTTTGAAGGATTAAATAACTTAGCTCAATCTAATCACAAAGTGATTGTGGTCCTTAATGATAACGGCATGTCCATCTCTCAACCAGTAGGAGGCTTATCTAAGGCCTTTAGAAAAATGTCTGGATCATCTTTCTATATTAAAAGCAAAAACGCCTTTAGAAAAATCTTCTTCTTAACAAGATTTGGTAAATGGATGTGGGTGAAATTCACCAAAATCAAAAACTGGACTAAACGTAAAGTTATCGGCTTTAACTTATTCGACACGATGGGTCTTAATTATATTGGACCAGTTGATGGCCACTATATTAGACACGTTGAAAAGGCTCTTAAGCAAGCTAAAAAATCACCTCGCCCTGTCATAGTTCATATTAAAACAATCAAGGGAAAAGGCTATAAATACGCTGAAGAAGATTTAGAAGGTTCATGGCACGGAGTTTCTAAATTCGATGTCGCTACTGGCGAAATTAAAGCAAAAGAAGCTATTGTTTCTTGGAGTGAGCAATACAAATTCTTATTAAAGAATGAGATGAAAAGTAATGATAAAATCATTACAATTGTTCCTGCTACTGAACATGGTTCAGATTTAGATTCCTTATTTAGCGAATTCCCAAAAAGAACAATCGACGTAGGTATTGCCGAAGAGCATGCCTTTACTTTAGCGGGTGGATTAGCTAGTAGTGGTATTCATCCAGTTATTTCTATTTATTCCACCTTCTTACAAAGAAGTTATGATGAGTTATCTCATGATGTTGCAAGAATGAACTTTAACTGTACAATTTTAATTGACCGTGCTGGATTAGTGGGAAATGACGGGGAAACTCATCAAGGAATTTATGACGAAGCTTTCTTATATACAATTCCTAATGTCACAATCGCGATGGCCAGTAGAAGTAATGAAGCTCTTTCATTAATGAAAGAATCTTTATGTAAACATGGAGTATTCGCGATTAGATATCCTCGTGAATATTTCTCTATTCAAACCGAGGAAGTGAAAAAGATTCCTTATGGGACTTGGAAAGTAGAGTTAGAGGCAAAATCAAAAGATGCCGCCATTGTCTCTGTTGGTCCAATTACCGTTGATCTTAAAAAGAAATTAGTAGAATTAGGTAAAGATGTCGCTTTATATAACGCTATTTATCTTAAGCCAATGGATGAAAGCAAAGTGTTAGAACTTCTTAATTATAAGAAGGTCATTATTTATAATGCTTACGCTACTAAAGAAGGTTTTGCTAACGCCTTAGAATGTAAATTAATGGACCTTGGCTATAAAGGTAAAGTTGTTGTTAAAACTGTGCCAACTGAATTTGTTAAACAAGCCACAATCGACGAACAAAGAGAAAAGTTTGGTATCAAAATCGATAATATTATCGATTTGTTATAACTTTTAGTTAACATAATATTAGAATGCATTTATAATGAAAATATGGCTAGAGTAATTGTCCATATTGACTTAAATGCTTTTTTTGTAAGAGCAGAAGAAATTAGAGATCCTTCTTTAGAAAATAAACCAGTGGCTATTGGTCATTTAGGTAGAGGAGGCGTAGTTTCTACTTGCTCTTATGAAGCTAGGAAATACGGTGTTAGTAGTGCCATGCCAATGAATAAGGCAGTGAAACTCTGCCCAAACCTAATTATCGTACCGCCTGATTATCGTTTTTATATTACGTTATCTCATCAATTTAAAAATTATATCCGTAGTATTACCCCAAAAGTAGAGTCTGCATCTATAGATGAACTTTTTGCGGATTTCACTGATGTTATTAAAGGAAAGAAAAATGTCGTTTCTTATTTTAAGTCAATTCAATTAGAGCTATTTAAAAGAACCGGACTCAAGTGCTCAATAGGAGTGGGACCAACTAGATTTCTAGCTAAGATGGGTAGCGACTATCAAAAACCAATGGGTATCACAATCATTAGAAGAAAAGATATTAAAAATATCTTATACCCACTTCCAATTAAAGATATGTTTGGAGTGGGTAAAAAAACCGCTCCAAGATTAGAATCTATCGGCGTTAAAACTATTGGTGATCTCGCTGATAGATTAAATAGTGATGATGAAATAACTTTAAATTTATTAGGTAAATTTGCTGAAGAACTTAAACTATGGGTTAACGGCTATGGTTCTGATGAAATTTATTTAGAATATGACAATCCAAAATCTATTGGTAACTCTACAACATTAAAAAGTGACACTAATCAATTTGAAATTATCAAACAAACTTATGCGATGCTCGCAGAAGAAGTATCAATGCGCGCTAAAAAAGAACAGATGATTGGTAACACCATTCAAATTATGGTGAAAGATACTAATTATCAAGCGCGTAATAAATCGATAACTTTTGATAAACTCACTAACGACAGTAAAGATATTTTAAATATGGCTTTAAAGCTATATGAACATAATTTCTTAGATTTAACCGTTAGAGCAGTGGGTGTCACACTACAAAACCTTGTCAGTATTAAAGATTCTTCCATTCAAATGACTCTATTTGACTACCAGAGACACGAAGAGGAGAATCGCACTAAATTAATCATCAATGATTTAAATCGTCGCTATAAAGGCGCAAATTTGAAAAGGGCGAGTGAATTAAAAAATGGAAATAAATGATGCTGCTAACCAATTTGCTCAATATCTATTAGTGGAAAAAGGATTATCTAATAAAACAGCCGAAGCCTATCTCACTGATTTAAAGTTGTTTTTTGCTTTTTATAAAGATAAGAAGGACACAAGTGAATTAGGACCATACGACCTTAATTCATTTATGATCTACGAGTTGAGTTTAGGAAAAATCAAACCTCCTACCGCTATAAGAAGAGCCTCATCGATTAAACATTTCTATTCCTTTCTTAAGAAAGATGGACTTTATAATGGTGAATTACCAGATATAGAAAATCCTAAAAAAGAGAAAATCTTACCAACTTATTTATCTGTTGAAGAAGTGGAACTTTTATTAAACGCTCCAAATATGAAATCATTAAGTGGCATTAGAGATAAAGCGATGCTGGAATTAATGTACGCTAGTGGACTTCGTGTTTCTGAACTTATCGGATTAGAAAAGGCAAATATCAATCTAAAAAAAGGAATTGTGATTGTCTTTGGTAAAGGAGCCAAAGAAAGAAAAGTTCCTATGGGGGATTTCGCTTTAGAATATGTGGTGAAATATATTAATCAAGTTAGAGGAAAATTCCACGGAGCAGATTCTAAATATCTTTTCTTAAATAGAAAAGGAAAACCAATAAGTAGAGTTTATTTCTTTAAACAAATTCGAAAATACGCTCAAGAAGCTGGGATTGATAAAGAGATCTCACCTCATACTTTAAGACACTGCTTTGCCACTCACTTATTAGAAGGTGGAGCGCAACTAAGAACCGTTCAAGAGATGTTAGGGCACGCTAATATTGCTACTACCCAAATTTATACGCATGTATCTAGAGAAAGAATTATTAGTGCATATGATTTGTTTATTAACAAAAAATAATATATTATAGACTCGAGGTAAGAAATATATGTCATATCCTTATAAAAGAATTTTTGTAATCGTCGCTGACTCAGCTGGCGTCGGTTATGAACCAGATGCCGATAAGTTTTTTAATGCCGGTCATAGTGACTGGGGAAGTAATACTTTCGGACACATTGCAGAAAAAATGCCTAACGGCTTAAATATTCCAAATATGGAAGCGATGGGCATTGCAGATTTAACTGAAGTTAAAGGTACTAAAAAAGTCTCTCATCCACACGCTTTCTCCGCCAGAAGTAGAGAAGCCTCTAACGGTAAAGACACTATGACAGGTCACTGGGAGATGATGGGCATTCATACCAAAGTTCCATTTAAAACATTTACTGATACTGGATTCCCGAAAGAATTAATGGATGAACTTAAAAAAAGAACAGGACATAAATTAATCGGTAACTGCGCTGCTAGTGGAACAGAAATCATCAAAGAATTAGGCGAACAGCAAATAAGAGAAAATTCTCTTATTGTCTATACATCTAGTGACTCCGTGTTACAAATCGCTGCCAGCGAAGAAGTTACCGGATTAGAAGAATTATATAGATGCTGCGAAATCGCTAGAGACATCTGTATGAAACCAGAATGGATGGTGGGAAGAGTTATCGCCCGTCCTTATGTTGGTAAAACTCCAGAAACATTTAAAAGAACATCTAATAGACACGACTTAGCCTTAAAGCCAACATTACCAACGGTAATGAATGTCTTACAAGAACATGGATTCATGACTAGCTGTGTTGGTAAGATTGGTGACATCTTTGATGGATATGGTGTTAGTAAAACACAAAAGACCGTTTCTAACGAAGACGGCATGGACAAAACCATTGATGAATTATTACATCATAATTTCACCGGTATGTGCTTCGTTAACTTAGTCGAATTCGATAGTGAATACGGTCATAGAAGAGATCCTATTGGCTACGGAGAGGCCCTTGAAAGATTTGATAAAAGAGTCGGCGAATTCATCTCTAAGATGAATGATGATGATTTATTAATCATCACTGCAGACCACGGTAATGATCCAACTTGGCCAGGAACCGATCACACTAGAGAAAAAATACCTCTACTTATGTATTCTCCAAGTATTAAAAACGGTCGATACTTAGAAGAAAGAGAATGCTTTGGTGATATTGGTGCCACAATCTTAGAAAACTTTGGCTTAAAAATGCCAAGCGACTTGATTGGAAAACCAATGGTGGAAGTCCTTAAAAAATAACAATTAAAAAATAACCCAGATGATTAATTCGCATCTGGGTTTTTAATATGTAAACTCTTTTTTAAAATGAAAATTATCGAAGAGACGATTAGCATAATCAATATCGCAACAAAAGCATAAGCAAAAGTGGAGATAAGTCCATCTGTTTGATTAGCAAATTCAACGGCTATAGCTCTACCTAAACCATAGGATTCACTGGTGGAAGTTAAGGTTTCCGCCATAATCTCTATCTTAAAAGATAGAGCAAAACTTGTGGTCAAACCAACAGCGATATAAGGCATACTTAAAGGAAGTTTGATTTTAAAGTTCTTTTGTAAACGAGTATTGTTATCAAGTTGCATTGCCATTAAAACTTGTTTATCAATGTGTTGATATCCGCTAACAGTGGCTTCATAGACCATCGGAAAGACAATAACTGCTACAACATAAGGAGAAGCATTATCAAATCCTGCTAAATGCAATATTAAGAAGACGATTGCCGCTGTTGGGATGCTTCTTAAAGCAATCATCGTTGGATTGAATACATGTTTAAGCTTTAAATAATTACCAACAATCATGCCAAGAAAAATTGCAGCTATAGAAGCAATGGAAAAACCTATCAGCATGCGATAAAGCGAACCCCAAATGCATTTATATAGATATGAATCAGCAAACAACTCAAACGATCTTCTTATCGTAGTAAAAGGACCAGGGAAAACATAAATGTTTTGTCCGGTAAAAAGATATATTAAATACCACAGTAAAAAGAATAGAACGACGCCTGAAGCGGTAAGGAAATATCGATTAGTAATATACTTCTTCATTTAACTCCAAATTCAATTTCAAAATATCGTTAATGAAATAATTGATTTCCGCTTGTGCATCTTTAGCTTTTTGATAACCCAAACCTAAACCGTTTCGATCATTCATCGCATTCAAGACGGCTTCAGCATCAACACCAAACTTATTCTTTTGTTCAGATTCTCCACCAAATAAATTAAAGGCGTTAGCGATATTACTTGGGAAAGCAAGAGCGGAAATAAGATCTTGATTTAACAAAGTTAAAAACTCATCAGCTTTTTCTTCGCTTAGGTTTTTATTTATAAAAACACCAGCCTGAATAATTCTCTTTCCATCTGTTTTACTAGCAAAAGCGTCTGAGGCTCTTTCAGCCACTTGAGCAGTTTTCTTTAAATTAGTAATTAAAGGATATGCAGAGAAAACATAATCAAGTTCGATGGTATCACCTGCAATTGTAATAGATCCTGTATTTAATGGTCCGGCTGTATCAGAAACATCAGGAACATCATAGACATTTAAACCGAGTTCTCCATATAAGAAATTAAATACGGAACCAGGAATATCTGCCTTTTGAAACACTAATACATTATCACCAGCATTCAGTATGCCATCAGTGTCTTTTCCTGTAGAAACTAAAGCGAAGTTACCAAAGGTAACTACTGCCGCCATTTGATAGTTAGCGTTAGCTTTTACGATTTTAGTTAATCCTCCTTTAGCAGGAGCAACAATGATGTCGTAATTATCTTTTCCAAATTCTGGAAGTAATTCAGAAGCAGGATTTAAAACTGTATGAAGCCCATTAACAAAGTTATACATGGAAACTGCAGGAGCCCCGGTAGGGGAGAGAATTTTTAAATCTGTTTGTCTTAAATTTGGATTTTTTCCTCCACAGCTTGCTAATAAAGAAACAATTGGAATAAATAATAATGCTTTTTTCATATTTTCTACCTCGTTGATATTTTATATAAATATGAATATAATAAATGTGATTTAAATCACGAAAATGAATAATATTGTCCAAATACTTAGTAAATATCCTCAATATATAGAAAAAAGAGTTTTTAAGGCCGGAAAAACCATTTTCTTAGAAAATGATACCTGTAAATCTATTGGAGTCCTCAAAAGTGGGGAAATCGTTATTAAATCGTATTTCTCTAACGGGAAAGAAGTTACATATAACGTTTTAATAGAAGGCCAGATGTTTGGAAATAATTTAGTTTTCTCCTCTAATCCAAAATATAGAGGCGACGTTATAGCTCAAAAAGATTCCGAAATATGGTTTTTAAGTAAGGATAATCTCCTAAAAATATTAAAAAATGATGAAGAATTCCTAGTTTTGTATCTAACTCAACAATCAGACTTCTCCAAAAACCTTAATTTAAAGATCAAATTATTAACAATTAGTGGTGCAGAAGACAGATTGCTATATTATCTTACATTTAATAAAAATAGAATTAGTTATAAATCAATCACAAAGCTCGCTGATGAGCTATATTTAACGCGCGAATCTTTAAGTAGAACAATCGCAAAATTAAGTAAAAACAAGAAGATCAAAAAAACGGGCAAAACACTCGAATTAGTGGTGTAATATCAAAATTAGTAGATAATTAGTAGGTGGAAACTCCGCAATTATGTGGAGTATTTTTATTGTTTATAAGCCAATATTAACCAATTATTTATATATTTAATATGATTTTTTCCAACATTAAACTTTGTTTATTATATAGAATGGTTAACATAATGATAATTATGCGAAGTAATGATTATAAAGAAAAAATCCACTCTAATTGTGGATCTACTATTTTTCTTCTTGTTATTACTATTTAAGATATTGATTAAGGCAAGCCATCTGTAAATCGTTCTTATAATCAATGTTGTGTCTGAGGTAATATTCAACATTTGATTTTAAGACTTCTACAAATCCATTCATTAAACTACTTTTTAATCCATTTATTAGATTTTTAGACTCAAATCCTCTTGTTGGCTCTATTTTATCAGCGCAATGAACGATAATTGCCACGTCTGACATGTTGGAATTTGCTGTTGTGTGATATTTAATTGCATCTAAAATCACTGGATCAGTAATGCCAAAGTCTTTTTCCACTAGATAAGCACCTATAAATTGATGATAAATGACAGGTGGATAGCTGACATATTCTTTAAAATGCTTTTCCATGATTGCTTTTTGTTCTGACATAGGCATTTCTTTGCCAATATCATGTAATAAGGCGGCAATAAGCGCCTTTTTAGCGTCTTTTAAATTATTTGCCAAGGAAATTTCATAAGATAGCTTAGCTGTGCTAATTGTGTGCACTAATCTTTTCTCACTCATATAAGAGGCGATTCTTTTCATGAAATAGAGTCTATTATTGATTATATAATCAATAACGCTATCTGGAGTGTCTAAAGATTTTAATTCTCTAATTTCAGTAGAGGATTCATCTTTAAGACTTCCACTAATCTCTACCATTTTAAATTCTTTGACGTTATTCTCATCCACCACCATATCTGGACGTTTAAAATAAACGATTTTTGCTAGTTTAGATAACTGTTTTGCATCTTTCCATTTATGGAAGCTATTAACGTGATCAGTACCAATAAGATAGTAAATATTACTATCTGGATATTCTTTTTTGAAATGTTTTACTGTATCTATCGAATAATTTACTTCGCTTTTAGAATCAGCTTCATATCTAGATAAATGTAATCTTGGATAATCTTTAAT
>CADCEE010000019.1 GCA_902800355.1 uncultured Erysipelotrichaceae bacterium | reverse complement strand
TAAAACTAAGTCTAATATGCCTAAGTATTATGAATCGTCTTTAACTAAACTCGCAAAAGAGCAAAGAAAATTGTCTCATATGGTAAAGGGTAGTAATAATTATAAAGAGCAACTCCTTAGAATTACTAATCTTCATGAGCGGATTGCTAATCAAAGAAAGGACTATCTACATAAAACTAGTCGATATCTTGCTAATAAATATGACTATGTTTTTGTGGAAGATTTAGATTTAAAAGAGATATCTAAAAGAAAAGAAGAATTAAAGCTAGGTAAATTCATTTCTGATTTAGCCTTTGGCACATTCTTAAATCAGCTTAAATATAAGCTAGAATGGCTAAATAAGAAACTAGTAAAAGTAGATAAATATTTCCCATCTAGTCAATTATGTTCTGAATGTGGATATCGGAAAACTGATCTACTACTAAAAACTAAATCCTGGATTTGCCCAAATTGTGGAGTGAAACATAACCGAGACCATAATGCCGCGGTTAATATTAAAAAAGAAGGAATAAGAATGATACTTAATCCTTCTAATTAAATAACTATAAACAAGTTGTTTGTCTTGATATAAAACAAACTTAACCGAGGGACTCTCGGGGATAGCCCATTGATACTGAAATCACTAGATTTCTTGAGTGGGAAGCCCCCATCTTCTATAAGCGGAGGAGGAAGTCACTCAATTGAGAACAGATAATCGTAGACATCTTGTCCTCCATCCATCACACCACATTCAAGCTGTGGGAAGGAATCGGATAACATTTCTTGAAGTGATTCTTTTTCTTCTTCAGAAACATTTTTGCCGCACAAGATGATTAATACTTCTTTCTCATCAATATCTTTAACTTTGCTAATTAAAGATTTTAGGGCTTCAAGTTTCTCTTTGTTACTCACTAAGAGTTTGCCGTCTAAGATACCAATGTAATCACCTTTTTTGATTTCTACCTTGTTAACAGTGGTATTTCTAATTGAGGTGGTTATTTCTCCACTACTAACACGATCAATAGCTTCTTTAAAGTTACCAACAATGATTGTTAAGTCATCACTAGAGTAATCAAGCATTGTTAAGGCGCTATAACATTGAGGAATGGTTGTTGAACCAATTACTTCTACATGACTTCCCTTATATAAGGTAGCAGCCTGTTTAGCGGCCATAATAATGTTCTTATTATTTGGGAAGACAATGATGTTTTCAGCATCTAATGATTTAAAGGCTTTAATAAAGTCTTCAGTAGATGGGTTCATGGATTGTCCACCATCGATAATGGCATCGACACCAAATTCGGTAAATTGTTGTTTAATGCCGTCTCCGGTAGCAACAGCGACAACCGCATATTTTTTATGCTCCTTAAGTCTTTCGGCTTCAAGTTCAGTGTCGCCAATTTGTTCATTATGTTGAAGAGCCATATTTTCAATCTTAATAGTGAGGAATTCACCAAACTTACGCATATGGTCTAAGACTTTTCCTGGATCTTTAGTGTGAACATGAACTTTGACCACACTATCATCGCTTAAGGCAACAATCGAGTCACCTTTAATGTCATCTCCATTTAAGATATCAATGACTTCTTGAATGTCGAAATTATCAATATCAACTTTAGAGTTTTGAAGCCTTAAAATGAATTCAGTGCAGTATCCAAATTTAAGTTCATCATCTGGTCCAAAAGCAGAGAAATCAACTGCAGTAGAAGTTTCTACACTAGTGTCGGATTTACTCTCTTCAATAAAAGATAAATCAACCTCTTCGCCTTCTAAGAATTTAATCATTCCTTCAACGATTCTCACATACCCTGCTCCACCAGAATCAATGACACCTGCTTCTTTTAAAACAGGCAATAAATTTATAGTATTTGCTAAACTTTGAGCGGCTTTTTGCAGGTGAAAATGATAAAAATCATTAATTGTACTGCTAAAGTCGATATGTTCAGCGGTGTATTCAGTAGCCTCTCTAAAGACAGTTAAAATTGTGCCTTCTACCGGAGTCACAACCGCTCCATAAGCTTGTTTAACACCAAGCTCATAGGCTCTAACTAAATCTAAAGCAGTAGCCTCTTCTTTATCTTGGAGGCCTTTACAAATGCCTCTAAAGATTTGACTTAAAATAACGCCAGAATTTCCTCTGGCCCCGAGTAGCATTCCACCACTCATCGGCTTACAGATTTCTGAAAGTTTTTCCGAATCAATTCCTTTAACTGAGCCGATACCACCTTCAATGGTGTGACACATATTAGTGCCGGTATCTCCATCAGGGACAGGGAAAACGTTTAAGTTATTAACTTCTTCGATATTATCTCTTAGGCATTTAGCCCCTGAAACCACTAGCGATTTAAAAGTTTGTCCGTTTAATGTTTTAGTGACCATTTTAATTATTCACCAACAACTTCAACTTTCTTACCAAAGAAATAAACGCCAACAGTTCCTTTACCAGTAGTACCACCAATGATTGGTCCCATAGGAACAACATTAACTTCTTTGAATTTCACTCCGCTTTTTAAGTTAGCGACTAATAATTCAACATCTTCTGGTTTACATTCAGCTTCAGAAACCCAGCAAACACTATTTTCAGGATCAACAGCAAGTTCTTTGGCCATTTCTACAATTCTTAATAAGGCATTTCTTCTACCTTTTTGTTTTTCAATCGCGTAGTTATTACCTTTGGCATCACTAATTAGCATTGGTTTAACACCAAATAAGTTACCAAAGAAAGCTTTTGAAGCTTTAACTCTACCAGCGTTCTTTAAAGTGGTTAAGTTTTCCACAGTAGCGATTTGGTTATATTCAAGTTTATGGGCTTCAAGCCAAGCTGCAGTTTCCACAATGCTCTTACCAGCTTTTCTCATTTCATCAGCCTTTAAAAGCATCATTCCTTGGCCCATGCAGGAGTTAAGTGGGTCAACAATAATGACCTTTCTTCCTGGGTATTGCTTTTCATATTTACTCACTAATCTAGTAGCAAGTTGAACAGAAGCACTTAAAGCAGAGCTACAGGAGATGTATAAAACATCTTCTCCCTCTTTTAAATGACGTCCAAAGACTTCATCATATTCTTGTTCACTAACTTGGCTTGTAAAGACTCTAGTTCCACTAGCGAGCATATCAAAGTATTCTTTATGAGAAATACCTTCCCCCCAGTCTAAAGAAGCCCATACTTCATGTTCTTTCTTATCTTTTGAGGTCCATGAGACTCTCATTCTTGCATAATCAATATCATGTTCTTTTCTTAATTCAGGTGTGAGATCACAAGTTGAATCTCCAATAATTGCAAATTTTGACATTTAATGTCCTCCTATTTTCACAACATGATTAGTTATATATAAATATATGAAATATATCAATAGACAATAATTAGCATTTGCCTATTAAACGACATTTATAGTAAAATGCCTAGTATGGAAGATTTAAGAATTAAAAAAACTAGGCATGCAATAGAAAACGCAATGATGGAGTTAATTGAACTTAAAGGTTACTCTAAAGTGAAGCTTATAGATATCGCTAATAGGGCTCAAGTTAATAGAAATACTATTTATCTACATTATGAATCCAAAGAAGATATCGCTCTCTCCATTTTAAAAAGCTCATATGGAGAAAATACATTTACAAGCGACATAGATTCTTTATTTGAAAGAAGGATTCATAAGTCTGATTTATATAGTTTCTTTGAAAAGTTAATGAATAAGGTCGACGAAAGTATTGAACTATATCGAATCTTTTTAACCGATAATAGTCTAAGCGGTTATTCCATCAATATCATCTCCACTATTCAAACTCATTTGAAGAAATATCTAGTAGATTCCCCGAATAACACAAATCGAATCATCTATATTCTATCTGGGATATATGGAGTGATTTCTAGATGGGTGATTTACGCAAAAGGAAGTAATGTAGATATCGTTAAAGAATTAACTGATCTCACTTATTCAAATATCTTCAAATTAGAACTTAAAAGATAATAATCTCACAGAAAAGTGAGATTTTTTATTACTATGTAATAACTAAATTCGCTAAAACTTTTTTTCACAAGTTTGGCGATTTTTTCACTCTGTATATAGTGAGGGGGTAGAGATATTCCCTAAATTCCAAGTCTCGTCCATTATGGCCAAGTGGAGGACGTGGATAAGTTTCTTTCTTTGCAGTTTCTTCTTATTCAGGTTATCTAGCCTAGCCTAGATGAGCCTTGGTGGAAGGAGGGCTTGTTATGAGAGATATTATTTTGATTCTCTTTGAGATGATAGTAGTTCTTGTATTAATAAGAAAGGACCCAACTAAGCGTTAGGGTCCAATCACTCATCTAAAAGATAACTGCTTAGCGCTTGATAGTCAAGACACATTGTGTATTTCGTGTAAAAAGGAAAGGACCCAAGCGACAAACGCTAGGGTCCAAACCACCTATCTAAAAGATAACTGCTAAACGCTAGATAATCAAGAGTTAGGTCTCGACTACCTATCTAAAAGATAACTACTTAATGATTGATAGTCAAGAGATAAAAGAAAAACTCCCAGCGCTAAACTGAGAGTTTTACAAATGTTATAGTTATTTACCAACCGCAAGTTTTACACATTCATAGGCTCCGTTATAATGGCCTTGTTTTTTTAATTCATCAATACGGTCACATAAATGTGGGATGAGTTCTTTATCACTAATGACACGGTCAAGCATCTCATTAGCCTCTTTTTTAGTTGGACATTCTGGAGTGGAATCTCCATTTTCTTGTCCGTTAACCGCTCCATAGACTTCATGGCCACCGATGTGACGCATAAAGAGTTTAGGAATTGGATAATAGGCTAATTCAGATGGTTTAGTGACTAATAAGTCAGTAACAGGCATTAATAAGTTTGTGGAATACACAGCCTCAAAGATATCTTTGTTATAAATGCAGTAGATTCCTTCGGCGTCGCCTTCTTTAATCTCTTTCACTAATTCTTTTAATTTAGAGTATTCATTAAAGAAGTTTTTGGTTTCTACACTCACCTTTTTAATCATCTTTTCATAGACGTTTAAGTGATCACCAAAGTTAATAAATAAGGCAACTTTCTTCTCTTTAACATATGGTAAGAGGTGCTTCACCATGGATAAGAACATATCAAAGCCCGCTCCTGCTCCTCCAACTGTCATTAAGATTCTAAGTGGCTTATTATTTGCGATTCTTGCTTTTCTACGCTTGTTATCGCCTTCTAGATCCACTAAAAGTTCATGGTCAATAAAACAACCAACCATCTTAAGTTTGTCTTCAGGAATGCCCTCTAATGGCTTTTTATCAAAGTCTCTTAATGTCTTATAGCCAAAATAGGCAAATGGAGTTTGAACAGTATGAATTGCTCCTTCAGATAAATGTAAACCCATTGGCCAGTTATCAGGAATAGCGTTAACCACATGACTCATACCGGCATGAATCGCTCCTTGAGAAGGCCAAACGTGAGTGGCAATATAAGGAATATCCTTGGGGATATTTCTAAATATAGGGACTAAAAGTTCACTATTAGCTTGGTCTTTCGCGTTATAAGAAATCTTTTTAAAGCCTTCAGAGTTAAGTGGTTCCCACACTAACTTATTAAATAATTTAGATTTTTGGGAAATCCTACTAGCCATAGAATACATATCATTTTGTTTTCTAATCATTTTAGAGCCAGTCGCATCAAAAGAAGCTAAGTCTAGCCAGTAAGGTTTATAGCCAAGCGCTTTTGCCGCGCTAGCCATAGCAATAGAAATACGATAATGACCAAATCCCATTCTGATATTTCCTACAATTAATGCTTTTTTATCAAATGGTTGATTCTCTTCGCCAAAGACAATATTGGAAGCACCAATAAAATCTAATGTAGGAATTTCTTTAAAGGCTATTTTATAGTCTTTATTAGAGTCATCACCATAAGCCTTTATGAATTTCTTTTTACTTTTATAAGCTTTTTTAACAACTTTTTTAGGTTGAGGATTGTTAAAAATTGAAGTTGTTTTACTCATGTAACACTCCTTTCTTGGTGCTATACACCACTTTGTGAGATTCCCCTTTATTTTCATAAACGAGTTCGATTTCATGTTTATTTAATTTAGTTACTGAAACTACTTTCGCATTATTAAATAAATCAAGGGCTTTCGCTAATACGCTTTTTTGATACTCATTATAAGTAGCGATATCATCGCTCGTCATAAGGACACTACCAAATAAAGCGTTAATAATTGTTAAAGCGTATTTTTGTTCTGTACTTAATTTGATATTTTCATCTCTAAGTAAGAAGACATCTGGATCATTTCCAAATAAATGTTGATTAAATAAAGATCGATAAATTGTATTTTGTAATGTCACTTTAGTAGAGATTCTTTCTCTATGGAATAATCTCATAAAGAAGATATCATCAAATATTAATGAGACATCTGGTCCCACTCTTAGATAATCAAAGTTACCGTAAGAGTTAATAATATTCGCCCCACATCCTAAGATTAATTTATCTTTTAAAACTTCTCTTAAGAAGCGATAAGCTTCTAGCTGAACTTGACATCTACTTTTTCCTTTGACTTCGGCTAAAGCGGAGGCATATAAGAAATCTAATTTAAAGAAATCAAAGCCTAAATCCATATAATGCTCTAAGCATTTTTTAATATATTCGCGAACCTCTTTATTATAGATATCTAGCCCATAAAATCCTGACCAGTTACCACCACACTTAAGTGGACGACCTTTTTTATCTTTAACTAACCAGTCTTGATGTTCTTTAAATAATTTGGATTTACTTTCTGCGGCAAATGGAGCAAGCCAAATACCAGCTTTAAATCCTTTTTCTTTGATTTTAGATACAATTCCTTTTAGCCCATTAGGGAACTTAGTCTTATCAACATCAAGCCAGTCTCCGACATAAGTTTCATAGCCATCATCAATTTGGAAGACATTAAATCTATTATCTAAAGCGTCTAAATCTCTAGTAATAATCTCTTCGTTAATATTTTGGTAATAGTTATACCAGGATGTATAACCAAAGAGTTTTTCTTTATTAAGTAATGGGAATTCTTTTTGGAATTCTTCTAAACCTTCTTTATAAGAAGTATAGAACTTATAGTCAAAGACTGTTAATTCTTCGCCTTTTTTAAGAGTAATGTTTTTCAACTCAGAGATAAGATGAAGAACTTTCTTATGGTTTTTAAGTAATTCGATAATTAGATAAGCGGTCTTATAGTTAAGAGAATAAATAAATGATTCGTATTGTCCTTTAGAATAAAAGACATCATAACCATGGCTTTTGTTACAGGAATATTTATAGAATGTTGAATCTCCGTATTTATCCATCGCAAACATATGGGTAATGATATGAGGAGATTTTTTAACATTTCTTAATCTTTTAGATAAATAATATTCTGCAGTGTCAGTCCAAGATTGATAACCATTAAGGAAATATTGATCTTTTCTATGAGCCGCAAATCCTAAATAATGGTCCGCGCCTAATAAAGTAATATCTTCCAAGGCTTTAATCTTCACTACTTGACGATTATCTTTAATAGATTGCTTTTAAGAAAGCAGCATCTTCTTCTTTAGCGATAGTCTTCATAACTTTCTTTTCTTTATAGAACATTAAGATGACTGCGCCTAAAACACAGAAGGCCACTGCCACTAAAGCGGCGATCAACATACCGGTTTTAGATGGGTAGATGTTATTTGGATCATCTGCTTTAACAATACCGCCAATAAAGGAGATAGAGGTGAATAAAATCATTGCTACAGATTGTCCTAATTTCATTGCAAATGTACGAGCAGCAAAGAACATACCTTCTCTATTTTGTCCTGTAGTCTTAGCTTCAGCTTCGGCGACGTCTGCGATAATTGATTGAGGAATAATTCCAAGTAAGGCCATTGGTAAAGAGGATAAAAGCATAATCACAATACCGAATAACCAGCTGAAGATATTAGCTTCTCCCTCTGAAGGAAGTAATCCTGGAATAGAGCTAATCGCAGTAATCGCGTAGCAAATTGCTAAGCCTAAGAAACCAGCGATAACAAGCTTCTTTTTGCCCCACTTTTTGACGAACTTTGTAACAAATGGATAGAACACTGCCGCTAATATGGACATGCCGCCCATAAAGACAATGACTAGTCCTGCGTCAAAGCCCATAGAGACTTTTACGAAGAATGGTAATCCGGTTTGGAACATTGTAAGTCCAACCCAATACATAACATCACTACCAGCGAAGACTCTAAATTCTTTGTTCTTAAAGGTAGCTGTAAGTGATCTAAACATATTTTCATTAGATGGTTTTGGATCAATAAATTCAGTTTCTTTAAGTTTGAAAGCTGGTAAAAGCATCATCACTGCCGCAATAACCGCTAAGATGATGAAACAAATTCTAAAGCTCCAAGCATATGCTCCTTCAGGAGACATTCCGGCTTTAAGAAGTAATCCAGTGAATAATTTAGGGGAATAGGCTTCTTTACCTTCTGTCACTCCAATTTTGCCACTTGCACCAGCAAGGACAAATGGTAAGTAAGCAAATAAAGTACCAAATAAATAAGTGAATGAAATAGAAGTAGAGATAAACATTCTATCTTCTTGGTTTTGGCCAAATTCAGAAATTAAAGAATTGTAAGGGGTGCAGTACATTGTCATAAATAAGTAGAATAAGACAATCATAATGGAGACCCATAAAATGTTGGCCCAGCTACCAGCACCAAAGTCGATACAGAATAATAAGACGGTAACGACTGCAAATGGGATGGCAGCGACTTGCATAAACGGAATTCTTCTTCCACGTTTATTTGTGCTTCTATCACTTAAAGAAGCAATGAGTGGATCAGTAACAGCGTCAAATAAACGACTTAACGCAGTAATTAATCCAATGATGGTTAAAAATCCTCCAATAACCAAACCGCTTGTAATGTACATTGTTGCCCCAGCGTTAACATCGCCACCGGTTGGAATGAAGAAAGTGACTAACCACGCTGAGATGATTCCACCTAAAAGTGACCAACCGAATTGGCCAAGCGAGAAGATGATCATCTGCTTTTTTGTTAATCTTTTTTTCATGATGAATATCCGTGCGCTCAGTCTAATGTCACGCACTCTCCTTTTTTATTTAACTCGCTTAGACTACGAGTTTTTAACTGTGGCTAAAAATACATTAATCAAGCATTTGATTTCATTGGTTTTCACTATCTTTTCATCTTGAGGAAGTACTCCTTTGGAGTAAGATAGCTTTTTACATAATTCGATTAATGCATGTGTGGAAGTGAAATAGAAGAGATCTAAATCAATTACCTTCTTTACACTTTTATCTTTAATTCCAGTGTAATAACTAGAATAATAAACGTTTTTAAATTTATCTAGTTCATCTTCATAATCCTGAAGCATAGAACTATCTTCATTCATCATATAAATATCAAATTCTTTGATAAATTTGAAAAATTCAGGTCTATTAATAAATACTTCTAAGAAAGTGTTATAAAAACTCTTAAGCATCTCATATCCAGACTTAGAGGTATCAACTTTAAAATAATCAGTAAAAACAACGTTTTGTAGTTGCATCACTGCTTCGGCAACAATGTTAGTTTTCTTACCGAAATATCGATAAATAGTCATCTCTCCGACACCGGCTTCACTAGCGATATCTTTAATAGTGACTTTATCAATACTTTCAGATAAGAAAAGTTTAATCGCTGTATCGACTAAAAAATTCTTTTTAACGTCTTTAAACTTCATAATTGGTAGTTAGACTCTCAAAACGATATTAAATCTACCATTATCTTATTCTATGTCTTTTTATCATGCAACAACTTTTTTAAACAAAAAGAAAAGACCCTATTAATAGGGCCCATTAGAACTCTAGATTTTACCAAGGCATGGTCATAAAGTGATATATGGTTTCCATATAAACAATAGCGACCATGGCAATACCCATTAAAGGCACTAAAATATCAACTGGTCCCTCTTTATGGGTACGAGTATAGGAATATAGGAAGACAAATGGGATGACTATGACCATAGAAATCACTTCTCCAATTGAGCAGTTAGTTAATCTAACCAATACTCCAATTGTTCCTTCGTGGCCATAAACAGCGGTAAAGATTACAACAATAATCACTTCAATAACAGCAAATATACCAATAAGAATTGATAGCCACACTGAGAATGAGAATGAATTTCTATTAGTGGTTAAGAAATGTTTATATTCATCTTGAGTAAGACCAATTTTATTAATAAAGAATTTCTTTCTTTGTTTAAGAGCCAAGGACATTAACGCAAAGATCACAAAGACGATTGGTGATTTAGTTAACAAAAATGGAAAAATCGCAAATGGGAGACTAATCGTAGCAAAGTTGTTCAATGTTTTTAAAACATAAGCAGTAATAACATAGGCAATTGGAATAGCAACCATCGCTCTAAAAAGACAAATCTTTTTTCCTTTAAAGTGTTTCGCAGGAACAAAATTAACAAAGAAATGGAACAAAGAGAATATAAACAAATCAGTAAAGACATTGGCCCTAGTAATAAAGCCCATGGAATTTAACACTACATTAGCGTTTTCTTTATTGCCAAAAATACCAACTAAATAGCGGTAATAAAAAATATTTAAGGCGATTACCATAGCGCCAAATATCGCTCCATAGGTCATCACCAATTTTTTATAAGTTTTTTGTCCAGATAAGGCTACTCCAAAAGAGGCAATAATAAATAAAGGGGTCGCTAAAGAAGAAATTAGTCCAACAATAGTTGGTCCAGCAGGGCCATCACCCAAAACATGCCAATAACTGATTTTACCAAACAAATCGTGAAGGACAAGTAATTGCCCAATCGCGAAAAACACCCAGGCTAAAATTCTTAAATATCGATAAGACAAAGGTCCACGATATTTCATATCAACCGGATTAGTGACTTTCTCTTTAATCTTTTTGAAGAGTTTTTGTTTCTTGGTTAATACTATTTCAGGAGCTTGTTCTTGAACTTCTTCTTGAATTTGTTCCTGTTCTTGTTTTTGTACTTGTTCTTCCATACTTTCCATATTATATCATTTTAAAATAAAAAATAGTCACGTAATCAAAATATATTTATTTTGCCCATTAAATAGTTTCTTCTAAAATCTCTATTTCAAATGGTTCAGCAGACACTCTAGTGATTGTGATAACAGAATCTTTATACTTTATCGATTTTGAATAGAAATATTGTCTATCAAAAAACTTAATATTGTTAAAAGGCAAAGAAGGAACTTTATCCATTGAGGATTTCATTCCTAAACCGATACACTTTAAAAGTGATTCTTTATTAGTCCAAATCATGAAGAATGTCTCATCATCATGAATCAATTTCTTTTCATCTTTAGAAGCAATAAATTCTTTAAAGTCGATATCTACTGGTCTAATTACTTCTAAATCCACTCCAACGTCTTTATTAGAAGTCGCTAAACATACAATCCCTTTAGAGTGAGAGATATTAAAGTGTTTACCTTTCGCTAAAGGCTTGCCTCTATTAGAGAAAGTGCATTTACCAATATATTTGTTTCTTAATATATTAGCGACCGCTCTTTCTTTTTTGTTCTCTGTTCTTAAATATTTTAAAGAATCAGCCTCGTCCTTTACAGATAGCAAAGGATTATTTAAAAGATCATCAAGTTTATAAGGCTTGGAATCCACAATTCTAAGTAATACTTTTTCCATAAAAAAATGATAATCCAAATTATATTTTAGTTCAACGAATTGACCAAAAAATGTATCATTATCTCCATGAAATATTTTCTAGCAGTCTATAAAGGTATCTTAGCGGGTCTAGCTATTGGATTAGGCGGATTTTTATTTACCCTAATGACATTTGCCTTACCTAATGAACTTGGAAAAATCTTAGGAGCGTTACTCTTTCCTATTGGATTAAGCATTGTCTGTATCTTTAAGTTATTTCTATTCACCGGAAAAATCGGATTAGTGTTTGAAGAAAAACAGTCTAAAGATTTCTATATCAATCTCCCTTTGATGTATATCGGTAACATCATTGGTTCATTAATTCTTGGTTATATTTGCTACGCAATATTTAAAAACACTGATTTATTCTTAAAAATAAGTAATATCGCTACTAATAAAACTAATTTTGACGCTGGATATGAATATTATCTAATGCTTATTGTTAAATCATTAATCACTGGATTATGTGTTTATTTAGCCGTTAAATCCTATGGGCTTATTAGAAATAAGATAGTTGGTGTTTTCTTAATCTTTGTCTTTATCTTTATTTTTGTATATATAGGCGGAGACCACTGTGTCGCTAATATGTATTATTTTAGCTTTGCTAATCAGTGGACTGGCTATGCTTTTTTAAATATCGCTTTAGCCACAATTTGTAACTCTATTGGTACTATCCCAGGAGTGTTGCTATTTAAAGCATTTAAAAAATAATTTTAATATAGCCTAGAATTATTGCCCTTAGACTTATTCAAGGTATATAGTAATTACGATGAAAAATAAGATTTTATCGATATTATTCGTGTCCACTCTTCTTTTGTGTGGATGTAATAAAGGAGAGGAACAAACTCCACCTACTCCACCTAGTGAGATTTATTATAGTGTTACTTATCTTGCTAATGGAGGGAGCGGAGATACTTTTTCAGAATCAGTAAAAGAAAATAGTGAGTACACTATCAAAGACTTTATGTACACAGCTCCCGCTGATAAAGAGTTTAATAGTTGGGTCATTGATAATGTGACATATCAACCTAAAGATAAAATTACAGTTACAAAAGACATCGATATCATTGCGACTTATAAAGATAAAAGTTCTCCTAAATCCTATACAGTGACATTTAATCCAGGAAAAGGAAGTGGCTATATGGCCCCAATCGTGGTAGAAGAAGGATTTTCAATTCAACTACCAGTTTCCACATTCACTCCTCCTTTAGGAGAAATCTTCTATCGTTGGGGAGATGATGTTACTACTTATAAAGAAAAAGCCTATGTCACAATAAATGAAGATACAGAATTTACTGCTTATTACATAAAAAACGGTAAAGAAACGTATACAGTGAGCTTTGACTCTAATGGAGGAACTGGAGTCATGAATCCAGTAGAGGTTGAAGAAGGATTATACACTCTTCCTAGCTGCACTTTTACCGCTCCTAGTAATAAGACATTTGACTATTGGTCAATATCAACCGCTTCTACACATTATCAAGCTGGTCAACAAATTAACGTTACGAGTAATGTTACTATGTCCGCTAATTGGAAAAACATCACTCCTAATAAATATACAGTGAGTTATAACTCTAACGGGGGAAGCGGATCAATCCCTAGTGTTACTGTTGATGAAAATACTTGGATTTATCTTGAATATAATTCTTTTGCCGCTCCAAGTAATAAAGAATTTGATTGCTGGACAATTAATAATTCATCTTATTCAGAACACCAAGCCTATAAAGTGGTGTCTAATGTGACTGTCTACGCTAAATGGAAAGATAAAGAAGACATTCCGCCTGAAGTAGACTGGGAAGATGATAAAGTGATGCTTGAATGTGGCTTTTATAATATGGGTGTTCCACTAAATGAAGATGACCCAGTAGAAATTAAAACCACTTTAAGCGCCGATGCATCGAGTTGGTTTAATACCACATTTGACGGAGATGTCGATAATAATTATAGATATATCTATAAGAACTCTTGTTCTGATGGACCAAAAGGTCATAAATGTTCAGTCCAGACTTACGCCAATGGAAGTTTAAAAGTTACAAGTGCGGGCTTAGGGTTTGGTTCTCCATATTTCACTCACGAAGGAGCAAAGTTAGAATTCCGTATCGGTATTAACGGAGTTTATAACAATTCTGAAAAACCAGACAAAGGTAAAGACACATTCCACATCTATATGTTTGGAGATAATAACGTCTATTTAGGGAAGGCAGTTATTAAAGAAGGCACTGTCAGTACTTCTACTAACGAATTAAAAGCATATTACACAGAATCTAACTGCGTTAATGTCCGCTACTTTGAATTTAGATGTAACGCTCTACCATATAAATCTAGCCAATGCTATAACGTCGGAATCAGCTATTGTAACGTTAAATCTTGGGAAAGAGCGTAGCTTTATTAAGCTTCAATAGAAGGTGCATCAGATGCATCTTCTTTTTTGTTTCTAATTCTCAATATTAGTTCAATCGCTATAAAAATAACCGCTAGTAAGAAGAAGATTGCATAAAGAATAAAGTGAATAGAAGCCTTATTGATAATTGAGGCATAGACACTAATTAAAGTGGAAGCGGTAATTGAAGCAATAGAAAATATTGAGAAAATAAAACTTAACTGCTTATTATCTAAAAATCTCTCCACTAAGATGGAGTTAACAATAGATAATAATCCAATAGCGAGTATCACAATATTAATAATATTGACTATAGAGATATTACTTTCCATAGTCTTTTTAGCGACTACACTACTAGAGATAATAAAATATAATCTTTCAATTATAGCCACCCCAATTGGGATAATAGAAACACTAAATAGAGGCATCTTTTTATCTTTGTTCATTAAAATGAAGCTCACTAAACAAGACACCATAATTAAAGCAATAAAGAAATAATCAATCTTATAAATCTTACCCATTGCTAAGAAATAATCACTGGGATCAGTTAAAGCAGCAATAGCCTTCACAAATTTAAATAATCTATTCATAACGCAAATAGAATACTACAATAGATAAGGAAAAAGGAAGATATATAAATATATGTTATTTGGAAAAGAACTAGCCCATGATGAATCCTATATTAAGGAATATGGGGATTATAAGATTGTAGGCTCATATACAGTCTATGAAGCTATTATCGAGCAGATGCGCGATAAAGAAGGCAAATTAATGACTAATAAGGACGGCTCTCCTCGATATAGATATATCGATGATAGAGACTTATCTACATTAAAAGAAGATAAATTAGTCAAAGAAATTAGACCAAACTTCTATAAAGATGTTTATCAAGTTAATGGTGACTATGTAGAGAAAGTCGAAAAAGAAGAAGGCAAAAGAATCTACTTTGTAGTTGATCCTAGTAAAGTTAAAACCTTAGCGAAAGACACTAGAGCAATTGTTAAAAATGGAACTTATAGAGTTCTAGAAGAAGTTGGCTACGTTTTAGTGGATGATTACGATATTGAAAATCCAAAAGTAATCGCTGTTAGAAAATTTAAAACTGAAGATCACGCCACTGAGGCTAAAGAGATTGTTAGAAACAAACTCAAAAGAATCACCGGAGAAGATTAAGATAACTGGGTTAGCCCAGTTTTCTTTTTAAGAATTGCAAATAGCTAATGTTCAATATTTTTTATAGAATTATTTTAAATTGTGTCGCAATCGTGATACAATACTACTGAGGTAAGTTTATGGCTAAGACAGAAACCGTTCACACTAGAGTAACTCATGATATCAAAGAACAAGCTGATGCAATTTTCTCTAGACTTGGGTTAACAACCAGTCAGGCAATAATGCTATTTTTAACAGCGTCTGTAAATAAGAATGGGTTACCTTTTGAATTGACTGTGCCTTCAAAAGAAGAGGAAGATTTAATATTCGCAACCTCAATTGCAACTGTCGATGGCGTTGCCCCATCAGAGAAAGCACAAAAGATTATGAGACTATACTCTCGAGGTGAAATAGATTATGAAACTGCAGAATATGCTATAGAGAGGATATATAAACAATGAAAGACCCATACGTATATGAAGGAACCGATGTATTAATAAATAAACTAGGAATCAAAGATAACGCGACACTAGATAAAGCGGAATCAGATTTTGTCAGCATTGCTGCAAGCAAATTACGAAATGATGGTTTCCAAATCAGCTCTATATTGGATGGATTAGAAATCCATAAGCATTTATTTTCTCGTTTATATGAATGGGCAGGAAGTCCAAGGACAATTGACATTTATAAAGGTGAATCACTACTTGACGGTAGAACTATTGATTATGTTTTTGCTTCATATATTATGCAAGCTCTAAACGACTTAGATAAAGAATATCAATCAATAGATTGGGACAACATCAACAATAAAGAGAAGATAGAAAAAATCTGTTATTTTGCGACAGAATTTTGGCACATTCATCCTTTTAGAGAAGGCAACACTAGAACAACTTCAATGCTTTTGTATTTTTTAGTTAAGAAATCTGGCTTACATATCAATTATGATTTTCTATCTAAAAATGGTAAGTATTTTAGAAATGCATTAGTGCTTAACTCTTTATATAGTAGTTCAAAGCCAGAATACATTTTAGGAATTGTTAGTGACTCTGCAAATATTAAGAATGTTTCAACTAAAAAATATGAGACAATCAATGGTTATGAAGTTAACAAATATCAATATACCAATCACACAGTAGATAAAATCAAAGCAATAGAAAAACCATCAGATTGGAAGAAATAACTTTACTATTTAAAAAAGAAAAATAGATAACATATAGAAAGATTTACCGAGTTCGCTTGGTTTTTCTTTACCAAATAATCGATATATTTGATTTAGTTAGTTATAATAAATCCATACAATTAATTTGCACAGGAGGTCCACTATGATTAATCCTAAATATGGAAACGTTGTTTTGACTTCTGAAGAAGAATACAACAACATGAAAGAGAATCTTTTCATTGTGTCTAATCCTGCTATGGTAAAAAGATTGAATGAAAGCATCAATCAAATCATTAATCATCAATTTGTAGAAATGTCATTAGAAGATTTAAAGAAATATGAAGACCGTTAGTAGCGAAAAGAAATTGACGAGTTATCGTCTTTTTCTTTTGGGTAATTCAATTATTTCTAACTTTTATAATCATTACTATTTCTGTAGTAAATAAAACATAGTAATTTCATTTGTTTTTTCGTACCGTAGTACGGAATTCTGCTATTTTATGCACACATTAATACAAAATAGATGTTTCTATATCGTATATCTTATATTCAATAGTGCCTTGATAATCAGAGAACTTTTCTTTTAAGTGTTCAACTTCTTTAGAAGCGTTAACTTCACTAGCGGTTTTTTCATCCACGATATCTAAGATATTATGTTTAATTCTTTTAGCGATAGGATCTGAATATAAGAATCCTTCATTATGGATAACTGAGTGAATCGCCCCACAGTGGGTGTGACCCATAATTAGAATATGATTAAGATGTAAATGCTCTATCGCATAAGAGATACTGGCTAATTCGCCTTCATTAATTACATTACCAGCGGTTCTAATAACAAAGATCTCTCCTAAAGAACAAGATAATATCTTTTCAGGGACCACTCTAGAATCAGAACAGCACACCACTAATAAAGATGGATGCTGTCCTTTAACTAGATTATCTCTAGTGGCCTTAAGTTTAGAATCATTATCAATCTCTAATAAAAACTGTTGGTTTCTTTTTTTGATGTCCATTAATAAGAATATTCTGTTTGTGTTTTAAATATCGGATTAGTAAATGTTGCGGTTGTAACACCTTGTTCAGTATCCGTAACCACAGTAGCGGATTCTTCCACTAATGTAGTAGGTACTTGTTCGTATTCAACATAAGTTAATAGAATCAATTTACCAACACATTCAGTGTACTCAGCGTTCCAAGAATATGTGATAGTAAGATATTGACTTCTTACACGTGCTCCAAAAGTATCAAAAACTGCACCTTGTCCGTTTTCTCTGACCGCTGAATATAAGGCTTTGTGACAGTGTTTACATGTTGTCTTAAGGAATGTGAATTTATCTGAATCGATACTATCAAATTTGAATGATACATATGCATAAGTGCATTCTTTAGCCATTTGTTCTAGAGAAATAACAGTAAATTTAGTATTAGCATCGAGTTGTTCGTGTTCACAATTTGGGAACGAATACGCTGTATCGACAACTTCTGAGCCTACTTTTTCTTTAGTAACATTGAAATAATGCTCTTTCATATATTCTGGATCATTATAGATTTGTTCTGGAATTGTTTCGTCAGTTAAAGCTAAATAGGTCATGTCGTATGTCGATTTAGTAATAGCGTATTCTAAAACAAAGAAACATGTATTATCTTCTAGATAATGCTTATTTCCATTAGTGGCAAATGTAATCTCACTGACTTGCCCATCAACTGGAGCAACTATAAAATGTGTATATATTTTTCCATCTTTACCAGTAATACTTGGAGATGCTGGAGCGCTAGAAGCATAATCCTTAATATATTTCTTTCCTGTTTTTGGATTTATATAAATATCTCTATCCAATAATTCCTCAGAATTTGGATGATAAAGTTCAAAGCCATCTTTTTCATGTAAACCATGCGTAAAGTTAACGCATTCAACACAGAAACCATGGTCATTATGAATAGCGTGACTATGCTTTCCTAACACTTTGCCGCAATCATCACAATAATCTGCATGGAATTGCTCACTATACCAGAATTGATGAGCGCCATGAGAGTGATCACAAACTGGAGCAACAACTTTACTAGTAATTGAGGTTGTTCCAATATCTTTAACAGTCATTTTTCTTAAAGAAGTGATTGCGCCATTTTCCACAACAATTGGACAAATAAATCTGAAATCTAATCTAGAAGATCCACTTCCCCAGTATTCTCTATCATAAGTATGAGTTTCTTCATCATATTTAAATTCAAAATCTCCAGTGCCCATTGAAAAAGTATGGCCGTATAATCTCATTTGTTCTAATACTGAATATTTGACGTCAATATTCTGGAATTGATAATTATCTGGAACAATATATAAGCTTCTAGATTCTTTTCCATCTGTGGCAGTCATTAAATATTGTTTAGCTTCTTCATCATATAATTGAGCATTTACAATATTGACATTACTTAATAAAGTAACTTTATCTTCATCAATAACTGCATTAGATAAATCTATATAAGTTCGAAGTTCAGCAAGATCTCCCGCTCCTGATAAAGCTTCATAAATTTGATTTTTAAAATGTGACAACTTATCTTGATTTTGTAATAATTCAGACCAACTAGAAACTGAATATATAGATAAAAGTAATTGTAAAGAAGTATATACTTCACCAGTAAAGGAAACAGTTTGTTCCAAATCTCTTTCAGTAAACTTCATTACGTTTTTAGCGTTGCCATTAGCAAGTAAAACAACTGGACGATCAGAATACTTATTATAATAAGGTGTCTCAGGGGTATAGACTTGAGAATGTTCTAAGGTAAAACTCTTACTATTTAACAAAGTTTTTAAAGCTGTATTAAGTTCTGGATATTTCTTCACTAATTCATAGTTATCTTCATATTTATAAGCTGGATCTCCACCTATAGAATAAGAATAGCCACAAATACATGTATAAGTAGTAACTCCTTCTTCTACTATTTCATCAAAAGCGTGAGCAGTTTCTCCACCTTTAACATCATGCCCACAAGTCGCAGGATGCCAGTGAGTGGTTTCATTATATTCATAATCTTCACTAAATGTATGTTCGTGCCCAATAGGAGGGATATCAACAGTGTGTGTTTGAACCTCAAAATATTCTTTAGAGAATGTCGCGGTATATACTCCTACTCCATCACTACTTTCAGTTGGCTCTGTAGTTACTTCATAAGTAGAATTAACTGTCTCACTATCTACGTGACTACTATTTAATTCACACACTCTTTTAGCGGTGCATTTAGAATAATCACTTGTCCATGAATAAGTTGGATCACCCCACTTATGTTCATGTTCTGGTTCTGGGCTACTTCCACAACTAGTTAACGCCATAGCAAAAATGGATAAGCCGAATAAAATGTTCATTTTTCTCATGTTATATTTCCCCGAATATCTATATCAATTATATTAAAAATTGATATTGCTGTAAACAATGTGTAATTGTTTTTATGTGATGTCTACAAAGTTTTTTAGTATTATGTTTTGTGTGTGGCACTTGTGTGACACATACGCATGTAGTATATATGCGAGGACACCACTATGAGAAAAAGAAATATTATATTAACTAGCGCATTATTATCACTTCTTTTGGGTTTAGGGATTGGTTTAACCACTAGTATTAAAACAAACAGAAATATTGAAACAAAAGCAGAAGAAGAAAAAGTTGAATATATCTATCTTGATTGCTTTAAGCCAGTTTCAGATGGTTATTCATTTTTCCATCCATATGTCATATTTGGTGGAGGCGGTTATGCGAGTGAATACATGATGGAATCAGTTAAAGATAACGTCTATAAATATCCTATTCCACAAGGTGCGACACTTGTTAATTTTGAAGACCATTATGGAAATGGAATGGTCAAATCGGAAATGTGGTATGACAGTCATAACTGGTCAATTGATATTCCAGAAACCAAAAGAACTTTCTATATAACTGGATATAACACTATAGGAACAATTTCAGAACCTGATGCTTTCTATGGTGAATGGAGAGATAACTACGATATGCCTGATGAAGAAGGGTATTATCTTGTCAATAGCGATAATGATTATAAATACGCTGATTCAATTAAGATGGATGAAGGCGTCTCTGGAGATAAAGCACAAACCATTCAATATCATGGAACAAAAGATCAATATATTAAAGTGAGATCATATATAAATCACACTGATACCACATATCCTAGTAGTGGCAAAGGATATAAATTTTCTAGTGACAAAGATGTTAACGTATATATAAGTGAAAATAATGAATTCCTTGTTGAAGATTATGTCAATAAACCAGAAGAAGATGGATATTATGTCTTTGGTACATATGGTTCAGAGGTTGTCAGTGAATATATAGATGCATATAAAACCACAACATTTATCGATGAAAAAAATAATTATGTCGCATTATATGAAAATATTCATCTCGAATTAAATGACAGTATTTACGTGAAGAGATATTCTTCCTCTAGTCATCCTAGACAAGTGATTATTTCTCCAGAATCAAGCCTTTCTTCCGATTTTGAAAAATACGGAGATGGTGTCCGTTTAAAGCAGGATTGGGTAGACTACTATGATGTGTACATCATTGATGATGGTGAGAACATTGTTTTTAGACCAGATAGACACTCCATAAAAGTATTAAACCCAATGACCGCTGTATTTTGTACTTATACAGGGGAAGTAGTAAGAACACAAGATCTCCCTGAACAATTATCCTATAGCAACACCAGATTTTACCCTGACCTCATTGAGATGGAAGGCGCTAAATTAACAGGAGAAGTATATTTGGATGTTAATTGTACGGATGAATTTAATAATTGGTTTATCAGCGAGCCAACCCATCTGTATGTTAAATATCTAGTTCCTGGTTATTATTTTTGCCATAACTGGGGCGAATATCAATTAATGGACACCACTAATATAGAAGAAGATAGCCTCGCGGAAATTACCATCCAGCCATTAAATCAAGAGGATATGGATACATTCATTTTTATATCTTATGATGTTGATTCTAACGTCCAAGAATACGAATTAGGGTCTTCTAATTATGCTATGAATGATGTTGGTTATGATGGTAATAAACGTCTACGTGATGCAATTGTATTCAATGCTTGGACTCTTGGTAACTACTTCCGTGTTTCAATAAAAACTGATGGCAAATTGCACATAAAAGAAGCTGGTAGTTTCTTCTGCAACGACTTTATCAATGATATTGCTAATATCTGCGATGAAACAGGTTTGAATACAAATATTGAAGCTTTACAAGAAGAGTGGCTAGAACAAAAAGCGGCTTATCAACAAGTCGAATATAAACAAGAAATAGTTAAATTAGGGTTTAATTATTTTGAATCTCCAAAGAATATCTTTGAAGAGATGATGAATAAGTATTATTACATCATCCATAAATATGGTAGTGAACAATTTGAAAACTTCCTCTTCCCAGATATGGAACTAATCTCACCACAAAGTAGTTATATTAACGATACATATACAAATAGTAGTTTTACTACTATGATTATTATCTCAGTAACAGTAGTCTCTATTTCATTACTAACAACATTTATTATTTCCAAAAAGAAAGGAAGAAAATATCATGAACAATAAAAGAAAGATATTATTATTAGCTTCCACTCTTGCTGCTACTAGTGTCATAGCTCTTACTAGTGTGTTTGCTTTAGGAAGCGCTTCACTATTATCAGCGGAAAAAGGTTCTAGACAAATAACCGCTACTGGAGCAAATACAATTCATGTAACTTATCAAACATCAACTCCAGGATATCCAGACTATAGACGTATTATTCTATTTGAAATGTTTGATAAACAAGCTTATGGATATGTTACCCCTTCTCAAGCTCAAACCGTAGATGACGATGACTCATTTTTGATGACAATGTGGCATGCACAGCCAAGTGGAGCAGGTTTTGTCATTAATAGTGATGAACATTCTCTTCTAGATTTATATTTAGATGAAGAGCGTACTAAAAAAGTTGAACCAGTGAAATTTAGAAATATTGAAAAGGTTGACATTGTGGTCGACACTAGTGACGATTATCGATATGTTAATCTAGAATGTAGTCAAGGTAGTTTAGTTTGGAAAATCGTCGATGAAAATACAAAAGTCTATACTTGGACCCCAACTAACGAAGATGAATATCAACAAACAGAAATCCATGCAGCTTCTGAACCACCAGAATATAAACCACCTCACGACACTAGAGTCCTTTGGATTAGATCAATGACATTCTATTATTCTTGTTAATTTTTACTTTATATGTTCCTATCTCTTTTGCAGTATTTGCCGAACATATAGCAGATCATAAAAACTTATCATCAATTAGAAGATATAGATAACATTCCAAAAAAGGAATAACAAGTTACTCGAAAAACCTGTGAAAAAATACAAACAATCACTATTTTTTGGTACTGACATTATATCAATACTGTTGTTTTCTCTTTTTAAGACATAAAGCAACACCAAAGGCTAATGCACTAGTAGCAGCAATAGAGATAGTAATAATCATTGTGGTGTTATCTGCAGTATCCATTGCGTTTAATCCGCTATTATAGAGAGTTGAACTTTGAATATCTTTTTCTAAGAAGTTATATCCTTCTCCTAAGAGGTCGCCGTATTTACCAGCAATATATTCATATTTTTCAACAAACTCAGCGATCTCATTAATAGTGTCATGAGTTGTCGCGGCTTTTAAGATATTTTGAACTTGTTCTGGTAATTTATTAAATGCCTCGACTTGTTCTCCCCAAATAGAGACTAAATCTTCGGATGGAGTAATGTCTTTATTGTTATAAACACAAACTTCTTCCATAGCATCATTAAAGCTTTTAGCAAATTCTTCGGCATCAGCATTATAACCACCTAATTCAGCGTATCTAGCTTCTGCTGCAAGTAAAGTTTCATAATTTGGAACACTTAATTTATCTTCGCTATCTAAAGCATCACAAGCTTCTCTAGCAGCCTTAATAGCTTCACCACTATTAATGCTTACTTCTCCAATTTCGCTAATTTTAGCAATAGCATTATTCATAGCGGCTTCTCTTAGACTACTAAATGTATAAACTTTTTGACCTAAAGAAGAAAGTATAGGTTGACCAACGAATCCTTTAGTTTCTTGGTCTAAATCGTAATAAAGGTCTACCGCCTTTTGAATCGCCTCTTTACTGTCTGGATAACTAACTTCATCTCCAACAGCTTCAACCAAAGCAATAAATTCATCCGCTTTTGCCTTTTTACTTACTAATTCATTATATCTAGCTTCTGCTGCTTCTAAAGTCGAATAATTGGTAATTAATGATTTATCTTCATCGAGCAACAAATCATAAGCGTTTCTGGCCGCTATAATTTTATCTTCACTGTCTGGATAACTAACTTCTCCAATATCATCGATCATATTGATAATTTCTTGTAAATTTTCATTCAATTTCCATTTAGCGTTAAAAACTTTATCGCCAGTAGTTACACCTTTAGTAATAGTGACTTCTTTCGAACAATTAGTAATATCATCTTCGTACCATCCTTCAAATTCACATCCATGTTTAGTTGGATTATTTAAAGTAAATGTTTCTGTAGCATAGTCATATGATGTTGGATTAGGAGTTGAAACTATACCTCCATTTAGGTTATAAGTAATTGAATAAACAGTTACGGTTTCAGGATTTCTATCAAAAAAGTCAATATAACTAAGATTTATTCCATTTTTATAAAATTTACCAACGATATAATCATATATTTTAACGGTCTTTTCAACAGAATCGCCTTTTTCGTCAGCGGGAGCATTTTTTAATGCATATTTAGAATGGGAAGATAAAGCATCATATTCATTTTTTAATCTTTCCCAAGACCATCCTTCATCAAAGGTTGGTTCATTACTAGATTCACAAGATACAACTTCTAAAAATTTATCGGCATAGTTAAATAATTCCGATTGGTCCCAAGTCCATGTAGCTGTAATATAAGTGTCTTTAGTTATAGTAATCGTTTCGCCAGGATTTCTAGTAAACACATTATCACTAGTAGTGATTTGCCAATTATTAAAAGTACACGCACTTGTTTCTGGAGGGAATGTATCACTAGAAGGAAGTGTATAAACTAAACCATAATCGACAGCTTCAGAAGTTATACTTCCTATTCCACATCCTGGATCAAGGGTGAGAATCGGTCTAATTTCAGGAGTTAATGTGATATTGGCAAGAGGATTCAAAGCAGTTTTTGTATAAGTTCCAGCACCATATCTAACGATATTGGCCGCGTCAATAAAAGGGTTCTCCATTATCAAATTTATGTTGCTAGTATTATAAAAACTATTACTACAAACACTAAACGGCTTTTTCGGGTCATCATATCTTAGTCTAATAGTTGAAGTGAGCGTGCCATATCCACTATATTTTCCACAGCCAATTCCATCTGACTCAGTTCCTGCTATTGCTGTAATATTGCCGCCGGAAATCGTTATATTTCCCGCAGCACCCTTGCCACCGCCAATTCCAGCACCACTTGCTCCGCCTGTTGCGTTAATGATGCCACCTGATATGTTAATAGTAGGATATTCTTCACAATGGCCTCCGCCAATACCTGCGGCATTTTCTCCACCAACTGCTGTAATATTTGCGGAACCACTTATGTTGATTATAGTGCCACCATCATTATCAGCAACTCTATATCCGCCTCCGATACCAGCAGCGCCATAACCACCTTCAGCACTTTCTATTGTGCCACCGGAAATATTAATGGTACTTCCTGGAGCACCATAACCACCACCAATTCCAGCGCCACCAGTATAAACTGTTTCAATAACATGGTCATTATCTTCAGTTCCACCAGTCGCCCTTTTTATTGTGCCACCAGAAATATTGATTGTGCCATAACCATATTGTCCTCCACCTATTCCAGCAGCATCTACTCCTCCAAAGGCAGATATTTCTCCACCGGTAATTGTAATAGTTCCGTTTCCTGTGACGGAATCAAAATCGCCACTTCCTATAGCGGCCGCATATTTTCCACCAACAGCTTGGATAGTCCCACCATGGATCTCAATATTTTCAAATCTTCCACCTTCGCCACTTCCGATGCCAGGCCCATCTTCTAGGCCATCACCATATACTGTTCCACCGTAGATTTTAATGTTTCCACTGTTGCCATTATATCCACCGCCAATTCCTGCGGCATTTTCTCCACCTGTAGCAGATACGTATCCACCATATATAGTTATGTTTGTAGCAGAGCCGTTCTTACCGCCTCCAATACCTGCACCATCTTCACCATTATAACTACCATTAACATGTATATCTCCGTCATATATTGTGATATCACCACTATCACAGTCCTTGGAGCCTCCAATACCTGCGGCACCATCTCCACCATAAGCGTAAATAGTACAACCATGAATGTTAATCGTTCCGGATTTTTTGTCTCCATTTTCTCCATATTGGCCACCAATTGCGGCACCATTATAAGGGTGTACCCCGGCAGATATTACGCCAGTTCCTTCAGGCCCTCCATAAATATTTAATGTCGATCCTTCTGGTACATGAATTCCGGTAGTAAGACGCCACATATGTCCATCGTTAATAATGAGATTAGCTTCGCCATGTATACCCATTAAAGCAGGGGCTGTGCTTCCTTCTCCCCAATAGTACCAGTTGCCATCACCTAAATATTCCTGTGAATTGATACGAGTGGCATAGACTTCATCATTTCTCTTTTTAACACATTTTTCTTCTTCATCCCATTCACAATAAACGTAAGAAACATAGTTATAAACAGTGTCTGCTTTTACTTGTATAGTTTTTGATGTAGAAAAAATATCCGAAGAAATTAAGCCAAGATTAATACCAGCACCAAGAATAAAAGAAGAAATTATAGCTGTACGCATCCATATTTTTTTCATAGTGTCGCTCCTAAAATCAAATCT
>CADCEE010000018.1 GCA_902800355.1 uncultured Erysipelotrichaceae bacterium | reverse complement strand
AAGGTCCAAATAATGTTAACGTATCACCCTTTTTAATCACTGTGTCTTTGTTCGCGTATATATAATTATCGCCACGCTTAATAATACCAATGGTGATGTTATATCTTTCCTTTAAATTAGAATCAATAATCTTTATTCCATCTAGTTCTTCAGGAACTTCATCAATATAAACTTCCACTAAAGCGTTAGAGCCATAGTTATTAATCAAGTTAATCTCATTATATTTTTCATTATCTTTAAATAAGTCATTAGATACAGATGTCACAAACGCTTGTTTAATATCACTTACTAAACCAAAGACAATAATAACATCGCCTTTTCTAAACATTGTATCTTTAGTGACATCAACAATTCTTTTCCCTCTTTTAATAGAAAGAATGTTAACAGAATAATTCTTAGTTAATTCCATTTCACTTAATGGGATATCAAAAGCGAAATAAGGAATGTTGTTTAAGGTAACTTCCGCGATCGCGTGCTTGCCTTGCATATCTATAATAGTGATGTGGTTATTATTTCTACTTTTCTTACTAGAATTTAAGGCAATGGCCTCTAAGAATTTTTGGAAGTGTTTATTAATTGGTGGAATCTTTAAAATAATCATTAATAAAAATAAGCCAGAAGTAATATACAAAATAATGAAATACCACTCTGTATAAGTTTGAATAGAGAAATCGATTTCCTTAACATTTACCAAAGTAAAGAAGACGTTAATGATTAATCCCATAAAGGCCACGGAAAAGATATGACCAGTATACATGCAAGTAGTTGCGATTCTTCTTCTACGGTCATCTCCAGTAATTAATTCACTCTCACTAGTGGTAAATCCAGTAGAGGTAAATAATGAGGCAACTTGGAATTTAATCTTCTTACTTGATAAGCCAGTTAACTTAAAAGCCACGGAAAAGATTTCTATTGCTAATAAATAGAATGCAACAACCGCTAAAATGAGTGCTAAAGCTAACCAAATATTCATACTTGCTCTATTCTACAATTTTACTTTAACGTTTGGAAACAAAGTTTCAAATTCTTTTGGAATTGGAGCTTTAAATTTCATCACTTTATTAGTAAACGGATGAGTCAAAACTAGCTCGTAAGCATGTAAACCAAGACGTTTAATTGGATTAGTCGGATTACCATACTTATCATCTCCAATAACATTATGGCCAATGTCACCTAAATGGACTCTAATTTGATTTTTTCTTCCTGAATCAATATGGACATCCAAAAAAGAATAAGCATCACTTTCGGCGATAACTTTATAGTGAGTGACCGCATATTGTCCGTCTCCTGCTTTTTTAGAAGAATACATCATATTTTGAGCGTTTTTCTTCAAATATGAGGTCAAAGTGCCGCTTTTTTTATCTAATTTGCCGTCAACGATCGCATAATATCCTCTAGAAGAAACTAGATCGTTCCACTTATCTTGAAGGGCATCTCTAAGCTTTTCATTTTTCGCTACCATTAATACTCCAGATGTATCTTCATCTAATCTATGAACAACATAAATGCGGTTATGTTTATCCTTTTGCTGAACATAGTCAGTTAACATACGATAGGCTGTTGAACCTTTTTCTTTATCGCTTGCAATTGATAGTAATCCGCTAGGTTTGTTGATGACAATTATTTCTTCATTTTCAAAGATGATTGGTAAGTTACTTCTTGTCTTTTTATGGATAGGAGTTTTAGAAATAATCACAACATCTCCCTTGGTTAGTTTGAAATTATATTGTGTGATAGGAGCACCGTCCACTGACACTCGATGATTAGTTAATATAGATTTAACGGAATTTCTAGATTGTCCTTTTAAAGTCTCAAATAAAAATTCTAAAAGCTCACAGTTTTTATTAACTGGGTACTCTCTTAAATCTTTATAGTCTTTAGATCGATGTTCAAATCTCTTTTTATTCTTATTCATAAATCTTTCTTTTAATCATTAAAGCATATTCTTTAGCCACATTGATGCCAGTGACTTTTTCAAACTCTTCAAAGAAAGCATTTGAATTAATCTCACATAAGATAGGTTCTCCGCTTTCAAGGAACATAAAATCTATTCCAGCGTATTCAATATCTAACTCTTTAGCGATATAATTCGCTAATTCAAAACACTTATCTCCTTCTGTTAAAGGTCTAGAAGAGGCATTGTCTCCAAAGTTACTTCTAAAGTCAGTTTTATTATACCTAATAAAGCCACCAACAACTTTTTTATCAATAATAATTACTCTTGCGGATACTCCATATGAACTACCAACATATTTTTGAAATAATAATGGAGCGCGACAATGCTCTTTATAAGCTTCAATTAGTTCTTGCTTAGATCTAATTAAATAAACTCCTAAACCTAATGAGCCATACACTCTTTTTAAAATTAGAGGCAATCCAAGTTTAGCAATCACATCATCTAAGAATTTAAGATTCTCTTCCTTTAATTCTTGTGAATAAAATAACGGACCAGTAATTGTATCTGGCATTTTAATGCCTCTAGAGGCACATGCAATATTAGTAAGAGCCTTATCGTCACATAATTTGATAAAGTCCGCTTTATTAAATAAACGATATCCAGCTTTTTCTAAGATTCTAGCTAAATAGATATCCTTATCTAAATAAATAATAAAGTCACACTTAGGTAAATTTATGGATAATTCATTATCTTTAATCATCGCTAAGGTTCCGTCATTAACAAAAACATCTAAGGAGATATCTAATTTAGAAAATTCTTCCTTATATCTTTTGATTTTATAGACGTTATGTCCTATTTCTTGATTAGTAATAATGATTCCATTCATACCTAAATAATTATATGTGAATAACACTTTTTATCAAACTTTTTTATTACAATGTAATAATGTAGCAGTCTCAAAACTTTTTTGTTATTTGACAATGACGACTCATTAAAACATGTTGTTTTTTCTTTTGTATAATCATTTTGTTTCTATTATGTCTGCTCGACAGCATAATAAAATCCCCAACCCGTAAGGATTAGGGGACAAACCACATCACTAAAGTAAACCATCGCGAGCGAATTGTCAATGTTTAGGATGCAATCAAACAAAAAAGAAAATAACTATATAAATATTATTTATTAAGGAGCCAATCTGGTATAAAATTAATACATCGAAACGTTTGTTAGTTTGTAAAGTCGATGGATACATCGATTTTGTAATGGAGGTATTTTATGAGAAACACAAATGAATTTAGAACACTTGCAAAAGACGAAATCGCAAAATTAGAGAAAGACGTCTATGGCCGTGATGTTACTCACGAAGAGATCGAAATCGTTTTCATGTCATATGTCATGGGATATATCAAAGGATTATTCGTCGTTGCTAGAAATACCGAAGGTAGAATTTACGAGGTTTCCTCTAATCCAAGTAATGGAAAACTATATATTGATGTCTATAAAAAAGAAGGCAACAAAGTCGTTAGTCTTTAATTAATAGGAGATATCAATTTATGAAAACTGAAAATATCCGTAACGTTGTTATTCTTGGTCACCAAGGAAGTGGTAAAACTTCCTTAGTTGAATCCTTGGCCTATGTTGCTAAGCTCATTCCTGCTAAAGGTGAAGTTGAAAAGAAAAACACATTATCTGATTACACCCCTGATGAACAAAAAAGAGGTGGATCAATTCAAACCGCTGTTATTCCTTTGGAATATGATGGTTATAAAATTAATTTAATTGATATTCCAGGTAACGATGATTTCATTTCTGAAACTATCGGAGTTACTGGTGTGGTTAAAGGTGCAGTCTTAGTTGTCGATGCCTCGGTAGGTGTACAAGTTGGCACCATTAAACACTTTAATCAATTAAAGAAAAAAGGTGTTCCAACATTTATCTTTGTAAACAAAATGGACAAAGAAGATGTCGAATTCGTATTAGTATTAGAAGAAATTAGAGAAAAATTAGGTAAAGAAGTTATTTCCTTCTGTTACCCACTTGGTCACGATAAAGCTTTTGATGGCTTTGCTAATGCAGTTGACCTTAAAGCTCATATTTATAACGGAAAAGAATGCGTTGATGCAGAAATTTATCCAGATAAGAGAGCGAAAATCTTAGAACTCCATAATACAATTGTGGAAGAAGTTGCCAAAACAAACGATGAATTATTAGAAAAATTCTTTAATGGAGAAGAATTCTCCATGGAAGAAATTAGAGAAGCTTTAAGAGTAGGTGTTCTTAAAGGTGAACTCACTCCTCTTATTGTTGGTAGCGCCACTAAAAATATTGGTGTACAAACATTATTAAAAATGTTTATTAACTACTTGCCAAATCCTAACGACCTTAAACCTCTTGAGGCTCATGACGAAGCTGGTAATGACAAAGTTGTTCCAACAGACGTTAATCAACCATTCTCAGCTTATGTCTTTAAAACAGTAGTCGATCCATACGCTGGAACTATTAATTTATTGAAGGTCTGTTCTGGTGTACTTAAAGTGGGAGATGAAGTCTATGTTAATGGCTCTACTCAGAGAGTAAGTATGCTATATCAAATGACTGGTAAAAAACTCGATTCTGTTAATGAGATTATCGCTGGCGATATCGGAGCGGTTACTAGATTAGAAAAAGTTTCTTCTGGAGATACTTTATCTTCTCCTAAATCAGTCACCATCTATAAGCCAGTTAAATATCCAACCGCCGTTATTTTTAAGGCTATTGTTTTAGCTAATAAAAACGATGAATCTAAATTAGGACCAGCCCTTGCTAAGATGCAACTAGAAGATCCTGCTTTAGAAGTTAAACGTAATAATGAAACCAAACAATTATTACTAGGTGGCTTAAGTGATTCTCATATCGCTTACGCTTTAGAAAAATTAAAAGGTGTTTATAAAATTGATCTCACCACCGAAAAGATGAAGATTATTTATAGAGAATCTATAAAAGGTACTGCTGAAGGTGATGGACGTTACGTCAAACAATCTGGTGGTAGCGGATTCTATGGTGTGGTTAAAATGAGATTTGAACCAGCCGAAGAAAATGTCTTTGCCGAAGAGATTTTTGGTGGATCGGTTCCAAAGAACTACTTCCCTGCTGTTGAAAAAGGATTCTTTGAAGCTTTACAAAGTGGCTTACTTGCTGGATTCCCTGTAATTGGTGTTAAAGGCGTATTAGTAGATGGTAAATATCACCCAGTTGATTCTAACGAACAAGCCTTTAAAATGGCGGGTATCTTAGCCTTTAAAGACGCTTACATGAAATGTAGACCAATTATTTTAGAACCAATTATTAGAATTAAAGTCAATGTTGAATCTAAATATACTGGTAACATTCTTTCTGATTTAAATACCAGAAGAGCAAGAATTCAAAATATTGAAGAAAAAGAACATGGCTATCAAGAGATTGAAGCCCTTGTTCCAGAAGCTGAGATTATTGACTATGTCACTCAACTTAAATCTTTAACTCAGGCAAGCGGCTTCTTCAATAGAGAATTTGTTGCTTACGAAGAACTACCTGAATACTTAAAAGACAAAGTAATTCAAGAAAACGCAGTTAAACAACAATAAAGTCAATCAAATTAAATGCCACTCAATTTAGCGAGTGGCATTTTTAATTCTATTCAAATTTGAAATGTTCTTCTAGCAATAGATTGATATAATCAATCTTTAATTTGCGATACGTATTATAGTCGCTTCTATATTTACGAGTAAGTTCAAATCGATAATCGTTATATTGTCTAATTAAATGTTCGTGCTCTTTTACTAATGTAATAAAAGCGTTATATTTGTTAAAAGTTTCAGAAGCATATAGCATTACTTTAATAGTAACTCCATAGCCCAAAACTTTTTTAGGACCCACAAGAGTAGATACTTCATGTCCTTCTTCATAATTAATCAATTTATAACCTTTAGATTGTAAACGAACTACCACTGCTGATAAATCAGATAAACTATCAACAGTAACTAATAAATCAACATTACGATTGCTTCGTCCGTTTTTATAGGCGGTAGCCCCAATATGAGTAATCGCAACTTTAAAACTCTTCAAGTAATATTGAAGATTATTTTTTTCTTCTTTATAAGTCTCGCTCCATCCAACTGGATCAAATTTTAGCATTTTTAAGCTCCATCGATGTGATTATCACAAATATTGCCGTCATCTGCGACTTTATTAAATTTATTACCACTACTAGAATTAGTAGAAGTATATCCCACTCGACGATTTACATATTCACGGAATGTCTTAACTTCGTCAACAGAGTTAAATTTAGCCATAAAGAAACGATCGCCCATAACTCCAGAGAGGACTTTAGGGTATCGCCCATGGTTACAAATATTATTTTTAAAAGTTCTTAATACATCTTCATCAGAATAGAAGTATTCAACATTATCTCTTCTTGCGCCAGTTGGTAAATAAAACTTTGGTTCCATTTTAACTTCAGGATGATTATCCGCCATAACTTGTCCATAAAGCTCATAACAATCAATTGAATTAGCGAAGTTATGCATATCAGGAGAATAACCTCCTGGGGAACGTACGTTGATTTCTAATCCTACGATATCTCCTACTTTAAATAAGCCCTTCCTAGCCTTTGTTACTCTAAAATATTCAATATGGAAAAATCTCTTTTTTAACTTGAACGCTTTGATTGTGGCTTTACCAAGTTCAGCAAACTTTTTATCTAAAAATGGATTACAGTAATAAAACATATCTCCACCTTCAATTAAGATGTCACTAATAGAAGGAGGACATTCTAATGAAGTGAAATAAACCGCGTTACTATCACTATCCGCTAAGCCATCGAATGTAACTATATCTCCAGTAACAAAAGTTTCGCAAATAAATTGACATTTTGGGTCTTTTTTCTGGTAAAAAGCCTCTAATTCATCAAAATTTTTGAGTTTATAACTCTCTTCAGCGCCAACACCAATGTCAGGTTTTACAAATAAAGGGTAGCCATATTTATCAGCGAATTCTTTTAAAGAATCAATATCATTTACAAGAATATAAGGCGCAACTTTAACACCTGCTTCTTGGAAATGTTTTTTCATAAAAGATTTTCTTTGATAATCATCTAGTTCAGCAGAATGTAAACCCGTATCAATAAAAAATAGATCTCTTAAAATTGAATCTTTTCTTAGCCAATATTCATTGTTACTTTCTAAATAATCGATGTGGCCGTATTTTCTTTCAAAATAACCTACTGCTTCTTTTTCTTCATCAAAATTATCTAAGTTTGAAACTTTATAATATTCGGTCAAAGCTTCTTTTAAAGCAGGGTTTAGTTCATCATATGGTTGATCACCCACACCTAGTACTCTAAAACCAGCTTTTTTTAGTCCCACACAGAATCGATAATAAGTTTCTGGAAAGTTTGGAGAGATAAATACAAAATTTTTCATGTGAATATTATAATCTTATTCCGAGTTTTTGTTTAGTTTTAAGTATTTTATAAATATTTAAAGAAAATGCTTACAAATAATTTTTTTTGATAATATAATACTTCCACTGACAAACTAGTCAATTAAAAAAACATATGCCAAGAACAATCGAACAAAACAAAATTATTAGAAACGAGAGAATCAGTAAAATCTTGTTGGCATCTTTATATTTATTTGCAAATAAAGGATATGACGCGACTACTTTAGATGAAATCGCTAAAGTTGCGGGATGTTCACACGGACTTCTATATCATTACTATAAAGATAAATATAATTTGTACTATCACTTGATTAACGAAGTGGCTTTCCCACTTGTGAAAGAAAGAATTTTTAGTGCAGATTTAAATCAAAAAGCAAAATATATGTTGCGAGATATCTTTAACGTGTTTATTAAAGAACTTAAATCCACTGATGATAAATACTGTTGGGCAGTTAATTTATTAATCAGTGTAGAACTCAGTGTTGTTGAAGGCACTAAATCCGTAAGAGTGTCTAAAGAAAAGAACGATAAAATCTTCCAATGGTTTAATGGAATTGTAGAAAAAGGACAACAAGAAGGTGATTTTTCTACTTCTAAAGATAGTAGAGAACTCACTGCAATGATAATTTATATCATGAAGGGTATGGCGTATATCCGAATGAAATTAGGATATAAAAAGTTTATAAGTCCGAATGTAAGCATTATAATGGACATGGTTTTATAAAATGTTTAAAAAGTTTAAAAAAATTTTAGAAAGCGTAAGAGAATATAAAAAGTACGCTATCCTTACTCCTATTTTTATGGTAGGAGAAGCAGCTTTAGAATGTGCAATGCCATTTATCATGGGCATCTTTGTAGATGAAATTAAATTATTAACTTCCCCAGAAGGTTTTTTCCATACAACTGATAAAGTAACTTTCCCAATATTTTATATAGCATTAATTTTATTAGTAATGGCGATATTATCTCTATTATGCGGATGGTTTGGAGGTAGAACTGCCTCAAAAGCTTCAGTTGGTTTAGCATGTAATCTTCGTGAAGATTTATATAAAAAATTAAACAGTTTCTCTTTTGAGAATATTGATAAATTCTCTACCTCTAGTTTAGTCACCAGAATGACTACGGACATCAATAATGTCCAAATGGCCTTCCAAATGATGATCAGAATTGTTGTTAGAGCCCCTTTAATGCTTATTTTCTCTGCAGTTATGACATTTGTTGGCGGAGGATTAATGGGCTTTATCTTTGTAGGATTGGTCCCAATTGTGGCCTTTGGTTTATTCTTAATCATTAGGCATGCAATGAGAATCTTTATGCAAATCTTTAAGCGATATGACAATCTTAATCAATCTGTTCAAGAAAATGTCTCTGGCATTAGAGTGGTTAAATCATATGTTAGAGAAGATTATGAAAAAACTAAATTCGCTAATGCGAGTGATGCCATTACCACTGACTTTATTAAAGCGGAAAAGATTGTTGCTTTAAATAACCCATTGATGAATACATCAATTCATTTAAGCAACATCTTAATTATTGGCCTTGGCTCTTATTTGATTTATAAAACTGGCCACTTTGAATGGACTGAAAAAGGTGGAGACTTTGTTGGTGGCGCGCTTTCTTTAGGTCAATTATCAGCTTTAATTACTTACGGTATTCAAATCTTAATGTCCTTAATGATGATTTCTATGATTATGGTTATGATTGCAATGTCTATAGAATCCATCAAACGTATTTCTGAAGTGTTAGATGAAGAACCGACAATTGAAAATGGTAATGAACCTATTATGGATGTAAATAACGGCGAAGTAATCTTTGATAAAGTTAATTTCAAATATCGTAAAGATAGCGATAGACAAGCATTAAGTGATATCAACTTAAACATTAAATCTGGTCAATTTGTTGGTATCTTAGGTTCCACTGGTAGTGGTAAAACATCTGTAGTTAACTTAATTTCTAGATTATATGACGCTACTGAAGGCTCTGTTAAAGTTGCTGGTCACGATGTTAGAGATTATGACCTCGAGACATTAAGAAATAATGTCGCAGTCGTTTTACAAAAGAATGTTTTATTCAGTGGCACAATCGAAAGTAACCTTAAATGGGGTAATTTAAACGCAACAGAAGAAGAAATGCTTAATGCCTGTAAAATTGCTCAGGCTTTAGAAATAGTTAATGCTAAACCTGAAGGACTTAAATCTCGAGTGGAACAAGGCGGAGCGAATTTCTCTGGTGGTCAAAAACAAAGACTATGTATCGCTAGAGCAATTTTAAAACAACCAAAAATAATGATTTTAGATGACTCAACTTCAGCGGTTGACACTAAAACTGATAGATTAATTAGAAAAGGCTTAAAAGAAGATCTTCCAGAAATGACTAAGATTGTCATCGCTCAAAGAATATCTTCTATAGAAGATGCTGATCAAATCATCATCATGGATAATGGCAGAGTTAACGCTGTTGGAACTCATGAAGAATTATTAAAGAACAACCAAATCTATCAAGAAGTCTATTACACCCAAAATAGAGTAGGGGGTGATGAGTAATGCCACCTGTTCGTATGAGAGAAAGAGGAAGAGCGAAAAAAGGCACTATGAAGAATCTTTTAAAGATGCTTTTCAAACTCTATCCTGCTCAATTAATTATTTCTTTAATTTGTTTAATCTTTAACGTTATTGGTAATTTATGTAGCTCCATATTTGTGGCGTTATGTACCACCGCTTTAACTGCTGCCGGAATGTATGGCTTAAATCCATTCGTAGATACTTATCCAGTACGTACTATTTTTGGATTTAACGTCACCACCAATGTCTCTTATTTGATAATTATTTTAGGATGTATTTATATCGTTGGTATTTTAGCAGCATGGACATGGAATAGAACAATGGCGATAGTGACTCAAAAATTTATGAATTACTATCGTAAAAAGATGTTCTCTCATATGGAAGATTTACCAATTAAATATTTTGACACTCACGCTCATGGAGCGATTATGTCTTTATATACCAATGACATCGATACCATTAGACAATTTATTTCTCAAGCTTTACCGAGTTTAATTCAAACTGGTTTAACCACTATCTTTGTCTTTGTCACAATGTTAACAGCCTCAGTCTGGATGACTTTAGTCATCATAGGTGGCTTTATTATCATGCTATTTGTCGTAAAGATTATTGGAGGTAATGCCTCTAAATACTTTATTAAACAACAAGCCTCATTAGCAAAAGTTGAAGGCATGATTGAAGAATCAATTAATGGACTTAAAGTTATTAAAGTATTTTGCCATGAAGAAAAGAGCGTTGAAGAATTTAAAGAACTTAACGAAAAATTTAGATTTAACTCCACTCAAGCTAATATTCACGGTAATATCATGATGCCAATCATGGCTAATATCGGTAACTTCTTATATATCTTATGTGGATTAATGGGTGCCTTTATCTTTGTCTTTGGTTGGAGCAATTTATCTCTTTCCGGCTGGGTGAAATTTGAAGGAGAACAAGGTGTTGCATTATTCGCTGGTATGATTGCCTTATTCTTAATGCAAAGCAGAATGTTCGCTAATAACGTTAACCAATTCTCTCAACAAGTTACCTTCATTGTTATGGGTATGGCGGGAGCCTCTAGATGTTTAGAACTCATGGAAGAAGAGAAAGAAAAAGACGAAGGCTATGTCTATTTATGCAACATTATTAGACACGAAGATGGCACCTTTGAAGAAACTAGTGAACACACCCATGACTATGCTTGGAAATATCGTCATAAAGACGGTCAATTAGAGTATCGCGAACTTAAAGGTGATATCTTACTTGATAACGTTGATTTCTCTTATGACGGCAAGAAGCTTGTTTTACAAGAAATTAATATTTATGCTCATCCAGGTCAACAAATCGCTTTAGTGGGCGCTACTGGAGCAGGAAAAACCACGATTACTAACTTAATTAATCGATTCTACGATTTAGCGGATGGAAAAGTCCGATATGACGGAATTAATATCAATAAGATTAAAAAGGCTGATTTAAGAAAGTCTTTAGGCATTGTTTTACAAGACACTAACTTATTTACTGGTACAGTAATGGAAAATATCCGCTATGGCCGACTTGAGGCAAGTGATGAAGAATGTATCAAAGCGGCAAAGATCGCTAACGCACACGATTTTATTATGCGTTTACCAGATGGATATAACACAATGCTAACGGGAGATGGGGCAAACTTATCTCAAGGTCAAAGACAATTACTTTCTATTGCTAGAGCAGCAGTCGCTGATGCACCTGTGATGATTTTAGATGAAGCTACTTCTTCTATTGATACTAGAACCGAAAAGATTGTCCAAAAAGGTATGGATCAATTAATGGAAGGTAGAACCGTCTTTGTAATCGCTCATAGATTATCCACAGTTCAAAATTCTGACGCCATTATGGTTTTAGACCACGGCAAGATCATTGAACGTGGTAGCCATGATGATTTAATCAAACAAAAAGGTGTATATTACAAGTTATACACCGGGGCGTTTGAATTAGAATAATTCATTCTATAATAGAAAAAGATCGGTGTGAATCCGATCTTTTCTAGTTGTCTCCGTAATGTGACCACATTGAGTGAACCACAACTACGTTAATCTCTTTGTACACTTTATAAACAAGTCTATGTTGAAGATTTATACGCCTAAAATAATACCCGTCCAAATCGCCAACCAATTTCTCATAAGATGGAGGATTTTGAAATGGGTTTTTCGAAATTAGATTTAAAAGTTTTTTGACTTTTTCTTCTAGACCAGCACTCTTGAGTAATTTTTTATCTTTTTCTGCGTTATTAGTGAATTTAATTGTCCACATAACTACCATTCTTCATTTGGATTATAGGAAGACATAGAAGAAATATCTTCTTTTTCGCCTTCTTTAATTTTTTCAACTAATCCTTTTTGAGAAGAAAGATAAAGAGTTTCAAGCATTGCTTTGTATTCAGCTTCAGAGATTATTACTGCATTACCTTTTTTAGTACTTACAGTAACAGAATCGTTATAATCAATAACATTATCAAAAGTGTTAAAGAGATTTTTTCTTAAGACAGAAATATTAGTAATTGACATAACTTTTCCTCCGCTTTTGTTTTAAAAGAAAAAAAGTACATAATCAAGTACAATTGTACATAATTACGTACATTTTCTTCATTTATCGTAACGTCAAAGAAGACCCCCACAACGACCCAGTTGATGGATACCTCTATAGGTGGGGGATGAATTTGACAAAAAATACCACAAAAAAACTATAGATATTGCTATTAATATAGGTGAGATTCTGATATAATAAATATGTAAGAAAGATATCAATAAATTGATATCTAACTACGATATTTAATGTATATGAAGCTTATAAAAAGAACCTATCGTTTTCGTTTATATCCTAGCGACTATCAAAAAGATTTAATTGAGAAAACTTTAGGTTGTTCTAGACAGGTATATAATGAGTTTCTTTCTATTACTAAAAAAGAATATGAAAAAGATCATAACTACAAAATTAATAAATATGAACTCATTAAGTTACTTCCTGAATATAAAAGTAAATATCCATATCTAAAAGAAGTAGATTCTATCGCCTTACAGCAAAGTGTTATTCACTTATATGAAGCTTATATAAACTTCTTTAGACACAATAGTGACTTCCCAGTATTTAAAAAGAAAAAGAATGATTATGGTTATATTACGATGAATATCAACAACTCTATCCGCATTATAGGTAATGAGATCCAAATTCCTAAAATCGGTAGAGTAAAGTTTGTTTATCATCGTAAGTTACCAGAATCATTTATCTATTCGATGGTAGCGGTCTCTCGAATTGGGAAATATTATTATGTTTCTTTAATTGGGGAAGAAGAATATCGAGATTATCAAAAACATAGTAAAAATATTCTAGATTTAGCTAATTCCATCGGATTAGACTTTTCTTTAGCAAATCTATTTGTTAGTGACTATAAAACTAAGTCTAATATGCCTAAGTATTATGAATCGTCTTTAACTAAACTCGCAAAAGAGCAAAGAAAATTGTCTCATATGGTAAAGGGTAGTAATAA
>CADCEE010000017.1 GCA_902800355.1 uncultured Erysipelotrichaceae bacterium | reverse complement strand
TTGACTCTTCCTTCAGTGAAATAGAAACTCTTTAAATCGGTTAATGAATAGGCTTGTAAGGCTCCATAAGAAGTATTGGTTCTTTTTTCTAATTCGATTGGACCAAAGTGGGTGAGATAATTCACTCTTCCTTTGAATTCTGGATATTTATTTATTAAGGCTTTGATTAATTCATCTACTATGTTTTGCTCCGCCACTTCTAATGCCTTTTTATCTAATAACTTATAGTAGTGATAATCCAGATGATTTTGATCGACAAACAAAGAGACTACAGTTTTATTATCTTTAACAAAATAGTCTGGGTCAAAGTTATATGGCCTAATTAACAAGTAGTCTACTAAGTTGGCCCCTACTTGAACTGGGTCTATATTAATTAAAGTAGGTCCATTAATTGAAGAGACATCTCCTTCAATAGTGACATAAACATCAAAACAAGATGAGATAGGGTTCTTGTTAATGCGTTTATCCGCTTTAACTAGCTTATTAATTTTGTATTGATTATTTAATATATTTTTAAGGATATATCTAGGATCACTAGTAGAGATAACTACATCTGGATAAAATGTATGATTTTTACTAGTTTTTACGGCAAAAATGACGTTTTTTTCTTTCTCAAAGCCTATTACTTCTTCGTTTAAATAGAGTTTTCCTCCTAAAGACAAGAAGCGATTTATAATTCTTTCAATCATATATTTCGCGCCTCCAGAAGGAATGTCGGCGTTGCCTTGAGAGAATAGACTATATACATCAAACAAGAAGAACATGTTGTTATAGCCTGTCATCATATTAGTGATAGCAAATCTAAGAGCAGGATTTTTAAATCTCTTCGCGTATTCTTCTCTAGACATAGTCATTGACTTAATAATGGAAGGAGATTTAAAAACAACTTTAAGTAAGTCCATAAAGCTTTTTTTGGTTTTGCATTTAAGAGCGTATTTCATGAGCTTTTCAAAAACTTTCACAATTGAGAAGAATTTATTAATGTTTCTTTTATCTTCTGGAGCAATAGCTAGCCACTCTAAGCGAGTCTTTTCTAAGTCACGACCCATTCTAATTATTGTTCCTTGATAATCAATAGTGACAAAGTTTTCTAATCTAATGATTTTTACTTCATCATTAAAAGCGTCGATATTTTTCCATATTTCATATATTTGGTTATCTTTTTGCGTGCCCATAAGCCAGTGGATACAGGCATCAATATAAAAACCATTAACGTCATATCCGGAGCATAATCCTCCGACGTTATCGTTCTTTTCTATGATTGTTACTTTATGTCCCTTTTGGAGTAATTCGATTCCAGCGTTAAGTCCGGCAATCCCCCCACCGATGACTATTATATCCTTACTCATCTTATATATATTTTAAAAAAATAATTGTTGATAGAAAACAAGAGTGATATATTTTTAACCAAGAAAAGAAGAAACAATATGAAATTTAGTAAGTATTATTTCTATTTTAGCTATTTCTATCCAAGAGGTAATCAATAGATCTTGGCTTTTTAGCTAGTAGGTGTGTTGATTACAAGACTTAATCAAGCACCGAAATGAACTGAAGAATTGTCGGTGCGAAAACACCGATTTTATTTAGAAGGAGGATTTATATCCTATGAAAAAGAAACTCTTCTTATTGTCCGCGCTTCCACTTTTAATGGGTTCATTAGTGGGCTGCGGAAGCGATGGTGATAGTGTCAAAATTGGCATTTTATCTCTAGGCTTTGAAGCGGTAGACATTGCCGCCGACGGATTTTTAGATGAATTAACGAAGGCTGGAATTTCCTATAACGCAATTAAAAGAATTCCAAAAGACAAATCTGATATTGGTGTTCAAGCGTTAGACCTTGCAAGTCAATGTAATTATTTACTTGGTCTTGGAACAGATAATTCCAAATCTTTAAAGGCTGCTGTAGAAGGTAAAGGCAAAGCAGAAACTACAACATTATTCTTTACCGCTGTTACCGATCCAGTTGCCGAAGGGTTAGTTCCGTCAATGAAAAATGGCAGTGGATTCGTTTGTGGAACAACTGATATGAACCCAGTAGCTGAGCAAATTGAATTAATTCAGGAATGCATTCCTGGTGTTGATAAAGTGGGTATATTTTATACCGCTTCTGAAAATAACAGTGCTATTCAAGCTAATATGGCAATTGAAAAGCTTAATGCAGAACATATTACCCCTGTTGTTCAAACATGTATGGGTGCAACAGACATTTCTTCAAATATCACTGCTTTAGCAAATACTGAAGGATTAGATGCCATTTATATTCCAACCGATAATAATATTGCTGCTAATGGTACTAGAGCAGTTGCCCAAGCTGTTGAAAACAAGAATATCTTGGTGGTTTGTGGTGAATCTGGAATGCTTAAAAGCTGTGGCGCAGTTACTTTATCTATCGATTATGAAAATTTAGGAAGATTAACTGGCAAAATGGCAGTACAAGTTATTAAAGGCGAAAAGAAAGCTAAAGATATCCCTGTTGGTTCACTTCCAATCGAAGAATTAGAATATGTTATGAGCTTAAATAACGCGAAAAGTGCAGGTTTCACAATCCCTGAATCAGTACAAGAAAAGTGCAAAAATTTAGACCCTGAGGAAGAGGCTGAATAATTGAAATATGGAATTTGTTGATATTATTTTCAACATATTAACAATGGGATTACCTTGTTGCTTATTAGCGCTAGGTATTTTCCTTACTTATCGTTTACTTGATTTTGCAGATTTAACCGCTGAAGGAAGTTTTATGCTTGGAGCGGCTATTTGCGGAGTCATGATTTATAATGGAATTAATCCTTGGCTTGCCACTTTAGCTGGAATTGCTATTGGTTTTTTATGCGGCACTATTACCGGATGTTTAAACCGTGTACTAAAAGTTCCTAAACTTTTAAGTGGCATTATTACTATGACTGCTTCTACCGCCATTGCTTATATCATTTTCGGTATGCAAAACGGCTACCCTAAAGCGTTTGGACAAAGTGTTGATTTTGGCGTAACTTATGGCGGAGCTCAACAAACCATTTTCTCATTATTATATCCATGGAAATATAGCGTTGATTTAGATATGTACATTGTTCCAGCTATCTGGGGTGATGTGATTAAAATCTTAGTAATGTTTGGCGTTGTTGCCGTTGTGATGATTGGAATTTATTTCTTCTTTGGTACACAGTACGGCATGGCTATCAGAGCGACTGGTATGAATGAATCCATGGCTAGAGCCCAAGGAATTAACACTAATGTGTCATCAATCATATGTGTTGGTATTTCTAATGCCTTGATAAGTTTGGCAGGAGCGCTATTTGTTCAAAGTATGCAAAACGCTTCTGTCACTTCTGCTCAAGGATATCTTGTAGTTGGATTAGCCTCGATTATCATTGGTGAAAGTATATTTGGTAAACGCTCATTTAAAAATTGGATTATTTCTGTGGCCTTAGGTGCTATTATGTATTACATAATTATTAACGTTGCTATTAGATTAGGTTTACCTGGTGAATTAATGAGTTTATTATATGCTTCCTTAATTGTTGTAGCCTTATGTCTACCTCTTATTAAAGGGATTATCAAAAAGAGAATTAAAGAACGCAGAAATAGATTAGAGGAGGAAGGCTAGAATGTTAGAACTTTTACATGTCACAAAATCCTTTAATCTCACAGGTGCTGCTGAAGATGAAAGAATTGCATTAGACAATGTTTCTTTACAAATACATCCTGGAGAATTTGTCACCATCATTGGTGGCAATGGTAGTGGTAAATCCACCACCCTTAACATCGTTAGTGGCTCCTTAATTCCTGATAAAGGAAAAGTTTTATTAAACGGATTTGATGTATCAAAAATCCCTGAATATAAAAGAGCAGCCTATTTTGGTCGAGTTTTCCAAGATCCGATGAAAGGGACCGCTGCTGAAATGAGTGTTTTAGAAAACCTAGAGATCGCTTATGTTAGAGGAAGAACTCATTCTCCAATTAAATGGGGATTTTCTAGCTCTCATAAGAAATACTTTAGCGAAGAATTGAAACGCTTTGGACTAGGCTTAGAAGACCGTTTAAATCAAAAAGTCGGGGTCATGTCCGGAGGACAAAGACAAGCCTTAACTCTATTAATGGCAACGATGAGGCAAAGACCTTCTGAAAAGGTAATTAAAAGAGACTATGTAAGATTCTGCGAAGGCAATAAAGAAAAAGCTAAAGTAGAAGTTGAAACAGCGTTTGAACTCGCTAAAGAAAATAGAAAAAATGCTTTACTAAGAGTAAAGAAGTTACCTAAAGAACAAAGAAAAGCCCGCGTTGAAGAAATTAAAGCAGCATATGAATCGGAAATATCTAAATTTGATTTAACTAAGCAAATTTTGTTACTTGATGAACACACTGCGGCTTTAGATCCTAAGACCGCAAGAAAAGTCTTAGAGTTAACAAATAAAGCAGTTAGAGATAATCATATAACCACCTTAATGGTCACTCATAACATGAAAGACGCTTTAACTTATGGGGATCGTCTAATTATGTTCCATTTAGGGCACATCATATTAGATGTCTCTGGAGAAGAAAAAGATAAATTATCCGTTGAAGATTTGTTAAAAATGTTTGAAGAAGCTGATAAGAAAGCAGAACAGTAAATAATCTAAACTACAATGAACAATCGAATAAAATCGGTTGTTTTTTGTTGCTTGATAAAAGTAATAACTAAGTTATAATGTATTTATCATTATGAGTCGTAAAAAAGAAGCGATGGCGGATTCCCTGCCATATAAAAAAGCTAATTGGTGGTATCGTTTTGTAAAACGATGTTTTGATATTTTTGTTTCTTTTATCGCGATTTTAGTTTTGTCTCCGTTTTATATTTTATTCATTTTGATTAATGCCATTTACACTAGAGGTCATCCAATCTTCTTTGATAAGCGTATTGGTAAAGATCATAAAGTAATAAATGTCTATAAATATAGATCGATGTATTATGATGCGGAGACTAACGTTGATAAGTATTTAAATAAAGCCCAAAAGAAACAGTGGAATAAAGAACGTAAAGTGCAAAATGATCCACGTATTACTCCTTTTGGTAAGTTCTTAAGAAAGACATCAATTGATGAATTACCTCAATTATTTAATATCTTATTTGGTTCAATGTCTTTTGTTGGTCCTAGACCAATTACCGAAGGTGAATTAAGTGCAAATTTCACTAAAGAGCAACAAGATATCATGCTTTCTGCTAGACCTGGCTTAATTGGTTATTGGGGAGTTAAAGGTAGAAGTAACGTCGCCTTTGCCGATGGAGTAAGACAAAAACTAGAACTAGACTATTTCAAACTCCGCGGGATATGGTTTGATTTAGGATTAATATTTAGAGTTATTCCTGCAGTTCTTAAAGGAAGCGGAGCAAAATAAAAGAGACTTGAAAAAGTCTTTTTTTGTAGCTTAGATGGCATTTTGCAACCGATAGTTGACAAAATTCTAACCAAAGTTGGTAGAGGCAACTATAATAAAAATGTTAGATTGTTACTCAGAAAGTTGAGGATTTGAATTATGACAATTGAAATCGCTGATAGATTAATTAAATTAAGAAAAAAGAATGGCTATTCCCAAGAAGAGTTAGCTGATAAATTAGGCTTATCTAGACAGGCTGTTAGTAAATGGGAAAGAGCGGAAGCTTCTCCTGACACTGATAATCTAATTTGTTTAGCAAAATTATATGGAGTTTCTTTAGACGAATTACTTTCTACTGATGAAGATGTAGACACTATCGTTAAAGAACAAGTTAAGGAAGAAAATAAAGAAGAAAAAGATAGCTCTATTACTTTAGAAGATGATGATGGCTCCAAAGTAGTGATTAAAGGGAGCCACTTTGAGTGTTTAGATAAAGATGGACATATTATTAAAAAGAAACCAAAAGATAAATTCCTTTTATGGCTTGATACAGTTGATGGAATATTAAGTGGTGCTACTTTAATCACATATATTTTCTTAGGGGCGTTTTTAGGAATGTGGGCTTATGCTTGGATTTTCTTCTTTGTCCCTGAAATAATTTGCTCATTCATTAGAGCAATTCATAAAAGAAATGCGAATAATGTTAACATGGCCTTTATTTCATTATTCACATTCTTCTTAGTGTGTTTATTCTTACCTCAATATATACCTACAATGTCAAAAAGTTTATGGCATCCAATGTGGACAGTGTTTTTAGCAATTCCTTTATATCATAGTATAGTGGGATCGATTAATAAGGCACTTGGAAAAAAAGAAGAAGACGACAAAATCGTCAAATAATAAAAAAAGAACTTCCGTAATTTTTCGGAAGTTTTTTATAACTTATAACCTATTTTGCGTAGTCTTCTAGAGTGAGTTCTCTTTTCTTGAATAAATAACAGAATAATAGATAAATAAAGCAGTTGAGTAGTAAATAAGTGGCGATTGCCATAATGATGAACATCGAGCAATAAACCGAGACAGTATTTACCCTAGTTAATAAGACAACAACAGTGAGTATATCTAATCCAAATCCTAAGGCTGTACCTAACAAAACAAAAACTAAAAACACCTTGTTAATTGTCATATCTGTATTAAAGGCAATATCTAATAAATGGCTTTCTTTTTTTCCGCCTCTTAGTATAAATACTACTTGTGCTATAGCAAAGGTAGCGGTTAATGACAATGCAATAAGGTTAAGAACAGTATTTCCTGATCTGTTTAATATCACTTGAGACATGCAAAACGCTGTTAAACCTACACTTAAAAATAGTAAAACGGTAGATGTAATTCGATAGATTTTGATTTTGCGAGTACGTCTATTCATGCAATTATTCTAACTTAAGTTAAAAAAATGTAAAACCATTGTTTTTTTTGTTTATTTTCGCGTATATAATTTATATGTACATGTGTTGAGTGTTTCACTCAGCATAAAGAATTTTTTCAAAAGTAGGGACAATGTATGAAAAAAAGAATTTTTAAGTGGTCTTTGTTTCCAGCCATTGGTTTTTTACTATTTGGATCTTTATCGTTCACATCTTGTGGGACTTCTGCGTTTAAGTCCGCAACTGTGCGATTAGACAAAAGTGAAATCCAAATGTCTATTGGAGACACACAAAAACTCACCGTTAGCGTAACAAAAGGTTACAATTCGGAACTCGTTTGGGTTAGTTCGAATGAATCTGTTGCTTACGTTGATAATGGTTATGTATTTGGCGTCGGAGAAGGTGTCGCCAAAATTTCTGCTTTCTATGGAGGTGGTTACGCTAGCTGTAACGTTACAGTTCGTGAAAGCGGTGTTGGACCAGTTGATGCTCCAAAAATCAACTTAAGTGCCAATAGCCAAACCATTAATGTAGATAGCTCATTCGTCTTATCTGTTACCTCAGTTAATCCAGCTGATACTACTGTCACATTTAGAAGTGGTGATACCAATATCGTCACTCTTGAAGAAGTTGACGCGAAATCAGTGACTGTTACTGGTCAATCTGTTGGTTCAACCACAGTGTCTGTTGAAGGTAGTAACGGTATTACAAGAATCTGTCAAGTGACCGTTACTGATGGTAGTTCTCCAACCTCTGAATATGATACTGGTAATTTAGGAACTCTTAGTTTCACTGGAAACCTCAAGATTGGTTCTCCAAAGAATCAAAGAACGTTCATGGAAGGATTATTACAAGACTTCAACACCATTACTGGTAGTAGCATGACATTCACAATCATGGACTTTGAAGAGGATAACGGTACATCCGGCTATCAAGATGCTTCCGGTATGCCTGCTGTCTTCCCATATGCTAGTGACCAAACCATGACTCTTTCTCAATTTGGTGCTTTAGCCAATGTTCCAAACGCCGATGTCGAGTGGATCGTTGATAATATGGGCGATAGTGTGAAAAAAGCTGCTTCCTTAAGTAAAGTCGTTGGTTATCCATTCGCTGCTGATAATGGTTTAGTTATGTTCTACTCCAAATCAACATTTGCCGGACATGAAGAAGCCTTAGAAACTCTTCCTGCTTTATTAGATTATGCTAAGAGCTTAGGAATTGATTATGAAGTCGACTATAACTTAAGCTCTGGTTTCTATATTTCTCCAGCATTGATGTCTTATAATAACGGCGAGCCTTTATATAGTGTCGAAGTTGATGGTCAGTCCTATACTGCTACTAGTAACTTCAACTGTGCTAACGGTGTTAAAGCCGCTAAAGACTTAAGAGATGCTATTACTCATAAGGCTATTAGAAATGCCGCTTCTGCCCCTAAACTTTCAGATTTCGTAGTCGCTACAATTACTGACTGTTCTAAAGTTGAAAACTTTAAGAAATCACTTGGTAGTGAATACGCTGTTGCCCCTCTTCCATATATTGATTCAGCTAAGACTGCTAGATTAGGCAGTTACTTAGGATATAAATTCTATGGTATCAACTTACAATTAAGTAAGGATGATATGAACAAGGCCTTTAAAGTTGCTAGATTCTTGTGTTCTGAATACGCTCAACACAAGAGATTTATGCAATATAGTGTTAGACCAACATTATTAAATGCGAAAATGCAAGCTGATTTCATTTCTGCCATTAATGCTGAGCCACATATTAAAGCATTAAATGAGCAATCACAAAATAACGGTGTCATTCCAATGAAAGCTGTTTCCTCTTCTCTTTGGAGTGAATCTATGGTGACTTATACCAGCCTTAAAGCTGTACCAGCAGGAGCTGCAGACAGCGTTTATGAAGGTATCTTAAATACCTTAGATAAGGCCTTAAGACAAGGATAATAAACTAGGAATTATTTATGACAACGATTCAATATTTGTCATTAACAAAATTTGAGAGATTCCTTGTCAACTTTGGAAACTTCTTTAGAGGAATTGGCATTGGTTTTGTCAACTTCTTTAAACGTATTCCAAATAAGCTACTTAAGTTGTGGCATAAAATCCTTTCTCCTTTTGATACTTTAATCCAAGCCTGGAAAAAAGGTTCATGGGGTGTGAGGACTAATTTCTTGGTCATGGGCTTTTATCAACTGACCCATCATCAAGTTATTAGAGGAGTTCTCTATCTTTTGTTTGAGGCAGTCTTTATCTGGTTTATGATCAGTACAGGCTTCCCTTATTTAGCAAAATTAGGAAACTTAGGCTCATTCGCTGCAAAAAGCAGTATCTTTATCGATGATGTTAAGGAAGGTACTTCTACTATTATTGCTGGTGGAGATCTTTCATTCTCTATCCTTTTATATTCCATCGCGACCTTCATCTTAATTCTTATCTTTGTGGTTTTATGGTATTTCTCTATTAGAGACGCCAAATCACTTCAAGATAATAATTACGTTGGAAAATATGCGAAGGATTCAGAATTCTTCCATGATATCTTAGATTCTAAATATCACACATTATTACTCGCAATTCCAATTGTTGGACTTGTAGGATTTACTGTTATTCCAGTTATCTTCATGATTATTACTGGTTTTACAAACTATAGTGGAACCCAATTCTATCTCTTTGACTGGGTTGGTTTTGATAACTATCGAGGTTTCTTCTCCAGTTCTAATTCTTCGGGATTAGTTAGTGTCTTCCTTAAAGTTTTAGCGTGGACCCTTTTATGGGCGTTACTTGCTACATTCACTAACTACTTCTTAGGTATGATTGTCGCTTTATTAATTAATAAGAAAGGCATTAAGCTTAAGAAATTATGGAGAACAGTTTTAATTTTAACAATCGCTGTTCCTCAATTCGTCTCATTGCTGTTGATTAACCAAATGCTGGCTGGCAATGGCGTACTTACTAATTTGTTCCGTAACTGGGGTTGGATTAGTGGCGCGGAAAGCGCATTTGATAACAAGATTTTATCCCGTGTTCTCATTATTATTGTTAACACTTGGGTTGGTGTTCCATACACAATGCTTATTTGTTCTGGTATTTTAATGAATATTCCAGAGGACCTATATGAGTCCGCGCGTATTGACGGAGCCTCTTCATTTAAGATGTATACCGCTATTACACTTCCATATATGCTCTTTATTACCGGACCATATTTATTGTCGCAGTTTATTGGAAACATCAATAACTTCAATATCGTCTATCTCTTATCTCGTGGTGCTCCATCGATGGGTATGGCCTCACTCGGATATGGCGATGTTGGTGAAACTGACTTGTTAATTACTTGGATTTATAAAATGTCTATGGAAGGACAAGATAAAGCTTACGCTGTGGCCTGTGCCCTTGGTGTATTAGTCTTTATTATTATCGCTGTCTTCTCCTTGGTCTTCTATGGACGTAGTAATTCTGTTAAGAATGAGGAGGATTTCCAATAATGGCAAAGATTCATGCTTCAAAAAGATTTGTGGATAAGAGCCAAAAGGTGACAACTTATGTTGTTTTGACAATTATCTCCGTTATTTGGCTATTCCCATTCTTATATTTAATTCTTCAATCATTCGCAGATATTCAAAATCCTGCATATAACTCAAAGAGTATTTTCCCTAATATTTGGACATTTGGTAACTATGCAAAACTATTTACCGATTCAACAGTTCCATTTATGAATTGGTGGCTTAATACTTTAATCATTGCTTTCTTTACAGCCTTACTTCAAACGATTTTAGTCTTAATGACCTCATACGCGTTATCTAGATTAAGATTTAAAGGAAGACAAGGACTCATGAAATTAATCCTTATTTTGGGTATGTTCCCTGGCTTCTTAGGAATGCTAGTTATCTATTACATTCTTGATTTATTAGGATTAAATACTTCCATTTATTCATTAATTTTGGTTTACACCGCCTCTAGTGCGATGAGTTATTACGTCGCAAAAGGATTCTTTGATACGATTCCTAAATCTCTAGATGAAGCGGTGATGATTGACGGTGGAACAAAGAACACTGTCTTCTGGAGAGTGATTATTCCACTTTCAAAACCAATTATTATTTACACCATCTTAGTGTCATTCACTGGACCTTGGGGTGACTTCATGTTTGGTAAATACATTATTCAATCCGCAGGTATTCAACCAACCGGATATACCGTTGCTGTTGGCTTACAAGGTTTAACAACGATGGCCACTAATGATTATTATGGAGCGTTCTGCGCTGGTGCAGTACTTGTCTCCATTCCGATCACCGCGTTATTCTTCTGGTTACAACGTTATTACGTTGAAGGTATCGCTGGTGGAGCGGTTAAAGGTTAATAGGAGGAAGATTATATGGCTTCTTTAAAATTAGAACACATTTACAAAGTCTATCCTAACGGACATAAGGCTGTTAGTGACTTTAATATGAATATTGAAGATGGAGAATTTATCGTCTTTGTTGGTCCTTCTGGATGTGGTAAATCCACAACCTTAAGAATGATCGCAGGCTTAGAAGAAATCTCCACTGGTGAACTTTATATCGGTGACACCCTTGTTAACGATATGCAGCCAAAAGATAGAGATATCGCCATGGTCTTCCAAAACTATGCTCTTTATCCACATATGACTGTTTATGAAAATATGGCCTTTGGTCTAACTTTAAGAAAGACTCCAAGAACCGAAATTCATGAAAAAGTGATGTGGGCCGCTGATGTTTTAGGTCTAAAAGAATATTTAGATAGAAAACCAAAAGCGATGTCTGGTGGTCAAAGACAACGTGTCTCCTTAGGTAGAGCGATTTTACGTAATCCTAAAGTCATGTTACTTGATGAACCATTATCTAACCTTGATGCGAAATTAAGAGGTCAAATGAGAAGTATGATCTCTAAGCTCCATCAACAATTAAAAACAACATTTATTTACGTTACTCACGACCAAGTTGAAGCTATGACTCTTGGTACTAGAGTAGTGGTTATGAAATTAGGACGTGTCCAACAAATTGACACTCCTCAAAACTTATATGATCATCCAGTTAATAAGTTCGTTGCTGGATTTATTGGAACCCCACAAATGAACTTCTTTAACGTTAGACTTAAAGATAACGGAAGTGATGTTGATGTTATTTGGCAAGACTGTGAACAACCTTCCTTAAAACTCACTCATGACCATGTCTTAAAAGCTGAAAGAAAATATTTAACTGGCGAAAAAGATATCGTTTTAGGCTTTAGATGCGAAGCTATTTCCGCAGATGAAGAAGAAGTCGCTAAAGGCGATAACGTTGTTGATGTCACAATTTCTCACTTTGAAGAACTTGGTAATGAAACTCTTATCTATGGTGATTTAAAAGAAATCGAAGCCTTAGGAGCAGAAAGTAAGACTGCTGTTATTATTAAAGCTCCTAGTAAGATGGGTCATGTTGCTGGTGATGTCATTAAAGCGAGAATCGATGTAGAACATATCCATTTATTTGACGCAGAAAGCGAATTCACAATTATTCCACAAGTTCCAGAAAGAAACGTTTTACCTGTTTCTATTGAAAACGATAAGATGACTTTATTTGGAACCGCCACTAAACCTCAATCAATTCCTGTTGATTATTTAGTTAATGGCACAATTGCTTTACCGTTAGACGCTACTGTAGTTTGTGAAGCTGGTAGTGTAGAAGGAAAAGTGGAATTAGTGGAAAAACATCGTGAAGCCAATATCGCTTTAGTGAAAGTTGACGATAAGAAATTATTCTTAAAAGTTGGTGAAGAAGTGAAACAAGGCGACTCTGTGAAATTCACAGTCGACTATTCACGTGCCACCTTTAGAGATGAAGAAGAACAAGTCGTCGCTGAACCTTTAGCGGATAGAGATTGCATTAACTCTACATTCGTGAACTTCAAGACTGTTTCTGAAGTCACTGGTAATCCAAAATTTGAACAATTAAGAAATGACAAAGTCCTTAAAGTTCAAGAAGAATACGCGGCTAAACGTCAAGCCTTCGAAGAAGAAAAGGCTAAGGCTTTAGAAGACGCTCAAGCCCGTCAAGCTGCTATTGATCCTTGGGTGAGCCAAAAGGAACAAGAAATGGAAGCTAAAAAAGCAGAACTTAAAGAAAAATTAGGTGAAGCTAAGGCTAAATATAAAGAAGACTTAAAAGAAGCTAAAGCTAGACATAGCCAAATCAGAAAAGAAGAAATGGCTAAGATTAACGAGCAATATCGAAAGATCAAAGAAGACGAAGCTTTAGATTATAAAGAATTTAAGATGAAGAATAAGGACCGTGAATCTCGTAGAGCCCGTCGTTTATCTTATAGTGTCTTCCGTGAAAACTTCCCACAAATGAAACAAAGCGAAATGGAAAGAAGAATGAACGCTTTAGATTTCGATAAGGAAACCGAATTAAACGGCTTAAAAGCTCACTGTTCTCAATTTGTAGCCTTAAGCAAGGACAAGATCAAAGAAGACGAAAGACTCTTTAAAGAAGAGTGTTATCCTCTTGAAACTGTCACTAAAGAATACGAAAAGAAGACCAAAGCTTTTGATAAAGAAGAAGCTGACGCCCTTAGACGCGCGGAATTATTATTCTTCTTTAAATATGATTATTTCTATCAATTATTATCTGACGATATTACCAATAAGATTATTCAAGGTATGGGAGAAAGAGTGTTTACTAAAGTCTTCCGTGTCGAAGTTCCACATGATGGATTTGTCGAACAAGAAGGCGCTTTAGAATTCAAAGTCGTTTCCCTTGTTAACTATGGTGATGTCAAACTCTATAAATGCGCTGGCGAACTCTATGGTGAGAAAGTCACTGCATACATCAATCAAGAAAGGGATATTGCTTTAGGAAGCGTAATTCATCTCGCTCCAGTGGTCGAGAAAACACAAATTTACGAAGATGAACGCAATATTAGGTTGTACTAATGGCTAAAAAATTTATTCCCTTCTTATTAATTCCTCTTTTACTTACTAGCTGTGGTGGAGATTCTTTAAGTCTTGACGCTGCTAAGGAAGCTGTATCTCATTATTCTACTGAGACAGTTTATCCATACTATAAAGTATTTGGGAAATTAGACTTTAACGGAGAAATGATTGAAGTTGATGGAGCGACATTTGATAAAACTCCTTCAACTACAACATTTGTGCCATACGCTCGCTATAACGAAGGCTTCTTTAACGAGAACGCTGATCCTAGAAGCAGTGATTTTGACATCGTGATTTACGCGATGGCTTCTAGAAGTTATTGGTTAAGAGCACCTTTAAGAATTAATTCAGAGAACTTCTTTGCTTATAGCAAGAATAAATCTACTGGAGAATATACTAATAGCGAGAATAATACTTGCGCACATTATATTCTCGAACATTTAGTTACCTCTTATGTTGGTCAAGCCGCTAGTGCTAATCCAAGTAGTATGCATATGATTATGCAAAAAACTGCTGATGGCGGAATGATCTTCAAGGGTGAAGAAGTACATACTAGAGTGACCATTGATAATTATCCATATTATCCAGACTATACCACTAATCCAGATATTGCCCCTTGGAAGGATTATAATCCTCTTCCATGCTATGGCAATGTTGTAAACGGAAAAGTGAATATCGCCTTTGAATATAATAAAGACGGATGGTTAGTCAAAGAAAGTATGTATACCTTAGGGTATGACCCTGAAAAGACCGATATTAATCAAGTCGGTCTAGAAGCTATCTATTCTTATAAATTTGAATAGTTAACTATTTTATGAAAAAGTTTCTCTTTCCATTTGTGATTCTTGTTTGTTTAACGGGCTGCCAAACTAAACCTGACTTAAGACAAGATATCAAAGAATTTATCTCTAAGTTCAACATCAAAGACGCGATGGACGCTTATAAAAAAGGCGGATATGTCAAAGAAGTTAATGAAATTAGTAATGGAAAGAAGTTAACCACTCGCGTAGAGATGGAATTCAACTATCTCTCTAGCGAGCACCCGACTTATGTCGAAGTGACCACAAATTATGAAAATGATGTCCAAACATCAAAAGTAGAAGTCGAATTTGTGGAATTAGATGAAAAGTTCTACTTATCCACTAATGGAGAATTAAGTGAATCTTCGTTAGCGGAGTGTGGAGAACTCATTCAAAAATTCTTCTACAAAAAAGTGGATCTTGATGGTGAATACCACACGCAAGGTTGGTATTACGGAGACTTAATTAGAAATGTCGCTCCAGTGATGCAAAGTTATATCACCATCGATCAAGAAAAAGAACTCTATATCCTTGATTACACCGCTAAAGATGTAATTGAGGGGGTGGAGACTGAAACTCGCCAAAATTATTCTGTGAATAAATTAGGAATGTTGGTCGAGAATCATGTATCAGCCACAAACGAAAATATCAAAAGAACAACTGATGTAGTTGTCCACAATTAAATTCATCGAGAAAAGGAGAAAGAAATTATGCGAAAAAGATTATTAATTCCATTATTAATCAGCATGCTTTCATTAGGCGCTTGTAGTGGAGACGCCATAACAATTAATCCTGGTAGCGAAATTGATTACGTCGATCTATCTGAAGAAGAAGTATCAATTGCTATAGGAGAATCTAGAGTACTTTATGCCTCTAGTAGTGATGCTGGGGAAGTGAGATGGGCTAATAGCGATTCCTCAATCGTTAGCTTAACTGCTCAAGGTAATACTGCCTCTATTTCTGGCTTAGCTAAAGGTACCGCTAACATTTTAGCTGTCCGTGGCGGTAAGAGTGCGATGTGTACTGTAATCGTTGGTGGTGGTAATGCTGAACAACCAATCACCCTTGTTCTTTCTCCAAGCTCCAAACAATTATTACTCGATGATGAATTTGTGATTACCGCTAGTGTTTCTGGATCCACTAATCCAGTGAAATTCTCTAGTAGCGATGAAAAAGTTGCTACCGTAGAAGCAAAAGATAATACCACTGCTAAAGTTAAAGCAGTTGGTACTGGATTTGCTGATATCAACGCTAAAGTGGGTACTAAAGTTGCCACTTGTACCGTTGAAGTTATCAACCCAGCAACTGATGTCTATATTTCTTTAGATAAAGAAAATTTAACCATGAAAGAAGGAACTACTGATAAATTAACTGCGACAGTTAGACCAGTAGGCTCTCCTATTACTTGGG
>CADCEE010000016.1 GCA_902800355.1 uncultured Erysipelotrichaceae bacterium | reverse complement strand
GCTTTGAATTCTTCTTTATATTTTTCGTGAGCCTCTGTTCCGCGAGCGCCAAATGTTTCTTTAAAATGTTTTCTTACTTCTTCAGGAACGTAGAAGTCTTCATGATCAAAGCCATAAACTTCAACTTTAGCATGTTTTCCATCTTCCACACCTAAAGGTGAGCCGTGCACTTTAGAAGTTCCTTGTTTAGCACTTCCATAGCCAATAACAGTATGAACCATAATCATCACTGGTTTATCTTTGGAGGTTTTAGCTTTTTTAATTGCTTCATCAATAGCATCAACATCATTACCGTCTTTGACTTCTAAAACTTCCCATTCACTGGCTAAGAATCTATTTTTCACACTTTCAGAGAATGAAAGATCTAAAGCACCATCAAGTGTAACTTGATTGGCGTCATAGAATAAAATTAATTTATTGAGTTTTTGGTGTCCGGCAAAAGAGATGGCTTCTTGAGATAAACCTTCTTGTAAACAACCATCACCACATAAACAATATGTGTAATGGTTCATAATTTTTTTACCTTCATTATAATTAGCGGCAATAGAGGCTTCCGCTAAAGCCATACCAACAGCTTGAGCAATACCCTGTCCTAAAGGACCACTAGTGGCATCTACTCCTTTGGTCCAGTGATATTCTGGATGTCCTGGAGTTAATGAACCGATTTGTCTAAATTGCTTTAAATCATCTAAACTTAGTTCATATCCACTTAAGTGGAGCATTGTGTAAAGCAAACTAGAAGCGTGTCCTGCTGATAAAACAAAGCGGTCACGGTTAATCCATTCAGGATCTTTTGGGTCTGCCACTAAATGTTTGCTAAATAATGTATACATTATAGGGGCACTACCTAAGGCCATACCTGGGTGACCAGAATTAGCCTTGTTAATCATATCAATGCACAAACTTCTGATTGTCGCTACTGATAATTTGTCAATTTCTTTCATATTTTTCTCCTTATTTATGAATAGTTTTTAATTAGTAATAAATTAGTAGTTGTATATACTTTGTATATATTTATCTATTTCTCGAAATCCGTAACCGCGATTCCTAGCTCTTTTAACTGCGCTTCATCAACCACATTTGGGGCCATAGACATTGGACAGACCGCTGCAAGATTCTTAGGGAAGGCAATGACATCTCTGATGTTATCAGTGCCACCTAAAATCATGGTTAATCTATCTAAACCAAAGGCCATGCCAGCATGAGGTGGCGTTCCATATTGGAACGCATCCACGAAGAAGCCGAATTTCCTTTTAATATCTTCATCGGATAATCCAAGAACTGAGAAAATCTTCTTTTGAACTTCTTGATCATAGATTCTTAAAGATCCACCACCAGCTTCATAACCATTAATAACGATATCGTAAGCATAGCTTAGAATCTTAGTAGGGTCACTATCAAGATATTTAAGATCTTCATCTCTAGGTCTAGTGAATGGGTGGTGAGTAGAGGTGATAGCACCATTTTCTACATCTCTTTCAAAAAGCGGGAAGTCCACTACCCATAATAAATCATATGTATTAGGTTTGATTAAACCTAATTGTTTAGCATATTTAAGTCTTAATGCGCCTAATAATGGGCAGACACGATTATATTTGCCAGCGGCGATGATAATGATGTCATCATTAACAAAACCTAATTTTGCTTTTAAGGCGCTCTTTTCAGCTTCTGAAAGGAATTTTACAAATGAACCGGTTAATTCCTCATTCTCCACTTTAATCACGCTTAAACCGCCTAAACCGAACTTTTTAGCTTCCAAAGTTAATTCATCAATAACTTTTCTAGAAGTTAATGAGGCAACGCCATTAACGACAATAGCTTTAATGGCTTCAACATCTTTAAAACCACCAAATTCGCTATTAGCGAATACTTCTTTAACGTCTTGGAGTTTAATATCAAATCTGGTATCAGGTTTATCACTACCATAATTATCCATAGCCTCCTTATAAGGAAGTCTTCTTAATGGTAATTTCACATCATAGTTAACAGTTTTCTTAAAGATTTCTTTAATTAAACCTTCCATCATGGTGAGGAATTGATCTTGATCAAGGAAACTAGTTTCAATATCAATTTGGGTGAAATCTGGTTGTCTATCTGCTCTTAAGTCTTCATCTCTAAAGCATCTCGCTATTTGATAATAGCGTTCCACTCCACCAATCATTAATAATTGCTTAAAGATTTGTGGTGATTGAGGAAGAGCATAAAACTTCCCGTGATGTACACGGCTAGGCACTAAATAATCACGAGCGCCTTCAGGTGTAGATAAGGTAAGAATTGGAGTTTCCACTTCTATGAAGTGTTCTTTAGATAAATATTCATGAACCGCTAATTTTATTTGGTGACGAATATCTAAATAGGACTGCATTACTGGACGACGCAAGTCGAGATAACGGTATTTTAGTCTTGTATCTTCTAAAGCATCGGTTTCATCAGCGATGATTAAAGGTGTGGTTTTGGCAGTGTTAATGACTTCTACTTTAGAAGCGATAACTTCAATTTTACCAGTCTTTAAATTTGGGTTTGGTTTCTCTTTTAGAGAAACTTTGCCAGTAACAGAGATGATATATTCATTACGAATATCAGGAACTTCCACTCCTTCATTAACGGTTATTTGGATAATTCCGCTACGATCTCTTAAATCGATAAAAAGCAAAGAACCAAGGTTTCTTCTTTTAGAAACCCAGCCTACAAGGGTAACTTCTTGGCCGACGTTCTTTTCACTTAATTCGGTATTAAAACAAGTTCTTTTCATTACTTATCTTCCTCCTCAGGATATGACGATTCATATAATTCATCTAGTTTATCAACTAAATTTTCAATTTTTACAGTTTGTTGTTCTTGGCTAGCTAAATCTTTTAAGACTACTGATTCTGCTTTAGCTTCATCTTCGCCGATGATAACCGCGTATTTTGCGTGCTTATTCGTTGCGCGTTTGAACATATTGCCAAGTTTGACGTTGTCAAAGCAGACATCAACTTTATAACCGCCACTATTTCTTAAAATAACAGCCACTTCTTGAGCATATAAATCTAAAGATTTATCTAATGGCATAATATAAGCATCTAATTCATAAGCAACATCATTTAATAATTCATTGTCGCTTAATACAGAAACCACTCTTTCAATTCCGAAAGAGAAACCTACTCCTGGTAAATTTGGTCCGCCTAATTCTTTCATTAAGCTACCATAATGTCCTCCTGCTCCAATAGCGCCATAATCATTACCTTTTGCGCTCTTATAGTGGAACTCAAAGACTGTTTCTGAATAATAATCTAAGCCTCTTACTAAGCCTTGATCGATTTCATAAGGAATTTGTAAACTTTCTAAAGCTTCTAATACGGCATCAAATCTTTCTTTACTTTCTTTAGAAAGATATGCGCCAATTTTAGGAGCCCCATCAATAATTGGACGATCTTCAGGAACTTTACAGTCTAAAATCCTTAAAGGATTTAATTCAAATCTGCTCTTACAATCAACACACATATTGTCGATATATTTAGCAAAATATTCTTTTAAAGCAGTTCTATATGCATTTCTACTTGCTTCATCACCTAAGGTGTTGATTTTGATTTTCACATTCTCTAATCCTAAGGATGAGAGGATGGTATAAGCTAAAACAATGACTTCAACGTCATTCATTGGAGAATTATGTCCAATAGATTCGACACCAAATTGGTTGAATTGACGATATCTACCTAATTGAGGTCTTTCATATCGAAAGACTGGTCCAAGATAATAAAGTTTTAATGGGAGTTCATTAGTAGCGTAAAGCTTATTTTGAATTGCTAAACGCATGATACCTGCGGTAAATTCTGGACGAAGAGTTAAATCACGTCCACCTTTATCAGCAAATGTATACATTTCTTTTCTAACAACATCGCTAGATTCTCCAACTCCTCTTACGAATACTGAATTATATTCTAGAACCGGAGGTCTTACACCTTTATAGGCATATATCTCAGCGATTGATTTCATTAAGCTTTCAACCGTCCTCCTTAATGAATTATTCGTTTGACGTCATAGACGCCTCTAATATTTAATATAATATTAAATATATCATTTAATCTTTTCGCATCACTGACATAGATTGTCATCGTTACTGTCACTAGTGATGTGTTATGTCTTTGAATTTGAGCGTGAATGCTACTAATAACAACCTTTGCACTACTCATTGTGTTCATAATATCAACTAATAAGTTTGCTCTATCATTAGCTTCGATGGATACATCAACTGGATAGGTTGCGTATTCGATATCTTCTTTCCAATAAACATCAATAAGCCTTTGAGTCTCATTAGCGATATTTGGACAATTTGATCTATGCACCGCAATACCTTTACCTTTGGTAACATAACCAACAATATTATCTCCTGGAATTGGAGTACAGCAGTTTGCTAAGGAAATAGCGATATTATCCGCTCCACGGCAATATACTGGAATTGATTCTCCGGTTCTATTTCTCGCTCTACCTGTTGGTAAAGTAACTGGTTTTTTAATATCTAAGAAGTTAATGATAGCACTAGGAACTGGCTTTCTATTAGAAATTCCGATAAATAAGTCATCAACACTTTCTACTTCAAATTCTTTGAGAACTTTTTCGCTAGAAAGTAGTTCCATCATTTCCGCTTCTTCTACTCCGCGGTCTTTAAAAGCATCAATCGCGGATTGTTTGCCTTTGGCAATCTTCTCTTCTTTTAATAATTCAGCGTTTTTCTTCGCTAAGAATTTTTTAATTTGGCTTCTCGCTAATCCTGTTTTAACAAATTCTAACCAGCCTTCATTTGGTCCTGGAGAAGATTTGCTAGTTTTAATCTCCACTTTATCACCAGTTTTTAAAATGGTATTAAGTGGAACCATAACTTCGTTAACAATCGCTCCAACACAGCTATCACCAACTTTGGTATGGATACGATAGGCAAAATCAACAGGCGTTGATCCTTGCATCAATTCAATAACTTTGCCATTAGGCGTAAATACATAGACGTTGGCATCGAAAATATCATGCGTTAATGTGTCCATATATTCGCTAGCGTCAGCTTGTTCCTCATTACTAATAGAGACAAAGTCTCTAAACCAGTGAAGTTTATTTTCAATTTCTTTTTGTTCTTCTTTTGGATTATATCCAGATTTCTCTTTATAAGCCCAGTGAGCAGCAACACCACTTTCAGCAACTTCATCCATTTCTTTAGTTCTGATTTGAACTTCATAGAAATTGCCATCACCAGAAATCACTGTGGTATGTAACGATTGATACATATTTGGTTTAGGCATAGCGATATAGTCTTTAAATCTGCCTGGCACTGGTTTATAAGTTTGGTGAATTAAACCTAAAATCTCATAACATTGAATTTCTGTTTCACAAATGATTCTTAAAGCGAGAATATCGTAAATTTCATCAAATTGATGACCCTTTTTATATATCTTGTCATAAATTGAGGAAATAGATTTCACTCTCGAGAATATTTCAAAGGGAATATTGTGTTCAAAAATAATATCCGCAAGTTTCTTTTGGAAGACATCTAAAGATCTTCTTAACTTTTTCTCTTTTTGAGCAAGTAAAGAGACGATTTCTTTATATCTTTCTGGTTCTAGATATTTTAAGCAAAGATCAGCAAGTTCACATTTGATATTATCTAAACCTAAGCGGTGAGCAATAGGAACAAAAACTTGGCTTGTCTCTTTAGATAAGGCAATTTGTCTATCTGGATTCAAAGAATCCAAGGTACGCATATTATGCAATCTATCAGCGAGTTTAATGATAATGACACGAATGTCCTTGGCCATGCCGATAAAGATTTTACGGTGGTCTTCCGCCTCAAAATCTTCACTTTCAATTTTAGAAAGTTTTAATCTTTGGATTTTGGTTAAAGCATCAACAATTTTAGCGACTTCTTCACCCCAGCGTTTTTCAATTTCATCGATTGTCACATCAGTGTCTTCGACAACATCGTGTAATAAACCAGAAATAATAGTTGCTGGTCCTGTTCTTAAAGAGGCTAAGATATAAGCCACTTCTAAAAGGTGATGATAATATGGTTCACCACTTTTTCGAAATTGGCCTTTATGCTTTTCACAAACAAATAAATAAGCGTCCTTAATTTTCTCAAGGTCACTAGTTTCCGTGATGTACTCTTTATATTTTTCCTCTAGTTGCTCAAAGGTATGTAGAGGATATCCACCATTGATTTTGCTTGTGCTATTTTTATTCATGTAAATTATTTTAGTCTTATTTATTGCTTTAATAAAGTAATAAAAATTACTTAATAAAAAAATAGAATCGTTTCAGGCGATTCATTTATATATGTTTTATAAAATAAAGTAGAGAATATGTAGTTTAAATATTATCTACTCGGATTCATCTCTTTAACTAAGAATTCTAAATAGACAAAGCCTTTATATTCTTTTTTGTTAATTTGGCCGATAAAATCCACAAAACTAGAGGACTCTAAATCCTCTTTTGGATAATTAAAATAAACAATCTTTAATCTATTACCTAAACTAGTAATAATGTGATTATGATCTCTAGAATAAGTTAATGAACTTACTTTAATACGAGACAATTTAAATAATGGAGCTGGCCAAGATTCTCCAAACGGGGAAAAGGAATGAATTAATTCGTAGTTTTCTAAAATCAGTTCACTCATTCCAATATCAATAGTTTTATGTTCAACCTTTATAAAAGGTTTCTTCTTAGCAATTTCTTTAAATCTACGTACAAATTCTATATAATCTTTTTTTAAAATGGAGCAGCCTCCCGCCATAGCGTGACCACCGCTAGTTAATAAAATATCACTTAATTCATTAAAGGCTTCTACAATACCAAATCCTTCAGGGGCTCTGGCGCTTCCTTTAAGACTTCCATCTAAAGTTTTTGTGAAAATCACTGTTGGTAAATGATATTTATTCATAATGGAGTTGGCAACAAGACCAATGATTCCTTCTTTATAATCTCCCAATAACACTATCGCTTTATCTTCGGGAGATATTTTGCTTTCATCAATTTCTTCTTTTGATAGACTTTTTCTAGCGTCATTCATCTCTAAAATATGAGAAAAGTAGGACAAAATGAAATCTTTGTCATCAGTAACAAAATATTTCACAATTTCATTAATAGAAGTATCTTCACATAATCGACCAATTGCATTGATTCTTGGAGCAATTTTCATTCCAATCAATTGTTCGTTAAATTCTTCTTTATCTCCTAATAAATCAACCGCTAAAAATTCACCGTGTCTATAAACGTCAAAAACACTTCTTAATAAATTACGGTTATATTCTAATAAAGGCATCATATCGCTAATTAAAGAAATAGAAGCTAATATCGATAAATATTTATCAACTCGACCTAATAAAGAGATTGAGAACATAAAAGCGGTAAAAGCGCCACTAGAACTCACTTCCCCAAATTTGGAATATATTGGGTGACATACCGCATCAGCGTTAGGGACTGTATCTTGAGTTTGATGATGATCTAATATCAAAACCTTAATTCCATTTTTACGAAGTAAATCAATAGGTTCAAAAGCGGTAATTCCGTTATCTACAGTAATCACTAAATCATATTTAGCATCGATATATTCTTGAGCGTGAATCATATTAAGCCCATACCCGTCTATATAGCGATTAGGAATATAATAATCGACTACGACATCAAGATATTGAAACATCTTCACTAAGATTGATGTTCCCATGATTCCATCTGCATCATAATCACCGTAAATCACGATTTTTCCTTTATTAGCGATTACTTCTTTAACTAAATTAACAGCCTTATCAATATCGTTAAATTGATGACCATCACTAAAAGATAGTAACGAGGTATTCTTAGTGATTTTAAGATAATCCTCATAACTAATCTGATAATAGTCTAAAAGTCGTTCTAATAAGGATTTATTCATATAAGTTAAAAAAGCTACACATAAGTGTAGCAATTTAAATTAATCGTTAATACCAATAAAGATCGCTTCTTCAGGTTCTGCGGATTTCTTAACTGGTTTATTTTTGTTCTTTTTGCTTTCTCTTGGTTTGGTGTTAATTTTCACTTTAGAGAATAAGTTAAATAACCAATTACAAACTGGCACCACAAGAACTTGTGATAAACCTAAAGCGATAAGTGCGCCAATAAACATAGCAGCATAAGCAATAGACATCACTGATGGAGCGAAGCCAAAGAAGTTAATTAAGCAGTAAATTCCAATAACCGCAGTTACTAGAATTGGGGCATATGCCATACCTAAAGCACGTTTAGCAACTTCAGCACGATGTTCCTTAGAATTATCTTTAACTTTATCTTCAAGTAATAATTCTCTTTCACGATTATAGAATTGAATGAGATATAAATAGCTAAATAGACAGACAATTGGAGCGGCAATAATAACTGAGGCAGACATATTTAAGAATAAGTTGAGTAAAAGCATAATACCGATGGTAATTAAGCTACTAACAACTGGGAAAATAAGCGAGGATAAACCACGACTTAAACGATATCTAAGCATTAAATAGACGGTGACAATTAATACCGCAATATAAGTTCCTAAAATGACTTTATCCCATTTTGGAGATGCAGGATTAATAACAGTGCTAACTGTTTTTAATTGCATCTTGTTACTAACAGAAGTAGTAAATGTTGCAGTTGCATCAAAGTATTCACTTAAAACTTCATTTAATGTGGTAGAAGTTTCGCCTCTAACGCGAGCCACTTCTTCTCCAGATAATTGTTTTGACAAAGTCAAACGGAAATATGTATTTACATAGTTATGAGTTAAACTCTCTTCAACAAGGGTTTCAGAAGTTGTGAATAAAATCTTATCGCTAACGCATTCTTTTAATGTGACATAAGTTTCTTCTTTAGCCTCATCGATTTCGACGTTACTCTTCTCGGCAATTAAGATGTCATCTAAGATGGTATCTAAAGTAGCATCAGTTAATGGAGAAGTCTCATCGTTAGTGACTAAAATTCTATTTTGCACGTAGATTTCATTACCTAATGATTGAGATTGAGGTTGTTTAAATAAGTTCCCACCTCTAAGACTTGCAAAGGTAATAACACCCGCTAAAGAAAGGACAAATACTCCAATAGCGGCAAATCCAACCGGTTTTTTATTCTTTGAGAATTCTTTATCAGCGTATGGACCATAATATGTTTGTTTTTCTTCTGCCATATGATCTGGGACATTTTCTTTATTAATGCCAAGTAAATCGTAGCGACCATTCATAACTGTGGCGTTAGTGATTAACCACATTAAACCTTTTAAGCCAAAAACACTGAATAAGCCAGAGATAATGCTACCAATTGCTAATACAGCAGAGATAGTTCTAAGAGGGGTGCCACCTAATGCATAAAGCATAACACCGATAATTAATCCGACAACGTGGATATCAATAATTGGTAATAAACTTTTCTTACTTGCTTCAGCGTTAGCTTTCTTTAAAGTGTGGCCTTTATAGGAATCTTCTTTGAGTTTATTTAAGTAGATGATACCGCTGACAATTGATAATAAAGCCACGACTACAAGTCCCACAACTCCTAAGGAGTTATATGCTAGACCAGTTCTCACCATTATTAATAATGTGATAAAAGTTGAGACAAGAGCTGTAGCAATAACGCTAGCAGCACCTGCTTTATAGAAGAATACGAGTAATAAGGAGACAATAATAGTTAAAGCAACAACCGCTGTTAAAGTACGGTTCCATACTAATCTTCCAGTATCTGGATTAGTGACTTGTTCGGTCTTAGCAACTAAATATTCTTTAGTGCCATCTGCAAGTCCTTTAATACATTTTACTTCGTAATCATAAGCAGAAGCAGAGAATAAATTCACATAATAATCGGCTTGAGCATAAGCTTCACGCACTTCGCTTGGATCAGCATAGCCGTTTCCATTAGCATCACGGAAGCCACAAACTTGAGAGAATGAGTTCTTGTTACTATCGTAATATAAGCCGGTTTTCTCTTCGTCTAATTCGAAGTTGATTGTTAATAATGTTTTGGCGCTTAATTGATTAGTTTCGGTTAAAATATCGTAGGTTTCACCTTTTTGCCAGTTATATAAAACATAGATTCTACCGATTTCTTTAGTGGTAGCATCATCGCCTTCACCTTCAGTTTCTTCTTCTGGCTTAGAAACACATCCTTCAATTAATTCGGTATAGGAGGTGGCGTCTGTTTTAACTGGAATAATGACTGTTGGGTATTCGTTAACTGCGTATGATTTGGTGTAGGCTGCACCATTAAGGAATTCTTTTCCTTCGACTAAATTGTTGTTTTTATTAACTAAAGCAAATGAACCACTAAAACCTAAATAGGTAATGATTTGTTGATATTTACTATCGCTTTCTGCAGCAAAAGAAACAGTAATCATGTCGTTACCGACAGTTTTTAAATCATAAGAAGAAACATTATATGTTTCTAATCTTGCCTTCATGATATCAGCAACATCTTTAGCGCTGTTATCAGTAAGTTCTTTTGGTGTAACGTCTGGGTCGAGTTCATTATCTCTTTCAGTAAGTTGGAAAGTGAATACACGACGAGTTTCAAATTCACCGTCTTTTGCTAAACCTTTAACAACTCCAGGGAAAGAGGCAATAACTGCAACAACAGCAGCGAAGACTACAATAATGTATGCCCATAATCTTCTCATATCTAGATACCTCCAGTTAATTTCAACAGTCTTGCGCAAACGCGCCTAGTGAATAAAATACATCATTTACTCACATTATTCAATTATTTATTGCGTACGCGCTATATACGTAATCACAAAAGTGATTCTTGATGAGTAATTTTTAAGTGTTTATATGCTTTATCGCTAGCCACCCTACCTCTAGGGGTACGATCAATAAATCCGATTTGTAATAAATATGGTTCATATACATCTTCTAGATTCATGATTTCTTCTCCGATGGCGTTAGCAAGAGTTTCTAACCCTACTGGTCCACCTCTGAATCTATCAATTAAAGTATTTAAGTAACGTATATCAACATCATCTAAGCCAATTGAATCAACTTTTAATGCATTTAAAGCATTAATCGCGTCATAATGTGATATCACATCTTTATGTTGATAGTTGGCAAAGTCTCTAACACGTTTAAATAAACGATTGGCAATTCTAGGGGTGCCACGACTTCTTTTGGCAATCTCTAATTCCGCTTCTTTATCAATCTCGGTATTTAACACACGTGCAGTGCGCTTAACGATATCTTTGATTTCATCAACAGAGTAGAAATTAAGTTTCTCCACTATGCCAAATCTTGCTCTTAAAGGAGCAGATAAATCACCAGCTCTAGTAGTCGCTCCAATTAAAGTAAATGGAGGCAGATTAATGCTTAAAGATTTACTAGCAGTGTCTTTGTTAATAATAATGTCGAATCTAAAGTCTTCCATCGCGGAATATAAAGATTCTTCAACCACTCTAGGTAAGCGATGAATTTCATCGATAAATAAAACATCTCCTGGCTCTAATTCCGATAATATAGCGGCTAGATCGCCAGTTTTTTCAATTGTAGTACCAGTCACCACTTTGATATTAGTCTTCATTTCATGGGCGATAACATGGGCGAGTGTGGTCTTACCTAAGCCTGGTGGGCCATATAATAAAACATGATCAAGTGGCTCATTTCTATGTAAAGCAGCACCGATAAAAACCTTAAGGTTTTCCTTGAGGTCTGATTGACCAACATACTCTTTTAAAGTAACGGGTCTTAAAGAAGTATCTAGTGATTCTTCTTGATTCGGTTTAGCATCTAATAATCTACTCATATTATTTTCTTAACCTGCTTAAAGCAATTCTTAAAATTTCTTCAGTACTAGCATTTGGTTCATTAATTGTGGCTAAGACACGGTCAATGGCCGCTCCTTTAAAGCCTAACGTCTTTAATGCATCATATACTTCTTCATATTGTTTTGGATTACCTTTAGAGCCAGTTAGTTCACCTTTTAAATCTAAGATGATTTGTCCAGCAGCCTTTGCTCCTAAACCTGGTAATTTCTTTAAGAAAGCAACGTTATTGGAACTAATGGCGTTAATCACATCTTGTGGGGTAGTTGCACTTAAGGCCCCGATTACTGTTTTCGGTCCTAAGCCTTTAACTTTGATTAAGGAGAGGAAAACGTTTCTTTCTTCAATATCAGAAAAACCGATTAGATAATTCTCATCTTCTCTAACTACGTTATAAGTATATAGAAGTACTTTTTGACCAACTTCGTAGTTATTAGCATGAGACACCAATACTTGATAGCCGACATCATTAACGTCGATAACTACGCTATCAGCGTCCACTTGATGGATTTCACCTCTTAAGAAATAAATCATAGTTTTACCTCCTTAATTGATAAGTATAAAAAGTAACATTATTGCTAAAGCAATAACTGATGCAATTACTCCGCTTAAAAAGACCAAATCTACCTTTTTCATTAGTCTCTAATAAACTCCTTTGGAGTCGGTATAGGTAATCTTTTATGTTCACTAATTCGATGTAAGTGTTCGATTCTTTCAACACTCTTTTCATCAATTTTTTCGTTCAATAAATATTTATCTAAATCAGCGTATTTCACGCCCATTTCTGTTTCATCAGTTTGTCCTTCAAATAATCCAGCGGTTGGAACTCTTTCTGCTAGATAATCTCTAATTCCATATAATTTACAAGCTTTAACCACTTCACCTTTAGTGAGATGAACAATTGGTAATATATCAGCTGCACCATCACCATATTTAGTGAAGTAACCGGTATATCTTTCGTCCATATTGTCAGTTCCCACAACTAAGCCTGACATCTTTTGAGCGTAGGCGTATAGAATTGTCATTCTAATTCTAACTTTTAAGTTAGATAATGTGGATCTATCTAGTTCAATGCCTTGCTTTTTAAATTCTTCGACAGTTTTATGAAATGATTCACTGCCATCGATGACTAGATAATTTAAATCCAAGTCTTTAGCAAGTTGAGCAGCGTCAATTTGATCAGCTGGATTAGAATCTATTGGCATATTAATGCAAGTAAAGTTTTCTTTACCAACTGCGGCTTTTAAAATAGCAGCGCATAAAGAAGAATCAACTCCGCCAGAAAGACCTAAAACATAATGCTTCATATGACTATCCTTAAGATAATCACTAACAAACTTCTCAATGACTTTTAAATATTCTTCTAGTTTCATATTTATCTAAAATATTCAAATGTAAAATCGTCTAAATAGACGAGATCGCCATCTTTTGCTCCTAATTCTTCTAATTTATCATCAACTTTGAGTTTTCTTAATCTAGTTAATAACTTCATCATTCCATCATCTGTGGAGATATTAGTCATCCTATAAAATTTAATAATTTTATCTCCGGTAATAACCCATGTGTTATTTGTAGGATGTTTGATTTCAAATTCTTTTTCTTCTTCTGGAAGTGTATAGACTTTGTTTTCAAGTTCCTCTTCATCTTTATCAAATAATGGGAAGGCTGGAGTCTTATCAAGTAAATCAGCGCAGCGATAGAGTAATTCTTCCACTCCTTCTTCAGTTAAAGCAGAAATTGGTAAACATTTAACTTTGGTCTTCTTTTCAAATTCCTTAAGTCTATCTATTGCCCCTTCTTCATCCATTTTAGAGGCTACAACTATCACTGGTCTTTTGTCTAAACCAAAGCCGTATTCTTTTAGCTCTTTTTGAATAATCTTATAATCACTAACCGGGTCTCTTCCGGATTCAGACATGTCTATGACATGAACGATAATTCTACATCTTTCAATATGTCTTAAAAATTGTAAGCCTAAACCTTTACCTTGATGGGCACCTTCAATAATTCCTGGAAGGTCCGCTAAAACAAAGCTACGTCCGTCTTTAACTCTTACTACCCCTAAATTAGGAATAATTGTGGTAAATGGGTAATCGGCGATTTCAGGTTTCGCACTACTCACAACAGATAATAAAGTGGATTTACCAACACTTGGGAATCCAACTAAACCAACATCAGCAAGTAATTTTAATTCAAGAATTAATCTTTTAGATTCCAGGTTCGCCGTTTTCGGCAATACGAGGAACTCTATTAGTGGAGCTTTTAAAACAAGTATTACCTCTTCCGCCTCTCCCCCCTTTAGCGACTTTTAAAGTTAAGCCGTCTTGAGAAAGGTCGCCAAGGAACTTATGTTCTTTTTCTTCAAAGACCATCGTACCAACTGGGACTTCAATAATGACATCTTCACTATTTTTGCCATATTGGTTTTTAATTCCACCTTTTTCACCATCTTCTCCAATAAAGCATTTGGAGTGACGAAAATTAAATAAAGTATTGATCTTGCTGTTAGCCTTTAAAATGATGGAAGCGCCTCTTCCTCCATTTCCTCCAGCAGGTCCACCTTTAGGCACATATTTCTCGCGTCTAAAAGCGATGGCTCCGTCGCCACCTTTGCCACTTCTAACTTCAATAACAGCTCGATCGATAAACATATATAAAATATGTTACTATAAAAAATAATAAAAGACCACAATTTAATGTGGTCTAATATGCATTTTAATTTTGCTTATTTGTCAGCAACAACTCTGACTTGCTTACGATCTTTACCTAAGCGTTCGTATTTAACAACTCCGCTTACTAAAGCAAAGATTGTATCATCCTTACCCTTTTTGGTATTTTCGCCTGGATAAATTCTTGTACCTCTTTGACGGTAGATAATGCTACCGGCATGGCACCATTGTCCATCAGCGACTTTAGCACCTAACCTACGACCAGCGGAATCACGGCCGTTTTTAGTGGAACCAACACCCTTTTTAGAAGCAAAGAGTTGTAAATCTAATTTAAACATCATAATGTGATTCATCCTTTCTTATAAATTTTCGACTCGGACGAAATCTTTTTCACTTTCTTCTACGGTTTTGAATTGTGTTTCAATTGTTCTAAGAACAACTGCATCATAATCGCTTGGAATATCTAAGTGTTTGATATATGCATGACCACTTTCGAGTTTGAAGTCATATTCCTTATCGGATAGAGCATTCATTCCTCCGGTCATTATCGCGCTTATAGCAGCGCACACTAGATCTTTTCCTTTAACATCCTTTCCAGAATGTCCTTTAACCTCAATAGAAGTTATCTTTTGAGAAGATTCGTCTCGTTTGATAACTATTTTAATCATAGTTACAATTAAGCATTGATTGATTCAATGACTAAGCATGTGTAAGGCTGACGATGACCTAAAGTACGTCTTTCGTTAGCCTTATTCTTATAGGTGAAAACACGGATTTTCTTGGATTTACCTTGTTTCTCGACTTTGGCGACAACTTTAGCACCTTCGACATATGGGGTTCCGACTTTTGCTTTTTTGTCACAAACGAGGAGAACTTTGTCTAAAGTGACAGTTGAACCGACTTCAGCGTCTAACTTCTCAACGAAGATTCTAGCGCCGACTTCTACACGAACTTGTTTTCCACCAGTTTCGATAATTGCGTACATAATGTCCCTCCTTTTATTAAATTTCACTAAGGACTCGCTATGAAGGTAACCCTAAGGTTTTATAAACCTTTTCTATGCGGTTGTAGCTAGTGAGGCGACAACGTTAGTAACTATAACATAAGTTATAAACCTAGTTCAACTATAAATCGTTATTTTTTTCATTTTTTTAAATGAATAATAACTTTCATCTCCGATAATAATGTGATCTAACATCTTAACTTTCATTCTGCGGCATTGACTAAGTAATTCTAATGTTGTTTGGATATCATCTTCGCTTGGGGAACAATCTCCACTTGGATGATTGTGGATGAGATAAAAATTTTTACCATCATATTTCGCCAATTCTTTGTAGATATCTTTAAAATCAATTTGTATGGAATCGCTCTGCCCTTTATATATGTTTGTTTCATAAATTATCCTTTTTCTCTTGTTTAAAATTACAAGCATTAAATGCTCTTGTGTGGCTAGATAAAACACAGACTTATATTTATTATATAAATATTCGTCATCAATTATCTCATTATCAGAGATGTTAAACTTCTCGACGATCCGCTTATAAAATTCCCCAATCAAGGCAATTTTTAAAGCACCAACATCTTTAATTCCTTTGTTCTTTTTTAATTCCATAATGGGGATATTAAGTAAACCTACTATTCCCCCATATTTGCTTAATAAAGAAGTTGATATTTCTAAGATATTATTTCCTTTATAACCACTATTTAAAAGAATCGCTAATAGCTCAGAATCACTTAAAGAAGAAATACCGTATCGAAGTGCTTTTTCTCTTGGCCGATCTAGTTTAGGTAATGTTTTTAATTTCGCCATTAATTCCAACTAAACTTCCATCCACCAGGAACAGAAGCATTACCTTTATCAGATAAAAACAATTTATAAACGATAACGGCAATTATTGCAGTTGCTAAGACCGCCATCACTGCGGTTAAAGTTAAAGCTTCACCGCTAACTTGTTGTTCCATTTCAGAATCGGTTAATAATTCGTATTTCATAAATAAACCTCCTGAGAGGGGTAGCGAAGGACTTGTTACGAAAATGATTTTAGCTGAGGATATTAACTACCCCTCTCATATATAACAGAGTGAAAAAAATCGAAAATTTGTGAAAAAAATTTAAAAAGTTGATTAGCAAAATAAAAGACCTGCTTTGCAGGTCTAATCAATTAAAGTTTTTTCAGTTTTTCTTCTAAGTCCTTGAGATTATCTTGATGGAGTTTCAATTTACCTTTCTCTATTTCCACTTTCTCTTTAGGAGCCTTAGCTAAGAAGTTTGGATTATTTAGCATACCTTCAGAACGCTTGATTTCGCTCTTTTCAAAGGCGATTTCTTTTTCTAATTTTTCCTTGGCTTCTTCTTTAGATACACCTGAGCTAATAACCATTGATCCATAGTTATAGGAGAACAATTCTCCACTAATCGAACTTAAATCATCTTTAATTTCAAATTCTGAGAATGTGAATCTATTAAGTAAAGTCTTAAAGTCTTCACTTACATTAATCTTTAAAGAAATAGTTAATCCAAGTTTAGCGTTTGGCGCTAATTGATTAGTGATTTTATAGTTTCTCACATCTCTAATCATCTCAAATAATAATTCAATTTCTTCTAACCCATCTTTAAAGATGAATTCTTTTTCCACTTTTGGATATGACTCTAACATTACACTTTCTAAGTGAGTTGGAAGATTTAGATATAATTCTTCAGCGATAAATGGAGTATATGGATAAATTAATAAGATAATAGTTCTAAGCGCTTTTAATAAGACAGTAACTGTCACATTTTTAGAAGCATCATCTCCATATAACTTCACTTTGCTCATCTCTAAATATTGAGAACAGAAATCATCATAAACAAAGTTATATAGATGACTACTAGCGGCATTAAAATCATATTTTTCCATGTTGCTTGTGACATTTTTAATAGTGATATTAAGTCTAGTTAATAGCCACTTATCTAAAACGGATAAATTATCTTTAGATAATTTTACTTCTTTAAATCCTTCAGGAACTACACTTAAAACATATCTAGCAGAGTTCCAAATCTTATTTAAATAGTTCGCTCCAGAAGATACTTTTTCCTCGATATATCTCATATCTTGTCCTGGAGTAGAGTTTGTGGTTAAGAAATATCTTAAAGCGTCCACGCCATATTTATCGATGACATCAATTGGGTCCACTCCGTTGCCTAAACTCTTAGACATTTTTCTTCCTAATTCATCGCGGACTAAGCCATGAATAACAACATCGCTAAAAGGCTTTCTTTCAGTGATATTTAAACTTTGGAAGATCATTCTACTAACCCAGAAGAAAATAATGTCGTAGGCGGTTACTAGACAGCTTGTTGGGAAATATCTTTCTAAGTCTTCGGTTTTATCTGGCCAACCCAAGGTTGAAAATGGCCATAACCCACTAGAAAACCATGTATCTAAGACATCATTATCTTGAACATAATTTTCGATATCTTTTGGTGGATTTTCACTCACTATCACCTCACCAGTTACCTTATGGTAATAAGCAGGAATTCTATGACCCCACCATAATTGACGAGAAATACACCAATCTTCAATATTATTCATCCACTGTAAGAATGTATTTTCAAATCTTTGAGGGACAAAGTTAACTTGATCTTTACCTTGTTGGTTTTTAATGGCTTCTTCTGCTAGTGGCTTCATTTTTACAAACCACTGTTTAGATAACATTGGTTCGACAACGCAGTTATTTCTTTGAGAGTGACCTACCGCGTGAACAATCTTTTCTTTTTTAATAAAGTCCCCACGACTTTCAATATCTTTTAAAAGGGCTTCTCGACATTCAAAGCGGTCCATGCCGACGTATTTTCCGCATTTTTCATTCATAGAAGCATCTTTATTAAAGATGGTTGGCATATCTAAGCCGTATTTCTTTCCAATATTAAAGTCATTTGGGTCATGAGCTGGAGTACATTTCATCGCTCCTGTACCAAAGGCGATATCGACATATTCATCTGGAATAATTGGAATAATTTCTTCATTAGCAGGATTAATAACTTTAGAGTGATGATATTTTAAATATCTTTCATCGTTTGGATTAACACAAACACAAGTATCACCAAACATTGTTTCTGGTCTAGTAGTCGCTACTTCTAAATAATCATCACTACCCACGACATGATATTTGAAATAATACATATAGCCTTCATCATCTTGGTGAATGACTTCAATATTACTTAAAGCCGTTTGTTGGACTGGATCCCAGGAGATAATTCTTTCTCCTTGATAAATTAGTCCTTTATTATATAAATCAACGAAAACTTTTCTAACAGCGAGATTAAGTCCTTCATCTAAAGTGAATCTTTCTCGACTATAGTCGAGCATCAACCCCATCTTTGCCCATTGGTTATGAATGTTTTCGGCGTATTCATTTTTCCACGCCCAAGCGTATTTTAAGAATTCTTCTCTAGAAATCTTAGTAACATCAATTCCCATAGAGACAAGTTTAGCCATTACTTTAGCTTGAGTAGCAATGCCAGCATGATCCATTCCTGGAAGCCATAAAACATCATAGCCTTGCATCTTTTTATATCGAGCAATGATATCTTGAATTGTGGTATTCCAAGCGTGACCTAAATGTAATTTACCAGTAACATTTGGAGGAGGTATAACCATGGAGAATGGATTTTTAGATTTATCTCCAGCAGTAAAATAACCTTTTTCTTTCCAGGTTTCATATTTGCCTTTTTCTACATCGATTGGGGAATATCTTTTTTCTAACATAATTACCTCCTAAAAATAAAACGTCCTTATTCTAAGGACGCATTTCACGTGGTACCACCTTAGTTCCGATAAACTTGTTATCGGCACTTCATTTTCTAAATTATTAGAATCAGTTCTCCTTAGCGACCTTCATTAAGTTCTTCTACTAGGCTTCCACCGTCCCTAGCTCTCTATAAGAAGAGGTCTTAATTACTCCTCTAATTCATCGAACGAACATATTATATATTAATCTTTTATATATAATCTATATTTATTTACTAAGAACACTTCTCACCGGTTCTAAAGTTCTTGGCTTTAAGATTGAAGTGAAGATAATTTCTTTTTCATCCACTCCCATCTCTTTTAAGGATTTAATTAAATGATATTTTTCAGATTGATTGATTTTATCAACTTTAGTAAACACTAAGGTGTAATTGATATTCTTCTTTACTAAGAAGTTAATAATTTCAACATCATCTTCATTTAATTCTCTACGAGAATCAAGTAACACTAAAACACGTTTAATTCGACTAGCTTTAGAGAAATAATCTTCCATCATTTCTCCAAATAACTTATCTAAATCAAATCCGCCTTTAGCAAAGCCGTATCCAGGAGCGTCCACTAAATAGAGTTTATCATCGACGTTATAGTAATTAAGTAAACGGGTATGTCCTGGTTTAGAAGATGTATAGGCTAAAGCCTTTTTATTACATAAAGCATTGATTAAAGATGATTTACCAACATTGGAGCGACCGACTAAAAGCACCTCTGGAAATCCTCCTTGAGGTGCATTAGCTAAATTTGGTGCGCTTTTTACAAAGCTGGTATTTGAGAAATTAATCATCTTATTCCTTAAACACTACTTTATGAGCGTCATCAACATCTTTCATATATAAGATCTTGAGTGACTCTTTAACTTCGCTTGGAAGTTCATCAACATCCTTTTTATTTTCTTTAGGAACGATAATGGTTTTAATTCCACTTCTTAAAGCAGCCAAAGATTTTTCTCTTAACCCACCAATAGGTAAAGCGTTGCCTCTTAAAGTAACTTCACCAGTTAAAGCAATATCTGGAGAAACTGGTGATTTACTTAAAGCGGAAATAATTGCTAAAGTCATCGCCACTCCAGCAGATGGTCCATCTTTAGGAACCGCTCCTTCTGGAACATGGATATGAATATCATTATCAATGAATAATTGAGGATCAATATTGTACTTAACGGCATTAGCCTTGACATAGTCAAGAGCGATAGTCGCACTTTCCTTCATGACGTCACCAAGTTTGCCGGTTAAAACTAGTCCGCCTTTACCTTTAAAATAAGTAACTTCAATAGGAAGGATATCTCCTCCATATTCTGTATAAGCAAGTCCGGTAATGACACCAACTTGTTTTTCTTTTTCTTTTTTAGAGTAGTCAAATACTTCAACGCCTAAATATTCTCTAACCTTCTTTTCATCAATATCGATATGAGTAATACTTGGGTCTTTGACAATTTGAACTGCTACTTTTCTTAAGCAAGATGCAATCTTTCTTTCTAAATCACGAACACCAGCTTCACGGGTGTAGTAATGTAAGATGTAGCTAATTGCTTCATCGGTGAAAGTAACATTTTCTGGTTTTAAACCGTTAAGAGCAACTTGCTTCTTGATTAAATGTTCAAAAGCAATGTGTTTCTTTTCAATTTCGGTATAACTAGAAAGTTGAATTAATTCAAGTCTATCTCTAAGTGGTCCAGGGATGTTTTCTAAATAGTTTGCGGTGCAAATGAATAAAACATCACTTAAATCATATGGTTCTTCCACATAATTATCGTTAAACATGAAGTTTTGCTCTGGATCTAAGACCTCTAAAAGAGCACTTGCAGGGTCTCCTTTATAGCTAGAAGCGAGTTTATCGACTTCGTCGAGTAAAAATACTGGATTAGCCACTCCTGCTTTTCTCATGCCTTGAATAATTCTTCCTGGCATAGAACCAACATAGGTTCTTCTATGTCCTCTAATTTCTGCTTCATCAGATATGCCGCCTAAGGAACATTTAACAAATTTTCTACCTAGCGCACGCGCAATACTTTTGCCTAAGGAAGTTTTACCTGTTCCTGGTGGGCCAAAGAAACATAAAATAGGGCTCTTTAAATTACCTGTTAATTTCTTAACAGCGAGATATTCAATGATTCTCTTTTTCGGATTCTCTAAGCCATAATGATCTTCGTTTAAAATATCTTCAACATGTTTTAAATCTTCATCATCTTCAGTCTTTTGCCACCATGGGATAGACATTAAAATGTCTAAATATGACAAAATGAGTGCAGCTTCTAAAGATCCTTGAGGCATCATTTCGTATTTTTTAATTTCTGCTTTTACTTTAGCCTTAATATTTTCTGGATAAGGATATTTATCAAGCTTTTCTAAAATCTTATCTGGAGAATTGCTACTAGAAGTATCTTCTCCTAATTCTTTTTTAATAGCCTTGAGTTTTTCTCTTAAGAAATATTCTTTTTGAGATTTTTCTGTAGATTCTCTTACAGTATCAGAAATATTTCTTTCAATTTGTTCTTTGGTGTTTTCTCCAGAGATAAAGGCTAAGATATTTTCTGCTAAAACGACTATGTCGTTTGTTTCCAACATCTTTTGTTTAATCTCAATCGGTCCATCAAAGAATCCCGCTAAAGCGTAGCACACTTCCAAAGCGGAATATTTATCGCTACAAAGAGTAACGATGTTCTTTGGAAGCTTAGAGATTACACTAGGATATTTCTCTAATTCATGATTGATAGAGTTAACAATAGTTTCACTACTTTTCTCATCAATTTGAATAGGATCAAGCATTGTTGCTTTAGCAATATAACAGTTATCGTCGTGATCTAATTCAATATTACTTAATGAGACACGGTCAATAACTTCTACTCTTGCTCTTAAGCGTTTTTCTCTTTCAGAGACAGAGATAATACGAGCTAAAACACCAATAGGGAATACATCTTCACTAGTTGGGTTTTCAGTATCAATTTCTCTTTGAGAAGAGATTAAGATTAATGAGTCTGCTTTATCTTTACTAACTCTAATTGAGTTGATGGAAAAGTCTCTTCCAGCATCAATGAGTTTTTGATTTTTTGGATAAAGAATCATTCCCTTTGTGATTAATAAAGGGAGAGTTAATGAGGATGGGCTATTTGCCATATGTAAGTCCTCCTTTTAAATAAAATTTAAATTAAGCGTTTTCTTTGATTAAGAATTCTTCAATTCTTGTCATTTTTAAGTTGTGACGGAATTGAACATTTTGTTTTTCTAATGCTTTCTTCACATCTTCAAGTTTCATGCTATATTGTTCTGCTAATTTGGCATATTCAAATTCCACATCAGCATCAGTTAATTCTATTTTTTCTTTCTTACCAACTTCTTCTAATAAGAAATAGTTAGTAATGTCTTTTTTAGCATCTTTATCAAGTTGAGCTTCGAAATCTTCTGGCTTTTGTCCAGTGAATTGGAGATATTGTTCTAAAGTTAAGCCAGATTGGGCCATTCTTTGTTCCATATCTTTTTTCATATTCGCAGCTTGTTCTTTGATCATTTCTTCTGGGATTTCGACTTTAGAACCACTAGCGATTTTTTCATAGAGTTTTTCTAAGAATTCTCTTTTTGAATCTTGTTCTTTTTTAGCGGTGATATCCTTTTTAACGGATTCTTTTAAAGCTTCAACGGTTTCTACACCTCTATTGAGTTCTTTAACGAATTCATCACTTAATTCTGGTAATTTCTTTGCTTTCACTTCGTGAACATCACAAGCAAAGACTGCTGCTTTACCCGCTAATTCTGGAGTATATTGTTCTGGGAAGGTGACATTAACATCTTTATGTTCGCCAGCTTTAAGACCAACTAATTGTTCTTCAAATCCTGGAATGAATTGGTGACTACCTAATTCTAAGGAATAGTTTTGAGCAGTGCCTCCATCAAAGGCTTTGCCATCAACTGATCCAGCAAAATCAAAGACTAATGTATCTCCGAGTTCCGCTGCACCTTCTTTTAAGACTAAGGAAGCATTATCTTTTAATAATTTTTCGATTTCTTCATCGACTTCTTTAGCGCTAACTTTGACTTCTTTTTTGCCAATCTTTAAGCCTTTATATTCACCTAAAGCCACTTCAGGAGCGGTAACGATCACAAATTTAACTTCTAAATTAGTGTCGCTGATCTTGGTGACATCAACATGAGGTTGAGCAAATGGTTCAATCTTTTCTTCTTCCATAATCTCTTTATAGATACTTGGTAATAAAGAATTAATTGCTTCATCAAGCATTTTGCCTTGATTAATGTGTCTTTTAGCGATTGCTTCTGGGACATTGCCTTTTCTAAAGCCATCAACTTGGACTTCTTTACATAATTTCTTGGTAGAGGCTTCTTGAGCGTCTTTCCAACTTTTTTCATCCACGACAACGTGAACTTCCACGTGACATGGTTTAACTTTTGTTACTTTTCTTTCCATGAGAATTTCTCCTTTAAATTTACATGCGTGATAAATTATAAATTAATTAATAATTTAAGGCAATTGAAACACATATTAAAAAATCCCTTAATAGGGATTCTTTATTTACTAATTTATAAATAAATTAGAACTCTTCGAGCATCTTCTCGATTTCAGCTTTAATTTGCTTAATCTTTTCTAAATCTAATTCGTTAGCAAAACTTAAAAGTGATAAATCTTCATTTCCACTAGAAGCATAATCTTTCGCTAATAAATAGAATACAGCGAGATATTCATTAACCGAATATTTATATTCATCAGGATAAATATAGATCGAATATTGAGAGAATAATTGCGTGGCAATTTGACTTAATGTTGAATCTTTATATTCGCGGTCAAACCCTTTAACAACTTTATCAAAGACTTCTCCTTGGAATGGTGGGTTTAATTTCTTTGGATTAACGTTGATTAATTGTCCTTCTTTTGAAATAGTTAAGTCACGATCAACTTCCTTCTTCACAAGCATCATTAAGATATAGCTTTTAATAACTTCTTTATTTGAAGAAACAAGTAATTCTTTTAAAAACGGCAAGAAGGCTAATACATCACGGTTTTTAATGATATCTAAAGCTAATAAAACATCTTCAAACCTTTCAGATTTAAGCATTTCTTCTAACTCTTCATCAGAATAAAACTTAAATGTATTTTGTTTCTTTTCTTCAGCCTCAATAACCTTAGGCATTTTTCTTAAGATTTCTTCTACTACTTGAGATTGATATGGTAGGTTAGCGTAGTAATCTAAAACTGTGTAGGCTTGTTCAAATCTACCAAGAACGCATAACAAGTTGATATGTGCGTTAATTAACGCTACTAAATTAGACTCTAAAACTTCTTGATGATCTTGAATCACATATAAAGCTTCTTCATATTTGCCTAAAAAGATAAAGGCGGAGATACGATAAAATAAATCGTTACTAGTTGTGCTAGTCTCGGTTAATTTAATTACTAAATCATATTGTTTGTTGTCTAATAGACTTTTTAAACTATCCATATTATTTCTTAATTTTATCCCAGTACTCTTTTAGAGCTTGCTCAAATTTATTGTTGCCGTAAATATAATAATGGGCGTCTTTCACATCATCAGGAAGATATTGTTGTTTGACGTAATGATTTTTATAGTCATGAGGATATTTATAGTTTTGTCCTTTATTAAGTTGATCTTCTCCATCAAAATGAGTGTTTTGTAATTCTCTAGGAACTGTACTTCCTTTCCCCATTTGAATATCAGAAACCGCTTTAGCGTAGGCCATATAAGCAGAATTACTTTTTGGAGCAGTAGCGATTAAAACCACTGCGTTACTTAAAGGTAATTTAGCTTCAGGCATACCAATTTGTAGGGCAATATCAACACATGATTTCACTATTGGAATTAAGCCAGGATAAGCAAGTCCCACATCTTCATTTACGGAACATAAAATTCTTCGACAAACAGCTTGTAAATCTCCGGCCTCAAGCATCTTAACTAAATAGAAAATAGCCGCATCAGGGTCGCTTCCTCTAAGAGATTTCATCAAAGCACTTAAATGATCAAAATGTTTATCTTCACTTTTGTCATAAACAATGTGAGCCTTATCCACTATTTCATCGACATCTTTTAATTTGATGGTTTTATTTCCAGTTGCGAGATAAATAACTTCTAAATTATTAATCGCTTTTCTAACATCCCCATTAGAGGCTAAAGCTAATCTATCTAGGGCCTCGTCTTCTATTTTAATCTTTTTAAGATTAACGATTCTTTCTAATCCTTTTTTAATTTCATCTTTAGAGATTAATTTAAATTCAAAAACCGTACATCTTGATAATAAAGCTGGATAAATATAGAAATATGGATTTTCTGTTGTAGAGGCAATTAAAGTTATTAATCCTTTTTCAACATATTCTAATAAGGACTGTTGTTGCTTTTTATTAAAATATTGAATCTCATCTAAATATAAAAGGACTCCTTTAGAGGCAAACACACTTTTAGAATCATCAATAACTTTTTTTACATCATCTAAAGATGCAGTTGTGCCGTTAAGCTTACAGAGAAGCATTTCTGTGTTTTTAGCAATAATATTAGCGACCGTCGTTTTCCCCACTCCAGGAGGGCCGTAAAATATCATATTAGGGATATGATTCTTACTAATAGTTTTATAAAAAATAGAGTTCTTAGAAAATAAGTGAGGCTGACCCACCATATCTTCTATTTTCTCTGGTCTAAATTGTTCGGCAAATGGAACGCTCATAGTTAATATTATATATAAATATAAAAAAGGAGCAAATAATTTGCTCCAGTTTTATTATTTGTCTTCTTCTTTTTCTTCAAGTGGTTCTAAGCGATCAGGAGAAGCTCCACAAATTGGGCAGCTGTCACCTTCTTCAACTTCAATAATTTGACCACAGACTTTGCATCTATATTTCATTATTAGAAGAATACGCCACGAGCGGCTTGTTTAATTTCACTTGATGTTGTAAATGGAATTCTGGTGGTATAGCCATCACGTGCAGCAATATACTTTTTAGCACCCCAAGTTTGGATGTCTCTGTTCCATTGAGCAACAGAGTCATTATAGACTTCTCTAGCAGCAGTAATTTCTCTTTGTAAATAAGAGTTTTGTTGCATAGCGTCAGCGATTTCTCCGTGTGCTCTAAGGTCTGGATAAGCTTCTAAGGAGACATTAATTGCTTTATTAATGCTTTCAATGCCTTCAGCGGTGCCGTTTAAGTTACCAGAACTTCTTAATTTAGCAATTTCGGTGAATGTTGATTTATCTAAATCAATTGCCTTGTCTAATAAACGGGCAACGTTTTGAAGAATCATCACTCTTTGTTCTAAGAAGTTATCAATTTGAGAAGCATCGTGTTGAATCTTTTGTTGTAACTTTTGGAAGTGTTCTTTAGCTTTGGCTTTCTTATATAACCACACGAGAGGTGGAATAAATAAGAAGATTGCCAACGGAATCCACACCATGACATTAAGAACTTTGAGTCCTGTGGTCATTTCCACTTTTAATTGTTTTTCAATGACATTGACGTCGCGGCCTTCTTTATTAACTGGACCAGTCATTTCGTCTAATTCATTAGCCATTATATTTTTTCCTCCTATAATGTTTTATTATTAATCTTTCTTAACGAAAGAAAATAACCCTTTCTTAAATAATACAGTATCTGAAATCTGATAGCGAGACAATAATTCTTTATAATTGCCATAATTTGTGTTATCTTTTTTAATACGATTATATTCAATCCAGTGAACTGGTACTTGATGGTATCTACCATCACCACCATAAACTGAGACATATGTAACTCGATCAATTCCTTGGAATGAATGAGCGGTAATAATACATTCATCAACTGTATCGTTAACCTTAGCGAATCTGCTCTTTAAGATAACGCCTAAACTTCTGGTTGCAGGATGTTTAAAGAGCTTCCAGTCATGGTTATTAGCAGCAGCTTCTGCTTCCGCAGTGGTCACGTTGTGACCAAATTTACCATCATAGATATATTCTCTGGTCTTATGTTGTTGATATAAAGGAATGGCCACTAAAGGTGCTAAAGCGAAATAAATTTCTTTGCAATAACGATCGCAATAATTAATGAAATTTCTATGGCATTCTTCATAATCAAAGTGTCTTAATTTTTGTGGCCCGCAATCTAGATATTCGCTACCTTCTAAGTGGCCTGCATGAATATAGTTCAATTGCTTGCACTTTCTAAAACTAAAGTCATCCCCATAACCGACATGCTCTTGGTCTCTGATTAAATTGACCATATTCTTTTGAGCGAGTGGGGTGAAAAGTAAACGGAATTCTGTTTCATTATTTCTATCCAAAGCATTAAATAATGCTTCAAATTGCTCATTGTGTAATCTAGTGAAACCTTTTCCACCATTTTTAAGGTCTTTTTCCACCTTCTTATCGAGATCTTTATCAAAATCTCTAACGTACTTCTCTAATTTCTTATCATCATCATTTCCGTGTCCTGTTGGGCTTCTAGAGAATGACAAGTTTGGAGCAGCGCCATTACCATAAACTAAAGTGGTTCTATTATAATAGGTTGGCTCTGGTGCGGTCACGTGAGCGGTTAAAACTTGGGTTCTCACCACTGTACGATATCCACCCTTACCATCACTAACTCTTTCAGTCCAAGTAATTGTTAATGTACCCGTATAGGTATGATCACGCATGCGTTGATTATAAGTTTTTTCAATGATGAATGGGTTACCTAAAATGTTACCAGATTGGACAAATAAAACAGATTCATCTATAGATGCAGTTGTTTCATAGCCGTATTTATCATGCAAATAAGAATACTTTTCAGGATCGAATTCCTTATCGAGATCCACTACTGGAGTTGTTTTACTCATAAGTGGGACTGCCATATTTGATTCGAATAAAGCATTTAGTGAAGCCATAGTCTTTTCGGCTTGCGCTTTATATTCGTTAGCGGTCTTATTATGTTTGGCAATAACTTCGTTCAATCCCTTAATTACTTTGTTTATACTCTTAACCACGAAGATTAAACCAATAAAACCACCTACCATTAGGATAGGTACAAGAATTGACACAATAAGTGGGAATCCAGTAATGACAAAATATAGAACAACCATTGCAATAGCAATGATTAGCATCATTATCATCCCAAAAATTGTCCATCCTTTTCCAGCTCTCTTTTTTCCTAAATCTTTATTTAAAGAAGAAATCTTAGCTTGTTCAGCGTAATACTTTTTGCAGGCCTCCTTATTGCCTTCAACGTCTGTTTGCGCTCTTTCAGTAAGTTTTTTGAAATACTCTTCCCCGTTCTCGTGGAAGGCATCTTTTAATTTGGTTTTGTAAAATGAAAGGGGTTCCAATAAATCGGAATCATCGAATGTAGTTTCGTCTCTAGTAAAATTTTCCATATTCATATTATTAAATAGAATAGGGAAATAGGCAACCAAAATTGCTTTAATTGTTTATAGTGATACAATGAGTTTCTATGAAAGTAAGAGAAGATATTAAAGATTTTATTAAGTCTATTCCTAGTAATATCACTTTAGTTGCGGCCACAAAATATGTTGACGCTAATGAGATGAAAATACTTTTTAATAATGGAATATGTAATTTTGGTGAAAACCGTGTTGATGCTTTTTTAGATAAATATGAAGCATTAAAAGATTTAGATATCTCTTGGCATTTTATTGGCCACTTACAAAGAAATAAAGCTAAAGAAGTAATCAATAGAATTGATTATCTACATTCTCTAGATTCGCTTAAACTCGCAGATGAAATTGAAAAATATCGCACTACTCCTCTTAACACTTTCGTAGAAGTATCAATTAATTTAGAAGAGTCTAAAAACGGTGTTCCTTATTATGAACTCGAGGACTTTATAAAATCTTTACTTAAATATAAGAAAATCAATCTTGTTGGTTTAATGATGATGACTATTAAAGTAAGTGATGATAAGGAAAATCAATTCGCTAAGTTAGTAGAATTAAGAAATAAAATTGAAAAATCATTAAATATTAAAATCCCTTATTTATCAATGGGTATGTCAGAAGATTATGAGTACGCCATTAAAGAAGGGGCAACCCATATCAGACTAGGAAGAATATTATTCAAAGAATAATAAAAAAGGAGTTCAATTGAACTCCTTTAAACTTTATAGAAGACTATTTCTTACTTCTTAAGTCCGCTCTTAAGTCTCTAATCCAATTATGTTCTTCTGGAACATTTTTCTTTTCCACACCATCAGCTTCCATGGCGAGTCTAACTAATTCTTTTGCACGTTTAACTGATAAGTTGGATTTGACTTTTAATAATGCTGGAACTTCTTCGTAAGCGACTTTGTCAGATGCATCTATCACTGGGATTGGTGAATCAGCAAAATCTCTTGGTCTTAAGGCAAAGTAAACTTTTAATGTTTTACCAACAATGGTGATTTTAACATAAGGTTTACGATGTAATCTAAATGTATCACAAGCGATAGAAACACGGGAATTAATGCCGTAACTAAGAATTTCATTCTTAATTTCGTTATATTTATCTTGTAATTCCTTATCGGCTTTTACCATTTTTTCCGCAAATGGAATTCTAGGAGCAGACTTTTTCTTTTCTTCTGCTTCTTCCACTACTGGAGCCGGTTTAGCTTCTTCCATTACTGGAACAGATTTAGCGATTACCACTCTGTCAAGTTTCTCTAATTCTTCTTTGACAATCTTACGAATATCTTCGAGTAAAGTAACTCTTTGAGCAGCTTCTCTTTCTTCTCTTTCAGCTTTTTCTTCAGGGGTTTCTTTATGAGCGCCATAGCAACATTCATCTTCCTCTTCTTCAGCTGGAAGTTTGCCTCTATTAACTTTAACAGCAGTTTTGATACCTTTTGCTAAGCAAATAGTGGCTAATACTAGGTAAACAACGTCTAAGACGAATGTTAAGATGACTAACGCTAATAAAGCAGCAATAGAACTACCACCTATTTTTAATAATGTGCCGATACCTTCACCGATGAAATTAACGATGCCGCCAGTTAAGCCTAATGTTGCTGGTACTAAAACCGCTAAACCGAGAATTGCACATTTTGCTTTGATGCCTTTGTCGTGTTTGATTAAAACGAGCGATAAGATGAATAACAAAACTGCCATAAGCATAAAGAAATAGGCGATTACATTGCTCAAAATTTGACCCGTAAATCTAGCACCATGGGCGCCATCTGCGTATTTGGAGTAATCAAAAAGCATGCTTAATGTTCCTGGGTAACCTAATTGCTTAAGAGTTGGAGACATCCAAATGTAAATATTTGTCCATCCTGCAACTAAAAGTAAAATAACTAAGCATATAAGAGCAGCTTTCGACACTTTCGAAAAGGAGTTTTTCTCTTTTTTCATATCTATACCTCAATTCTAGCCTTATTATATTCGTGCGCGCATATTCGTGCAAGAAAGAAAATGAGATTTTTTTGGATTGTTCTATATTTTTTTAAAAATATTAACAGATTAAGAAAGTAAGCGTAATATATACAGGTATGGAAAATTATGTTATTCAAACTCAGGGGTTAAGTAAAAAATACGGGGATAAACTCGCAGTTAATAACGTTGATATGCACGTTCCTCAAGGCTCAGTTTATGGGTTCGTTGGAGAAAACGGAAGTGGTAAAACCACTATTATGCGTTTATTAATGGGCTTAGCTATCCCTACTAGCGGTCAATACGCCCTATTTGGAGTGGATTCCAAAGACCGAAAAATCCGTGAAATAAGACATCATGTTTCGGCAATTGTTGAAGCACCATCTTTAGTACCATCACTAAGTGCTTATGACAATCTGAAATACGCATGTTTATATTATGGAATTACTAATTATAAAGATGTAATCCCTGAAGCTCTTAAAAATGTGGGCTTAGAAAATACTGGAAAAAAAGCTGCCAAACATTTCTCATTAGGTATGAGACAAAGACTTGGTATTGCAGTTTTACTTCTTAATAACCCAACTTTAATGCTTCTAGATGAACCAATGAACGGCCTAGATCCTTCAGGTGTTGCGGAATTAAGAAACTTGATCATTGATTTAAATAAGAAAGGCATCAGTTTTATTATTTCAAGCCATATCCTTTCTGAACTTGAAAAAGTTGCTACACATTATGGCTTTATAAGTCACGGCAAACTCTTAAAAGAGATTTCTGCTACTGACCTTGCTTTAGAATGTCAAAAATACACTGATTTAAGATATGCAGAACCTGCTAAATTAGAAAAAGAGCTTATAGCTCTTGGCTATAAAAATATTAAAACTTATCCAAATTCAGTGAGAATTTATGATGATGTCAAACCTCTAGAACTTCTTAAAGCTTTAGAAAAGAATAAGATAGAAATTAGTGATGTCAAAACTTCAGAAATGAATGTTGAAGACTATTATCTTAGCTTAATCGGAGGTGAGAAAAATGTTTAATATTATTCGCGCCTCATTATTCAAATTATTTAAAGACTGGACCTTTAGAATCACTATGATTGTTGGTCTAGGTTTAGTTGCATTATTAATTGGTATTAACGTCGGAATTAGCAATATACATGGAGAAGGCATGTTCCTATCCGGATCTAGTCCAAGTTCGAATTTCGGTTTGACTGTTCCAATTAACTTAGTGGTTTTCACTGTAAGTGAATTTACATTTGGTACTATTAGAAATAAGATTATTGCCGGGCATTCAAAATTTAAAATCTATACATGTTTATTCTTAACAGGTTTAGTATTTACATTCACTTTGATGATCACCTTTTTAGGTCTACTTGTTGGTATTAGTAGCGCCATTGGCGGATTTCATGGCGATATGGATCTTACCGGAAGATTTGTAGGCTGTTATATTGCATATTTCTTTGCAACCTATATCTTCATAACTTCATTATCTGTTTTCTTTGGAACATTAATGAGAAATATCGGTGGATCAATCTCTATTGCTGTTGTTACTTTAGTGGTTTTAGGAATGATTCCTTTAATTATCACTTTAGCTACCGCAAAAGATTCGTCATTTAATCCTGCAACAATCCAAATGTGGATTAACCCATTATATATGATTGGATTTTACTCAAACTCCGCATCTTTATTGGGTTTCTTAAATAAACTTGGAGTCCCTACTGCAGAAATTTATTATCAAACAACTCAAATGATTATTGCTGGTATATTAACTCCAATCTATTGGGCAGGAATATTCTTTGCTGGAGGAGCATTCCTCTTCACACATAGAGATATCAAATAATAACTTTAATAACTCAACAAAAAAGGGGATGCTATTGATGGGTACCCAGTTTCCTAGACACTAATTGTTTGTTAACTGGATTATATCATAAGGCTAACATGGATGCTTCCCTAAACTTAGAAGGAGGCATCCATTTTGTTTTACTCTTAATTCTTTGATTGTTGTAATAATCGATGTATTCAGCAACCGCTCTTTTGAATTGGTCAAACGTTTTAAATTCTGATTCATGACCATAAAACATTTCGTTTTTCATCACTCCAAAGAAAGATTCCATTATGCAGTTATCAATACAGTTTCCTTTTCTAGACATTGATTGAATAATCCCCTTCTCTTTAAGTCTTTGTTGATAATAGTTATGTTGGTACTGCCAACCCATATCACTATGAATTATAAGGCCTTTTAGATCAGGATATCTTATAAAAGCTTCATCTAACATTCGCTTGGTTTGTTCTAGATTTGGAGATAATGATAAATCCCATGCAACAACATCTCCCATTCCCATGTCAATAATCGGAGATAGATAACATTTACCAAACAAACAGTTGAATTGAGATACATCTGTTGTCCATTTCTCGTTTGGCTTGTTCGCTATGAAGTTTCTATTGATAAGATTATCTGCTATATGACCAACTTCACCGATATAAGAATGATACTTTTGTTTCTTTTTAACCGCTCTTAAGCCAAGTTTAGTCATTAATCTTAGAACTTTCTTATGATTGATTAAATAACCGCGATTACGGAGTTCCGCTGTTATTCTTTTAAAGCCATACCTCTGTTTGTTTTCATAGAAAATATTCTGGATCAGTTCCATTATTTCTTTGTTTTTAATATCTTTATCAGACTTATTAAGCTCAAAATAATATGTTGCTCTAGGAAGAGAAGCCACTTTAAGTAATTTGGAAAGTTTCCATCTCTTATGAATGGATAATAACTCACTAATTACTTTTGTTTTTTCGCCCTGGCTTCCGCGGCTTCCCTCTTTGAGACCAAGGCATCGAGTTTTTTTAAGTACTCATTCTCCATTTCTAAATATTCATTTCTTTCTCTAAGAAGTTTTAATTCTTCTTGCTCAGAAACGGATAACTTAGTTTTCTTAGTTTTCTTTTTCATAACGAATTGTTTAGTTGGTCTACCTTTTTTACATTGTAAACCATCCATACCTCTTTCGTTATACTTTCTTACCCATTGATAAAGCTGGCCGCTATTAATATGGGCATTTTTAGCCACGTAAGTAATAGAATTGCCCGCAAGAACTTTCGCAACTAATTCAAATCGTTTTTCAGACGTCCAATCTTTGCTTGTAGAAGAATGTTTTAATCCTTCAACACCCAAATCATCATAGTTTTTTACCCACTCGTAAACGTGATTTAGAAAACTTCTTCTGGACTTACAACCAGAAGGTGTATCGATATGTTGTCCGTTTTTATACTTGTCGACGCACTCAAGTTTGAATTCCCATGAATATTTCATAGAAAAAGTACCCCTTTCCTAATGTCTAGGATTTGGGGTACCTTTCATATAGCATCTCCTTTTCAATTGATTCTTTCATTAACTGTCTAGCGTAATCACTAATAGCCTTTAATGTCTTGCCTTGATATTCGCTAGGATAGATAACTTTAATAATTTCAAATCTCACTTTGGTACGTTTCCAAGGGAAGTTTTTAGCGATGTTTTGACTACCTAATATTGAGGTTACCACTATTGGTGCGTTAGTCTTCATTGCGATAGAGAACACTCCTTCATGGAATTCACCTACATGGTCTTCCACTTCTCTTCTAGTTCCTTCTGGATAAACACCAACTGAAGCAAGATCTTCTTCAATTAATCTAGAAGCTTCTTTCATTACTTCTAGAGATTTAAGCTTATCTTCTCTATCAATTGCCATATAGCAGCCCGCTTTCATGAAATGAGCGCCAATAGGAATTTTGAAGTTCGAAGGTTTAGTGATAAATGCCATTCCTAGTTTTCCATATCGATGAATGACAATCATCGGGTCAAATCTAGATAAGTGATTACATACAAGTAAGAATCTTTCTTTTGGCCATGGTTCATTTTGAATGACTTTTAATCTTACTCCAGCGTGATTATTAACATAACCAACGCAGTGTCTTAATAAGAAATTAGCAACTTTAGATGGTTTAGTGTATGTTTTCTTTTTGGAATATATTTGACAGACACAAGACATTGTCATCCACACAAAGACAAGTCCAGCTATATAACCTGCGATTAAAAGTAAAAATGGGGACCAATAAAGATATCCGTGTCCTTTCGGGATACAAAATAAAGATATTAATACTGTAAATGCTATATCTAAAGATATAACTAACGTTTCTACTAACATTTCAATTAATTATTTGGGACAACAAATTTAATGGCTTTTGGACAGACTTCCACTTCAAAAGTCGTGCCTTTAATCATCTCTCCGTCAACGCAGACATCAATTTCATTTGGAGATTCAAATGTAATTTTCTTAGCTTGTCTATAGACGATCTTCTTTTTAGGTTTATTTAAATGTTTGCCTTTTGTATATGGGCCAATAAATAATCCTAAGCCAATTAAGGTCATAGTTTTAATAACACAGACATCAATTAATCCGTCTTTATTATCACTTTTTGGAGCACATAAGAATGTACCACCAACAAATCTTCCTTGGGCTAAGGTCGCAAGTAACATTTTCTTTTCGTTTAATCTTTCTCCATCAGCATAAACAGTGATGTCATTAAATCTACCATGTTTCATGGCATCATTTTTAAGAGCGTAGTCATATGGAGTCATACCTTTAGCTTTCGCTTTTTCAGGATAGCCATGTTCTTTATAATAATTGCCCATAGCACCCACAATCGCGTCAAAACCAAAGTTAATAACGTTTATAGAATACATTGCTTCTTTTAAGCTTGGGCTAGTGAGTTTAGACAAATCAATTTCTTCAGCCTTTCCTTCAATAAGGGCTTTAAAATCTTTAAAACGATTTTCTCCAGCTTTATAAGCAATGATTTCATCATATTCTTTGCTTTTAGCATATGATTTAACAAAGTCATTACCAGTACCAACAGCATAAACTGCTAGTTCGGCATTCTTAATTCCTACTAATGCGTTAGCCACTTCGTGAACGGTTCCATCTCCTCCACAAGCGTAGACTCTAACGGTATCCTTAGTGTTCTTTTTAAAATATTCCTTTAAAAATGAAATAACTGCTCTAGGACCTTCAGTTACATAAATTTCAAAATCTAGTCCTTTAAAAGCTTCTTCAATTTGTTTTTTAAAAGCTTCAGTGTCTTTTTCTTGTCCAGCTTTGCTGTTAAGAACGATTAAATGTTTCATTTAAATTCTCCTTAATATAAATATTTTAGTCTTAACTGTTTGATATTATCATCGGATAAACCGATCACATTACTAATATAATTATCAATATTTTGATATTCCTTTTCAATTGTTTGATATGCAGCGTTTATATATTCCTTTCTCGCTCCTAAGATTTTATCTAAGTGTCGAGCAAGTCTAGGAGAGATAAATAAGGTCATACCCACAAACGCCCAAAAACGGAAATGGAATTTGATTTTATTGTACTGCATGTATTTCTTTATGATTCTTTCTTTTTTCACGCCTAAAACGCTTAAAAGGAGCATTAATGCCACTCCTGTACGGTCTTTTCCTTGTGTACAGTGGAAGGCTAATCCTTCATTAGGATTTATTTTTAATAAAGTATCGAAGAAATTCTTATATGCAGTTTGAGCTTTTTTAGAAGTGATGAGCAAACAATAATAGTCGGCCATACACTGCTTTGCTCCACCAGGTTGAGCGGCCATTTCTTTAAGAATTCCCATTCTATTTTCTTTAGTGATCATTCTATTTTCATGAGATTCTAATAAAGGATACCAATAACGGTTAATCTTGCTATTAGTGAGTTCAGCCATCTTGGTGATTTCTTCTTCAGTTCTAAAATCCACTACGTGATGAAGATTATAATATTTTAAAAGTCTATCTTCATCCCCGTCTTCAAGATGAGCAAAATGACTAGAACGGTATAAGACACCTTTTCTAATCTTTTTATTATCAACTGACTTTATATTTCCAAGATCGTCTAATAAAGACAATCCCTTAATCTTCTTTTTCATTGCTACTATTGTATAGAAACAAAAATTTTTTATAAAGAATTTTTATTCTTTTTCATTAATGCAAAATAAAAACGTCCTTTAAGGACGTTATTATATAGCTAAGTAAATTATTTAACTAGGCTATAGGCATCTTTATCAACGTAGATTGTACAATCTGGGTGATCTTGTAAGATGGAGCAAGGAACTTCTTCGGTCTTATCGCCTTTTAATAAATTCTTAATGGCTTTTGCCTTATTAATTCCTGTCGCAATCAAGACAATTTTTCTAGCGTTCATAATGCTCTTTAAACCCATAGTCACTGCTTTAGTAGGAACTTCAGAAATATCATTAAATAATCTAGAATTATCAACGATTGTGCTTTCTGCAAGTTCGGCAACGTGAGTTAATGAATCAAAGGATGTACCTGGTTCATTAAAAGCGATATGTCCATCACTACCAATACCTAAGATTTGTAAGTCGATTCCCCCAAAGGAAGCGATTTCATCATCGTATTGCTTAGCATAGGCTAAATAATCACCAACACCCTTTAAAACATGGGTCTTACTCTTATCGATATCGATATGATCAAATAAATTGACATTCATGAAATAACGATAAGATTGATTGTGTGTACCTTCTAAACCGATATATTCATCTAAATTGAAGGTGGCAACGTCTTTAAATGAGACTCTACCTTCTTTACATGCTTTGACTAAATTGGCATAAACACCTAAAGGTGAGGTACCAGTAGCTAAGCCTAAAACGGAATTTGGTTTAGCGTTTACTTGTTTAATGAATTCTTCAGCGATTAATTCACTGATTTTCTCTTCACTACCAACAATAACTTTCATCTTTATTAAATCTCCTTATACTTATTGTTCGATTTTATCAACGACAACAGTTTGTGATTTTACAATACTGTTTTCCGGAAAACAACCCCTAAGCATACTAAGTGGATATACTTGAGTGTTTTTACCAATGATGGTGCCAGGGTTTAATACTGATCCACATCCGATATCGGCATGTTCACCTAAGAAACCACCAATTTTTCTTAAGCCAGTTTCATATTCTTTATCACCATGGACGACAATATTCTTACCACCACTTTTTAAATTAGAAAGAATACTTCCTGCACCCATATGAGCGTAATCCCCTAAGATGGAATCGCCAACATAATTATAATGAGGAACTTGAACGTGATTAAGTAGAATACAGTTTTTTAACTCCGAAGAGTTACCTACAACACATTTTTCTCCAACAATAACGTTTCCTCTTAAATATGCGCCTGGTCTAAGTTCGGTGTCTTTTCCAATAATTGCAGGAGCTTCAATAGTCGCAGTTTTGGCAATTTTTACATTTTCGGCAACTAAGATACCTGGTTCTAATTCATGATATCCTTCTAATCCACTAGCAATCACTTTAGCGACTATTTCTTTAATTTGAGGAAGAATTTCCCAAGGATAAGTGGATTGATCAAATACTTCCTTTAAATAAGGAACTTCAGTAGAGAATAATTCCTTTGTTTTAATATTTAACTTATTCACAAACATATCCTCTTTTCTTAATGACGTTATAGATACGAGAGATATATTCTTCACATTTTTCTTTAGAATCAAGTTCAATCATGATTCTTACAACTGGTTCAGTACCAGATTGTCTTAATAAGGCTCTACCATCATCACCGATTTCTTTATTAACTTCGTTAAATTTGGCTTGAACTTCTTCATCTGCTACGACTGCGGCTTTGTTAGTGACTCTTACGTTTCTTGTGATTTGTGGGAGCAATTTAACTGGAGCGACTAGTTTAGAAAGTTTTTCTTTCTTCTCAAGAACTTGTTCAGTAACCATGATTGCAGTTAAAACACCATCACCAGTAGTTGCGTATTTTTTAATAATGACGTGACCAGATTGTTCTCCACCTAATGAATAACCATCAGATTGCATTCTTTCAAAGACGAATCTATCTCCAACTTTGGTTTGGACGTTTTTCACTCCAATGGCTTTAAGAGCTTTAGTAAGACCACTATTAGACATAATTGTGGTGACTAATGTGTCTTTTTCTAAAGAACCTTCTTCTTTTAATTTACAAGATAAGAGATACATAATCTTATCTCCATCCACTTCTTTACCGTTTTCATCAACAGCGATACATCTATCGGCATCTCCGTCAAATGCAAAGCCTAAATCTAAATCATTGTCTTTAACATATTTACAGAACTTCTCAATATGAGTGCTACCAGCATCTAAATTAATGTTTAATCCATCAGGATTGTTATTAATAACAAAAGTTTGGGCTCCTAAAGCATCAAAAACACTTTTTGCAATCATCCAGCTTGCTCCATTAGCGGCATCTAAGCCAATCTTAAGAGACTTCATAGAATGTTTTGCTAAAGAAATTAAATAAGCAATATATCTATTTCTTCCAGAGCTATAATCGGTAATTGAACCAATATTTCCTCTTTCGGCAAATGGGAGATCATCACCTTCAACTTCAAGTTTCTTTAAATCGCCATCGATATAGGCTTCCGCTAAGAATGCAACTGCATCTTCAAGCTTTTCGCCATTAGCGTTAATCACTTTAATACCGTTATCATAAAATGGGTTATGGCTAGCGGTAATCATCACGCCACAATCAAAGCAATCTTGTCTTACTATGTAAGATACGCTTGGAGTAGTCGTAACATGGAGTAAAGATACATCAGCTCCGCTAGCGGCAAGACCAGCAGCAACAGCGTACTCTAACATATAACTACTTCTTCTGGTGTCTTTTCCAATAACGACTTTTGGTCTATAACCAGGTTTTTGAGAGTTAAATTTTGGGTTTCCATAGAACCAACCTAAAAATCTACCGATCTTATAAGCGTGGTCGGCAGTTAAGGTTTTGTTTACTTCTCCTCTAAAGCCATCGGTACCGAAATATTTAGTTTTAATATCTTCACCAATGCTCACAGGGAGTTTTTTACCGCGATGAATAACGATGGAATCATTAATTAATTCGTCAGCGGTAATCTTAAATAATTCACATAATTCTAAGACTTTATCAATTTGTGGCATGGATTCACCACTTTCCCATTTAGAGACCGATTGACGGGTCACACCAAGTTGATCCGCTAATTGTTCTTGGGAGATATTATTGACAATTCTTAAGTGTGTAATTTTTTCAGCTAATGTCATATTCAAATCCTCGTGCAACCAGAAGTTGCGAACGGAAAAATATTAGCACTTTCATATAATATAGCAAAATATTTTTTTGTTAAGTTTTGTTTACATATAGATAAAAATTTAAATTAAATCTTGATTCTATCTAAATATTTTTTAAATTAATCTTGATGCTATTTTTGTATTATCTTGATATTTAATTAATAAAAAAGGCAATCGCTTGATTGCCCTATTTACATGAAGTTTTTACCTATTCTTGAGGTTTATCTTCTTCTTTCTTTTTGTTCTCTTCCTCGATTTCTTTTAGCTGTTCTTGATAGGCTTCTTCAACAGCCTCATATAACATTTTTTGAGGTTTCTTGTAGTGATAAAATCCTAGGAATAAAGAATACGCTGCTACGGTAAATAAAACTCCACATACTGAATATTTAATGAAGTTAGGATTAGTAACTGATTTAGATAAGACTAAAATATCAAACACTAATAAAAACGTAGCAATCACTAATGGAGGTAACTTATCCACTAAAGAGAAATCCTTTCTTTTAGCGGGTCTAAGATTCCAATATAAATCAAAGATAATATACGCCACACCAATTAAAGTAATGATGTTATAAACAAGTAAACGAGTTTCGCTATATTCCATGATATTGAATGCTCTTAAAAATCCTACTAAAGCTAATATAGCGAATATAGCAAGATATTCTAAAAAGAATATAAATTTATATTTTTTTAATAATTTCTCTTTATCTGGCATATTTAAATTTCCTCGATATCTTTCCAACTAGAAGTTAGTTTTTTAACTACCTTTTTTGCTTCTTCTTCGCTAATTCTACCACTTAAGTAGTTATAAATTAGGGTAGCGATTTCTTTAGCATCACTACTTGAGCAGCCTCTAGTAGTAACTGCGGCAAAACCAATTCTTAAGCCTGATGTTTCTTTTGGAGATAATTTATCTCCTGGAATCATATTCTTGTTTGTAGTTACTCCAATACTTTCAAGTTTCTTTTGGGCTTCTAAACCTGTAATTCCAAAGGAATCTAAAGTATTAAGTAAAAATAAATGATTCTCTGTATCAGTGGCTAACGCTCCTAGTTCTTTAAGTGTTTGAGAACAAACCTTAGTGTTTTCCATTAAGGATTCCACGTATTTTCTAAATTCTGGTTTCTTGGCTTCTTTAAAGCACACCGCTTTAGCGGCGATAATATGCTCTAAAGGTCCGCCTTGATAAAATGGGAAAACCGCAGAATTAATCTTTTTAATGAGTTCACTACTATTAGTTAAAATTAATCCGCCTCTAGGACCTCTTAAGGTTTTATGAGTAGTAGAAGTTACAATATCAGCATAAGGAACAGGAGACATATGTTTTTTAGCAGCGACAAGTCCTGCAATATGGGCCATATCCACCATCATAAGACAACCAACTTCATCACATATTTCTCTGATCTTTTTAAAATCAATTTCATAAGGGAAAGCACTAAAGCCAGATAAAATAACATCTGGATGCTCTTTTAGAGCAATCTCTTTTAATGTTTCATAATCCATTCTTCCATTTTTATCTAACGGATAATGAACAAAGGTATAAAAGTTACTAGAAAAAGAAACAGGAGAGCCGTGTGTTAAATGACCCCCATCATTAAGAACTAAAGATAAGACTTTGCCCCCACTAGGCATTAAGGCTCTATAGGCTGCAGCATTAGCTTGGCTACCGCTATGAGGTTGCACATTAGCAAATTTACATTCAAATAATTCACAAGCCTCTTTAATAGCGATGCGTTCAATTTCATCAACGAATTCGCAGCCACCATAATAGCGTCTTCCTGGATAGCCTTCCGCGTATTTATTAGTAAGAATTGATCCCGCCATTTTTCTTACTTCTTTTGAGCAATAATTCTCACTAGCGATGAGTTCAATTCCGTTATTTTGTCTATCTTTTTCTAATTCAATTAATCTAATAATATCTTCCATAGTCTTTCACCTTTTAGCAAATATTATAGAGAGGTGAATAATAGATAAACAATAAATAAATTTATTTTGTTGATTATATAACTACATTTTTAGATAATAAATGTATGATCGCATTATGGATTAGTCTAGGTGTTTTAGGGTTAATTTTACTTCTATTTTTATTTGCAATTTTCTTTATTCATAACATTATTTTCTACACTCCTAAAAAAGGGCAAGATAATGATTTTCAACTCACGGAATCTACACAATTTCTAGGTTTGACCGATATCATAAATAAGCTAATTAGCGATATTTGTAATGTTCCTTGTGAACATGTGTACACTACTAGTTATGATCATAAAAAATTACATTCCAGATTATATAGAAATCCTTCTAGTAAACGAGTAGTTATATTGTTTCACGGCTATAGAGGAACCGCTAGAAGAGATTTTTCCGGTTTTGGAATGTATATGATTAAAAAAGGCTATAACGTCTTACTTATTGATGAAAGAGGACATGGAGAATCTAAAGGTCACTCTATTACCTTCGGTTATAAAGAAAAGAAAGATGTTTTATCCTGGATTAGCTTTGCTAAAAAAGAACTAGGAGAAGATAAAGAAATCATTTTAGCGGGTATTTCTATGGGGGCAGCGTCAATATTATTCGCCTCTCAATATATCAATGAACCAGTGAAATTAATATGTGATTGTCCATATAACACATCTAGTGAGGTCCTAGTCTCATTTATGAGAAAACTCAAATTAAAGGTTTGGCTAATTTGGCCATTAACTAAACTAAGTTCATTATTAATATCTCATGCTTCTTTAACTAAAGATAACGCTTCTAAAGCTCTTAAAAATAGTAAAGCTAAAGCGCTTATAATCCACGGAGATGATGATCACGTTATTAATCACAAATTCTCTTATCAAATCTATTTAGATAACAAAGAAAAAGTTCGTTATGAACTCTTCCCTAAAACAGACCATGGCGTCTCTTTTATGACCGACACCGAAAGATATAAACGAGTGGTCGATGAATTTTTAGAATAGTTATTCTACAGTCACGCTTTTAGCGAGGTTTCTTGGTTTATCAACATTTAAGCCTTTAGCTAAAGAAACATAATAAGCTAGATAAAATGCCACTGCAGAAATAGCGACACTACTTAAATAATATGCATAATTAGGCACCACGATGGTGTCTTCTTCTTTAGATAGCTTATTAATAGAGATAACATAGACTTTGGCTCCACGAGCTTTAACTTCTTCAATATTACCTCTCATTCCACTAGCGGTTTCTGGGTCGGTAATAAAGACAATCACAGGGGTGTCTTTTTCAATCAAGGCAATTGGACCATGCTTAAGTTCTCCTCCTGGAACAGCTTCAGAATGGATATAACTCACTTCTTTGAGCTTCAAAGAGGCTTCTAAGGAGAGGAAATAGTCGAACCCTCTTCCTAGATAGAAGATATTAGTTTTGTCTTTTAATTCGTCTGCTAGAGCAATTATTTTTGGTTTATAGTTATCTTTGATAACGTTAAAGATTTTTACAGCATTTCTTAAATCATTAACTACTTTGGTGTCATTTTTTAAAGCGCATGATAATAAGGCTAACATTGTTACTTGAGCAACATAGGCTTTAGTAGAGGCAACTGAAACTTCAATTCCAGCGTGTAACAAAAGCGAATAATTACAGTTTCTATCTAAGGTTGATCCACCCGTATTAGTAATGACTAATGAATTTAAATTATGCTTTTTAATAATTTGCAAGCAATGGATTAAATCAGCGGTCTCTCCAGATTGAGAAATTAATATAATAAATGGCTTATTTCCTGGGAAGGTTGGATGAAAGGCCCATTCAGAGGCGATATATTTACTTGTTGATTTATCAACATATTCAAAATATCTTCCTCCCACTAAAGAAGAGTGATAAGAAGTTCCACAAGCGATAAACATAATATGGTCACTCTCATTTAAAGCTTTAATAAGATTAGGGTCAAAGAGGAACTTATCATCTTTATAGTAAGTATCGATAATCTTATTAACTGAAGTTTCGATCTCTTCTATTTCTTTAAGCATATAATGTGGATAGCCTTTTAAATCATGAGAAATAGATTCCACATCTTTATGGATTTCTTCTTTTTTAACTTTATCGCCATCTAGATTATAGATTTCGACTTTGTCTTTACTGACTTTCCCGAATTCAAAGTCATTTAATTCTATAAAAGAATTAGTGAACTTAATCATTGGAGAAGCGTCAGATGCTACTAGATTAAAATTATCTCCTTCTCCAATCACTAAAGGAGAACCCTTTTTCATAACATATAAACTAGATTCATCATCATAAGCAAAAAATGTGATCGCGTAGTTTCCTTTTAAAACTTTCATCACTTCTTTTATCGAAGTTAAGATATCGCGAGTTTGATAATGATAATCAATTAGATTCGCAACAATCTCAGAATCGGTTTGTCCATAAAATTCATAACCTTTTTCTATGAGAAAATCTTTGATTTCTCGATAGTTTTCAATCACTCCATTATGGACTAGACAAATAGTCTTATGAAAAGAGATATGAGGATGGGTATTTTCTTTATTAGGGACTCCATGTGTTGCCCAACGAGTATGACCAATCATTAAATTAGCGACAATACTTTTCGGGGTGATAGACATTAAATGTTCTACACTACCAACATCTTTATGAATAATGATTTCGTTTTTATTTAAATAAGCAAGTCCTGCTGAATCATATCCTCGATAATCTAAAGTCTTTAAGCCGTTTAAAACGTATTCTCGAGGATTATCTAATCCGATTACTCCCACTATTCCGCACATGGTTATCTCTCCAAATATTTTTCAATTTCAAATTCACTAACAGTGGTGTGATATTCTTTCCACTCTTTTTCTTTGGCTTCAATATATTTATAAAATATATGTTCACCTAATGTTTCTTTTAAGATTTCACTATTTTTGAATTCTTCAATCGCCTCATGAAGAGTTTCCGGAAGACACTTAATCTTTCTAGATTTAATTTCATCTTCACTTAATGAGAATAAGTTGTCACTAACAGGAGCAATTATATCTTTATCTTTAATTTCTTTAATTCCTTTTAATCCGCACGCTAATATACCAGCTAATGCTAAATATGGATTCGCGGTTGGCTCAACATTTCTTAATTCGGTTCTAGTTGATAAGCCTCTAATAGCAGGAATTCTAATAAGTGAACTTCTATTTGCATCACTCCAACAAGCATATATAGGAGCCTCATAGCCACTAACTAAGCGTTTATATGAGTTCACAATTGGGTTAGTTAATAAACTTAGTTCTCTTGCGTGAGTTAATATCCCTGTAATCCACTTTTTACACATCATAGATAATTCCATATTCTCTTTTGGACCATAGAATAAATCACCTACGTCTTTATTATATAAAGAACAGTTCGTGTGCATCCCGTTACCGGCTTGTTTATTTAAAGGTTTAGGCATAAAGGAAGCTAAGTAGCCGTTTTTTCTAGCCACCACTTTTACAACTTGTTTAAAAGTTTGGACTTTATCACAAGCTTCTATAACGTCCGCATATTTAAAAGTGATTTCATTTTGTCCTGGACCAACTTCGTGATGAGAAGTTTGAACATTAAATCCCATCTCTTCAAGCATTAAAGAGATTTCTCTTCTAATATTTTCTCCTCCATCAAATGGAGATAAATCAAAATAAGAAGCTTTATCGCTAAATCTAGTAGAGGTAGAACCATCTGGATTTAATTTAAATAAATAGAATTCAGGTTCAAAGCCGACGAACATTTGTTCGATACCCATTTTATTCATCTTTTCAATTTGCTTTTTTAAGATATATCGAGGATCACCCACGAAAGGCTTGCCGTCTGGCATATATACATCACAAATAAATCTCGCCACTCCACCAACTTTTTCATCTTCAAATGGTAAAACTAAAAAAGTATCAATATCTGGATGTAGATACATATCTGCTTCTTTAATTCTTACAAACCCTTCAATTGAAGAACCATCAAACATGATTTTATTGTTTAAGGCATCATCAATTTTACTAACTGGAATTTCCACCGCTTTAATGTTCCCGAGCATATCGGTGAACTGTAATCTAATATAGGAAATCTTCTTTTCCTTAATTAATGATTTAATAGTTTCCTTGTTCATATACTTTCCCCCAACAAACATGGAAATAATCTAAGGTTATAGAAAAAGAATGTCAACAAAATATTTGTCAACTAAACTTTACATTATATTAATTATTTAATTTTAACTATGTTAAGATTTTATATACTCTTAAGAAATATTTGTTAATTTTCTTTACAAATTGATATTTTGTCCATTTTACTCGTTGACCCACATATATAATAACATCTGGGTTCTAACAGACATATAGGCACCTTCTTCTAGGAGCTTTTTAACTTCTTCTTTAGTGAGCCACTTTGCTTGAATTTCTTCATCCACAAAACAAGATTCATGAATCTCCCCGTCTACTAGACAAATAACGATTTTCATCTCTTCATCACTAGTTCCAGGAGAAGCATAGCTTGGTGGTAACACTGCTTCTATAGAAATTAAATCTAATCCAGTTTCTTCTTTTAATTCTCTTTTAGCTGCTTCTTCTGCAGTTTCACCTTTATCAATTAATCCAGCAGGGAAGTTATAAATATAGTGATTAGTGGCAAGTCTAAATTCGGACTGTAACAAAATCTTAGTTTTATCTTTGTTAAACGGCACTAAGCCCACTCCTGCAGGGACATTTTTACCAAAACTATTTATAGTTAAATTAGGATCTCTAGAAATAAACTCATATTCTTTAATCTTATTATCTTTATTTAAATAAGAGGCGACATAATATGATAGGAATTTGCCTTTATGGATTTGCTTTAAATCTATTAATTTCATATTTTATTCATCCCACTCTTCAAAATATTCAATTTGAGCGTCAACGCTTAATTCATCAAAATCTTTTTCGCCGTTAACATAGTCCACGACTTCATCTTCTGGATCTTGATATTTTGCGTTCTCTTTTTTGACTTTATCAAAATAACCATTTGAATCAATTGACTTAGTTTCTTTTTCTTTAGCCAACTCTTTTTTAATTTTAATAGCTTGATCACCTTTATTTTTTATAATTAATAAAATCGCAAAAGGAATCGAAAAAGCTAGACCAATGCAAACAAAAATAATGACAAAGGGAATTATTAATTTAGCTAAACCAAATATCATCCCTATAAAATAAAAAATAAGTGCGGATATACCTGCAACTAATAAAGCAACATTAATCTTTCTTAATTTTGAATTCATACAAACATTTTAATCTATTTTAAAAAATAGGTGTTATAATTTAGGTATAAACTTATTCAAGGAGAATAAAGATGGCAAATACTAAAGAAAGAATTTGCATCATCGGAG
>CADCEE010000015.1 GCA_902800355.1 uncultured Erysipelotrichaceae bacterium | reverse complement strand
TAAGATGAAAAAGATAAAGACGCCAAAGACAAAGGGAGTGGCTAATACTCCAATTATCATGCAACTAGAAGCTCTAGAATGTGGAGCGGCATCTTTAGCTATGGTTATGGCCTATTACGATAAATGGGTCGCTTTGGAGCAAGTTAGAGTGGACTGTGGTGTCTCTAGAAACGGATCTAATGCGAAAAATATCACTAGGGCAGCGAATAAATACGGCTTTGAAACTAAAGGTTATGCTTATAATATCCAAAAGTTAAAAGAAAGAGGGAAGTTCCCGGCAATTATCCACTGGGGTGGGGCCCACTTTGTGGTTCTTAATGGCTTTAGAGGTAATAAAGCTATTATTAATGACCCTGCTAAAGGACTACTTAAAGTTGATTTAAAAACTTTTGATAAATTCTTTACTGGTATTTATATCGAAATAGTTCCTGGAAAAGACTTTGTTCCTGGTGGAAAGAAGAAATCCATTCTCTCATTTGCTAAAAAAAGACTTAAAGGGGCTACTGCTTTAATTGCTTTCTTTGCTATTACCACAATTATCTTTTATTTATTTACCATCATTAAACCGGTGATGTCTCAGGTCTTTGTGGATTATTTATTAGGTGGGAATAATCCTAGCTGGGTATTACCGTTTATCTATATTGTAGGCGGAGTAGGATTACTAGAAGTAATTGTTACCAGTGTACAAGCCATTTATAGCTATAAAATCAAAGGCAAATTAGATTTAATTGGCTCTACGACATATATGTGGAGAATATTAAGATTACCTATTGAATTCTTCTCTCAAAGAATGGTTGGGGATTTACAGTCTCGTCAATCAGAAAACGCTTCTATCGCGGAGACTTTAGTGAATGTCTTTGCTCCGCTTGCCTTTAATGCGATCATGATTGTCATTTATTTGGTGATCATGATTAATAAGAGTTGGATCTTGGCTTTAGTGGGTGTCGCTACTGTGGTGCTTAATGCATTTATATCTAAATATATTTCTAAGGTAAGAGTGAATATTTCTAGAGTTCAATCTAGAGATAACGCGAAATTATCAGCGATGACTTCTAAAGGTATTGAGATGATTGAAACCATTAAATCTAATGGAGCGGAACAAGCTTATTTTGATTCATGGAGTGAAGCTCAAGAAAACGTGGTAAAAGGGAAGATAAAAATGGCAAAAACCAATCAAACCCTCGCTCTTTTACCGGCTTTTATATCAATGCTTGCAAATTATTCAGTCTTAATCTTAGGTGTTTACTACACGATAATTAATCAATTCACTATTGGTTCTATTTTAGTATTTCAAGGCTTATTAGGAGCGTTTATGTCTCCTGCTATGACGATGATTAACAGCGGACAAACTCTTCAAGAAATGCGAACCCAAATGGAAAGAGTGGATGACGTATTAGAATATCCTTTAGATGAGAATGTTACTCGTCATATCGATATGGATGAAGTAAGTAAGATTAAAGGTAACTTAGTTTTAAAAGACTTAGTGTTTGGTTATTCAAGATTAGATAAACCGATCTTAGAAGGATTTAATTTAGAAATCAAACAAGGTCAAAAAGTCGCGATTGTGGGCACTACTGGAAGCGGCAAATCTACATTATCAAAATTAATTTCTGGATTATATTCTCCTTGGTCTGGAGAAATTATATTTAATGGCAAGAGGATGAATGAAATTGATCATGAAATCTTTACTTCTTCAATCGCAGTTGTTGATCAAGACATTACTCTATTTGAAGACACAATTATGAATAATGTGAAGATGTGGGATGAATCTATTGAAGATTATGAAGTAATTATGGCGTGTAATGACGCGCAGATTCATAAACAAATTATGTCTAGAGAAGGTGGATATAACGCTCCAGTCTTAGAAGGAGGTAAAAACTTCTCTGGAGGAGAAAAACAAAGATTAGAAATTGCTAGATCTTTAGCAGCCGATCCAAGCATCATCATTTTAGATGAGGCCACTAGTGCTTTAGACGCTAAAACTGAATATGAAGTAGTAAAAGCCATTAAAGCTAGAGGCATTACTACTATTGTTATTGCGCATAGATTATCAACTATTAGAGACGCTGATTTAATTGTCGTGTTACAAAAAGGACATATCGTGGAGCAAGGTAATCATGATGAACTGATGAAATTAAAAGGTTCATATTATGATCTTGTTACAAATGAATAGGAAGGAGTAAGAATGGGCTGGTTTGAAGAGCAAGTGAAAAAAAGAAAAAAGCTCGATGAAATGACCTTCGAGGATTCTTTCCTTTCCCTTGCCGGAATTAGAAATGAAAAACAAAAAGATCTTTCTGATGAAGCAGTAAGAGATAATTTTGTTATTTCTCAGATTCTTTCTTATTTCCATCACCAGATGATTAATATTCCGAGCAATATTAATAACTTTAAAGACAAACTTACTTATGCATTGAGTCAATTTGATATTGAATATCATAAAGTAGAACTCAATGAGAATTATGTCGGTGACCCTAACGCTCCATTATTAATGTTTACCATTGTTAATGATATTCCAGTCGTCTTATTCCCTAAAGGGAAAGACAAATATGCTTATGTTAATTATCATACTGGTAAGAAAGTCACAATTAATGCTTCTTTAGTAAATAAGTTAGAGATTGAAGCTTATAGCTTCTATCGTCCTTTACCAAGTAAAAAAGTATCAATAAAAGAATATTTCAAATATATTACTAAATCGGTTAGACCATTAGATATTATTTTATTAGTGCTTTTTGCTGCTGGTGTTTCTGGGGTAGGAATGTTACTTCCTTATTTAACTAGAATTTTAACCGGACAAGTGGCCGCTAATAAAGATATCCATCAATTCATATATATTTCTATATATGTAGTTGCTACTGCTACTGGATTGTTATTGATGAGAGCGATCCAAAGCTTTGTTAATTCACGTATATCAATAAAGATTGAAAAAGCGGTTTTAGCGGCGACAATGATGAGGGTGTTATCTTTACCAGCCTCATTCTTTAAAAAATATAATACTGGTGAACTTACTGCTAGATTTGCTAGTGTTCCTAGACTTGCCTCCATCATTATTAACGGCATCTTTATTACTTTGGTGTCCGTTATTATGTCTTTAGCCTATTTAGTGCAAATGGTGGGCTTTGCTCCAAGCCTTATTCTTCCAGTTATTTTAATTCTTTTAGTCTCCACAGTATTTTCTATTTCTATTTCTTTACTTCAAAGGAAATACCAAAAGAAACAATTAGAACTATCTTCTAAAGAAGCTGGTGTAACTTATGAATTAATTAATGGTATTCAAAAGATTAGGTTGGCGGGTTCAGAAAAACGTGTATTTGCTAAGTGGGCTAATTCATATGCTAGATCTGCAAAAGTTATTTATCATCCACCTCTAATTTTAAGACTCGCTCCTGCCATTAATTTATTAATTACTTTAGTCGGTAATATCGTTTTATATTATGTTTCTATTAGATACAATATCGATGTTGGTAGCTATATGGCCTTTACTACGAGCTATGGCGTTCTTTCTGGAGCTTTTGCCTCAGTGGTAGAGATGGTGGGAGTGATATTCACTATTCAGCCAGTTTACAATATGGCGCGTCCAATTTTAGAAGGGGACATTGAAAATACACAAAATAAGAAAGTTGTAAATTCGATTTCTGGAAATATCAAAGTTGAAAATGTTTCTTTTAGATACACCGATACTGGTCCACTTATTGTTAATAACCTTTCTTTAGAAATTAAAGAAGGTGATTATATCGCTATTGTGGGTCAAACGGGATGCGGAAAATCTACTTTAGTTAGACTTCTATTAGGATTTGAAAAGCCTTTAGAAGGTAAAGTTTTATATGACGATATGGATATTGAAGAATTAGATACTTCTTCTTTAAGAAGAAATATTGGTACTGTGATGCAAAATGGATCTTTATTCCATGCGGATATTTATTCTAACATCATTATTTCTTGTCCATCTATGAGTGAAGAAGATGCTTGGGCGGCTGCAGAAATCGCGAATATCGCTGATGATATTAGAGAAATGCCAATGGGCATGAAAACGGTGATTTCAGAAGGTCAAGGCGGCATCTCTGGAGGACAAAAACAAAGAATCATGATCGCTAGAGCGATTGTTCATAAACCTAAAGTATTAATCTTTGATGAAGCTACAAGTGCGCTTGATAATAAGACTCAAAAAAGTATTTCTGAGTCCATTAATAAATTAAAATGTACTAGAATTGTTATTGCTCACCGTTTATCTACAATTCAAAATGCTGATAGAATTATTATGCTAGAAGGTGGCAAAATTATTGAAGATGGTAATTATCAACAATTAATTGAGAAAAAAGGAAAGTTTGCAGAATTAGTCGATCGACAACGACTAGATAATAAATAAATGGAGGAAGCGTTATGAAACACGTTATTGAAAAAGAAACACTTGTGATTTCTTTAGAAGGAGAACTCAACTCTTATAATTCTGAAGAAGTAGAAAGAGAAATTGATGCGATTGTCTCTAAAAAAGGCTTTAAGGCAATTAAACTTGATTTAGCAGAATTACGTTATATCTCTTCAGCAGGACTTAGAATTATTGTTAGATTAAAGCAACAATATGATGACACTACTTTAGTGAATGTTCCTAAAGGAGTTTATGACATTTTTGAAATGGTTGGTTTTACCAACTTATTCACCATTGAAAGAATCTAATTACTCTTATGGAATTTAAATTAGAAAAAGATGTTTTAATCATCTCTTTAGAAGGTGAATTAAATTCCGTTAATTCGGAAAGTGTCGGAGAAGAGATTGATAAGATTATTGCAAATAATTCTTTTAAAAGCCTTATTTTAAATTTTGATAAAGTCACTTATATCTCTAGTGCTGGGCTAAGAATTATTCTTCGATTAAAACAACGTTATAACGATTTCTCTGTGATTAATGCTTCTTTAGAAGTATATGATGTTTTTCAGATGACTGGTTTTACCAGTATGATGACTATTAAAAAAGCACTTAGAATAATCGATTTATCAGGTGCAGAAGTTATTGGAGATGGCTTCTTCTCCACAGTTTATAGATTAAATAAAGACACAATTGTTAAGGTGTTTAACCGCACTAGTGACGCTGATCAAATTGAAAGAGAACTCCGTTTAGCAAAAGAAGCATTTGTTTTAGGTGTTCCTACCGCAATATCATTTGATGTAGTTAAAGTAGGCGATAAGATGGGTGTTTGTTTTGAAATGCTCGACTGTATGTCTTTAAAGACCGCTTTATTAACTCAAAAAGGTAAATATAACGAGTATTTAGAAAAATATGCTTCTTTATTAAAGAAGATTAACACTACTGAATGTTATAACCCAATGATTCCGGATATTAAAAAGAAATCATTAGATAAAGTAGAGGCCATTAAACCATATTTAGAAGAAAAATATTATTTAAAGGCCAAAGCCTTAATGGAATCTATTCCTGATAGAAAAACATTTGTCCATGGGGATTGCCATTTTAAAAACATTATGGTTCAAGGCGATGAACTTTTATTAATTGATATGGATACTTTATCAGTTGGTCATCCAATCTTTGAACTATCAGCGATTTATGCACCATATTGTGCATTTAACGAAGACGATCCTGGTAATAGCGAAAGATTCTTTGGCATCACAGATGAAGAAGGTAGAAAACTATATAACGAAACTCTTAATCTTTATTTTGGAAAAGATGACCCAGTTATTAAAGATAAGATTAAATTAGTTGCCTATATTCATATGGTGTGGTGGAACCGAGTTAACGAACCTAATAATAATAAGAGACTTGAAGGATGTAGAAGTCGCTTATATGCTCTATTAGATAAAATAGACGACTTAGATATTGGTATTTAATTATGGCTATCAAAGATAAAAATTATCAACAAGCATATTACGACAATGAAGCTGATGCTAATAAACAGATGTCATATGTTAATGCGGCAGCTGGCGCTTTAGCAATTGTTATCTGGATTTTATATCTCACTAAGGTGTTTACAATCCCTGATCACTTTTACATCTTCATCGCTGTTTTATTCCCGATAATTGCGGTAATAATGTTTATCCCACTTTTCTTTGTTAAAACAGATAAGATAAGAAAACCCGGTTATAAATATTTCATCTTGTTTTCCCTTTTAGCAGTCATCGCTGCTTTAAATATTTCTATTCCTAAGCATAGTGTTCTTTTTTGGCCGTTTGCGATTTTAATTGCGAATCACTATTATAACCCTACTATCGGAAGAGTTATTTATATAGTTTCTTTAATTTTAATGCTGATTTGCATATATTTAGGAATGTTTTTCGGTGAATTTGACGAGAATTTATTTGGCGGTGGTGTTGTTTTAGCAGATGGTTCAATTGGTACAGTTGAAACCTTTGAAGAGCGGCTACAACTATTAAGAGAAAGAGTTGCTAGTGGAGATAATCGTTATCTTAAAGTTTTATTATTCTATTATTTCCCTAGAGCAATGATCGTCTCTTTATTCTTTATGGTTTCTAACCTATTAAATAAGAGAACATATCAATTATTAGATAAAGAAATCAAAGTTCACGATGAGCAAGAAAAAGCGAAAACTGAGCTTGGAGTTGCTAAGGAGATTCAACTTAATACTCTACCAGACGGTATTCTTGATTCTAAGGATGTTGAAATTGTTGGTGAACTTAAAGCCGCTAAAGAAGTTGGTGGTGATTTATACGATTATCTAGAGATTGATGAAGATCATGTTGCCGCCTTAATTGGTGATGTTTCTGGAAAAGGAGTGCCAGCAGCGATGTTTATGATGAAGACCATTACTTCATTTAGAGATTTCGCCTCTCCTAAAAAGACTCCTTCTCAAATTTTAAAAGAAGTAAACCTTGCTATACATAAAGGAAACAAGAAAAGCATGTTTGTTACTTGTTTTTTAGCAATTTTAAATAGAAAAACAGGTCATTTAGTGTATGCGAATGCAGGTCACAATCCACCAATTGTGGGAAGTAACCGTAATTATCGCTATTTAAAGTGTAATCCAGGATTTTTATTAGGCTGTTTTGATGACGCATTTATTCAAGATGAAGAGACTTATTTAAAACCTGGAGAAAGTTTAACTTTATATACTGACGGCATTACTGAAGCAAGAAACGAGAGTGGCGATTTCTTTGGCGAGGAAAGATTATTAGAAGTATTTAACAAACGTGAGTACACATGTACGATCGAACTTCATCATTCTATTAAAGATGAAATTGCTTCATTTGTTAAAGAAGCACCACAAAGTGATGATATCACTTTTGTTACTTTAAGATATCAAGGTGGAAAATATTCATTTGAAGAAAAATTCTTTGACGCTAAAAAAGAAAACGTTAAGGATATGCTTGATCTAATTAATAACTTTGGAGAAAAGCATCATTTCCCAGAAGAATTTAAAAATAAATTAGTAATCGTTGGTGATGAATTATTCTCTAACATTATTAATCATGGTTATGAAAATAATGGTGGAGATATTTATGTGCGATTATTATTCAACATAGATAAAAATGAGTTCGTTCTAACTGTTATTGATAGAGCAATACCATTTAATCAACTTGAAGTTAATAATCCAGAAGTTGGTAGTGATGCCAAAGCTCAATCAATTGGTGGACTTGGCATCATGATTGTTAAAAAGATCATGACTGAATACGCCTATGATAGAATAAACGATAAGAACATTTTAGTTCTTAAAAAGAGCTTTGATAAAACAACTGATTAAATAAAAGAGAGCATCCAATTTGAATTAAGAGGATGCTTTTTTCTTTAACACTAATTTATAAATTGAAGTTTCAACCAAGTAAGTGAGATAAGCTACTAGTCCAATAAGATGTAGGAACAATATTAGATAAACCGCGTATCCTGCTTTTTCTTGTACAATATTTCCAATAGGAAGATTTGTGATTCTAGTTGGATTAATAAAGAACATATTAATAAAGTGAGGATAGAAACTTACATTAATGATAATAGCGATTCCAGCGGTAATTAAAAAAGCGATAAGAGTTCTATATACAGTTTTAATAGAGATAGTTTTTCTATTATAGACATAGATAAATACACCTAATATCACTTGAGAGCCATGATGAATTAATGACTGGATATTAATAAACACTAAATTAGTCATGACCATGTCTGTATATATACAGACCACTATACCCATAGTTAAAGAAATTAAACACAAATATCCCACTGCAGTGTCCACAATCTTAGGATGTTTTTCTTTATCTACGAATAGAATAATAGGGATGAAATAATAGATCATTGAGCATATTGAGAATGGAAAGTCTCTAACGCTATATTCCCAATACGAAGGACTTCCGTAGTGGAACGACCTTAATAACTGCTTAAATAGTTCTAAGACAAGTAGAATAATCCAGAATATTAATAATATTCTTTTATATACTTTCTCTTTAGCATTTTTAAAATACATTGAGATAAAAATAGTTAAACCAATAATCGGAATTAACATCACAAAATGGAACCAAGAGAATATCCCTGGGACTTCCATCTCACCTTGTAAAAAAAGTAAGAATTCTTCCATCTTAGAATAATTCTAATATAGTTGTAGTTATGATAAAATAAAAAACACTTATGGAAAAAGTAGAAGTTGTTAACGCTAGAAGAATAAATAAAATGCGATTTATTGTGGGAATTGTTATTTGTTCTTTAGCTATTGCTTTAACCTTTACTGGTGTTGCTTTAAATCTAGCGGATTATTTTAACTATGGCACTCCTGAATCTGGTTTACATAACTTAAGAATGTTTACCACAATTTCAAATATTATTGCTGCAGTAGCAGCTTCATTATGTTTGCCGTTCCAAATTGATGGACTAAGAAGAGATAGATATAACTTACCTTCTTGGATTGTACTTCTTATGTATATTGGTGCGGTTGGAGCGTTTTTAACATTTATTGTTGCTCTAACTTTAATATCCGCTTTCCAAGGTTTTGTGCAAACAATGTTTATGAACTCTAATATCTTTTTCCATACCCTTAATCCAATCTTAATAACGTTGTTATTTGTGTTAGTTATCTCTGATACTCATATTAAATTTTCACGCTCTTTTATTCCTTTAGTCCCAGTCGTGATTTATATGATTATTTATTTCCTTATGGTGTTTGTTTTTAAAGTTTGGAGAGACCATTATCAAACAGATACATTTATTCCTTGGCCAGTAACTTTAATTTTGTTATTAGGTGTGAGCTTTGGCATATGTCAGCTACTTAGGTTCTTACATAATTTAACTAATAAAAATGTTCAACATAAGATTGAGGAGTATTATTTAAAATCGCCTGACTTTGATTTCCCTAAAGTGAGTAATGCGATATCTCATTTAGCGCTTTTAGAATCTAAGTTCTATCATGAAGGGGATGATATTTATATCCCTACTGATATTATTAAATTATTATCTGACCGCTTTGGAGCGGACATAGTTCCTTTAGATATTTTGTACGATATTTATCTAGAACAATATCTAATCAGCATCGGGAAAAAAGTCTCGTAATATCGATATTTTTTCTTTTTCAGATCGAAAATGATTATATAATGTATGTGTATATACATACGCCTATATAGGAGTCCCATATGAAAAATAATGGTTATCATATTTTTACTAAGTCCTCACTTGGATTATTTTCAATTACCGCTTTATTGATGTGCGCTTTTTCTTTTAGTGGATCAAGTAAAAAAGAAGTAGTTACAGATGCTTATTCGATAAATGCTCTACCAACTACAATCGACTTAAACGATGTAGAAGAAAACGATATTAGAGATTATTATTCCGCTTTAGATTCTTTGTCTGATAGTGAAAGACAAGGCACTAATTTACTTAAGAACCTTAAGGAGATTTTAAGAAACGGGCAAAAATATTATTCATACGATAATAATAATGGTTTACCTATATGGCAAATTTATGAAATTGCTGATCGTGACTGGGTAAAATCACCTGCAAGCAGCACTACATATGGAACATATGACTCTGTTAATAATCGATTAGTGAATTATCAATATGGTACTAGTAGTAGTAACTCAAAAAACAATCCATATTTACATGCCTTATATGTAAATAGAAATGTTGATAACCAAGTTAGAGCGTGGGGAGACCACTCTCAAACTAGTGGATGGGGAATTAATAGAGAACATATCTGGGCTAAATCTCATGGCTTTAACGCCACTGATTCTTCAGATGATTCAGGAGGTGCTAGAGGTGATCCAATGCACTTATGGAGTGCTAGTGGATATATCAACGGAGCAACGATTGATAGCAAACTTAGATATCACGTTAATTTTTTCTTTGGTTTTGTTGATTTGAATCAAACATATCTTTCAACCGATAATGATGGTAGCGAATATACTTTTTTAAGTGGGAACTATGAAGGCGTTCCACTTAATGTTAGTCAAATGAATAATAAAAATGTTTTTGAACCTCAAGACTCCGATAAAGGTGATATTGCTAGAGCCATATTTTATATGGCTGCTCGATATAACTATTATTCTGGTTATGATGAAGAAGGAATTGGTTCTAACAACCCTAATTTAGAGCTTATTGATACTGCCTGGAACCCTGATTTTAGTGGTTCATATGATTCTACAGAAACTAAACCAGGAAGAATGGGTGTACTTCGTGATTTATTAGCGTGGAATCGTCTTGATCCACCTGATGAGTGGGAAATTCATAGGAATAACTTGTTATACACTAATTACACAAACAATAGGAATCCATTTATCGATTATCCAGAATGGGCAGAATATATTTGGGGAAAATCAGTTTTAGCTAACGATAATCGAACTATCACTTCATATAATAGTTCTCCAACAGGAATAGCTTCCCCTTCTACTGATAAGGTTGGTGCTTTTGGAGAATTAATTCACCCAACCAGCATTTCCTTCACCTCAGTTCCTTCTTCTTTAGAAGTTGGCGATACCTATCAACTCAAATATCAAATTAGTCCAAATAATGTGAGTGATAAAAGAGTGTATTTCTCTTCCTCTGATGACACTATAGTTACTATAAGTGATACTGGCTTACTTACCGCAGTTGGGGCTGGAGAAGTTTCTGTTTCTGTTACAACTGTCGACGGTGATATTAGTGACTCATTTAATATTGTGGTTAGTGAGCAAACACATGATAGTAATTATTCTCTCACTAGCGGTTCACCATATATCAATGGAGTGCCATATAAGATGTATTTCCATCACACCTTAGGTGGAGTAGAACCTGTACCAGATTATTATTTTAACGGTACGAAGAGCGGATATTACGGAGGAAGTTCTACCGACATTAAAGAAGCGTGTGATGTTTATTTTGAGGAAAATGGAACAGGGCAAAATATTTATTTTGAAAGTGGTAGTCCTGCAGTAAAAAATTATTTATATGTCAGTGTTTCTACTACAGAAACTAAAACGTATTATAATTTTGCCTATGACACATCTATTCCTCCTATTGCGTGGTATTACAATTCGGATGCCAAATGCATGACTTATGATCCAGGTAATAGACCTAGTACATTTGGAACATATAACCAATACACTAATTTTGCTGCACCATATTTAAGTAACACTTTAAATGCTATGGAATTTGTTACATCTGATAGTGATAGTGGAACTAATGATTCTGCTACAGCGCTTGCTACATTATTTACCGACTACATTACTTGTGATGCAACAGGTGAAAATGCACCTTCTTATAAAGTAGGAGCGTCTTGGGAGATATTTGAAACTTTATATTCTAAATATAGTGAGTCTGCTAAAAGTCCATTAGCTAACACCATTAGTAGCGAATCTGGAACAGACTTACAAATTGGTTTAGCTAAATATGATTACATCATCCATAAATATAACACCTTAGAAGTTACCACTTATAAAGATTTCTTAGGACGTGTTGATAGCAATCAAATTACATTAAACGCCTCTAGTAATAGTGGTAGCTTTGCTACTGATTTAGGTAGTAGCAGTTATATGACAATCATCATAGTGATGAGCGTTTGTTTTGCCGCTACACTAATACTTTTAATAGTTTTTAAAAAGAAAAGAAAACAATAATATTTAAGTACTGACTGATTAATAGTTGAATCTATATTAGAATGAGACGATATCAGTCTACTTTTATTTATAAAAGAATAGAGATATAATACCGATATAGTTTGGAGGATGCTTTCATGGGAGAAAAAAAGAAGAACGGCTTTTATTACTTTGGCTTTACTTGTGGAATTTTAGCGATTGTATCTTGTATTATCGCAATTGGTTTTTCTGCTAGTAACTTATTTTACTCTATTTATACCTTAACCACAGCGTTATTCTTTTTAGGGCTTAATCGCATTGGGTTACACTTGAGCAATTTTAAAGATAATATGTTCGAGAATATCTTTATGACCGCGTTGATTTTTGTTTTAGCGATTTTTGTGGGGCTTACCAAATATAGTATTTATTTCTTAATCACCTCGATGTTTTTATACTCTTTAACAATCATTGTTAATTGCTTATTTAAAATGAAAAATGATCACTCCATTCAAACTATTATTTTTAACTGTTTATGTATCACATTCGTTTTCTTATTCTCGTTTATATTTTTCTTCCCTGCGATCTACGCGAAACACGCAACCACAGTTAGTAATTCTAATTTCATTGTTTTATGTTACTGTGCAACCATCATTGTTTCTAGTAGCAAGAACTTATTATTTCCTTACCACAAAACTCTTAGACTTAATGTTGTCCGAAATATTATTAAAAAATCAATGTTTAATGAAATTATCTTAGCCTTATTAATTTTAGTAGTTTTATGTTCTATATATTTCACTATAGTGGAGCCAAATATTACTAGCTTTGTTGATTCTTTATGGTATTCGTTTGCGGTTATTACCACAATCGGATTTGGTGATGTTTATGTCACTACCACATTTGGAAGAATCTTGTCAGTGTTTTTAGGAATAAGTGGAATTGTCGTAGTAGCGTTATTCACTTCGTTTATTGTTAACTTCTACAATGAAATGAATCGAAAAAGAGAAGAAAAAACTATTCAAAGGCTTATCCACGAAGCTAAAGAATTAGAGAAAACAGAAGAAGAAAAGAAAGATGATCTTCCTTCCTAATTTGTATATTTGTTTAAATAATCGACCAATAAAGATGAATAAGAAAGCATATGTATAAGAGGCCATTGTGGCACATTCTCATAAATATAAATTAAAAGAGTTGTATAATAGATATTGAAACCGAGAAGTCCCATAAAGAAATTGGACTATTTAATCAGTACAGATGTACTGATTCCGTTATGAAATTAGCCTTATATGTCTCAGGACAAGCATTAATACACTCTAACAACCTGATATGGCAGCGAGATATCTTGGTATGAAGAAAGGAAAGAAATAATATGAAAGGTATTATCTTAGCAGGAGGAAGTGGAACTAGACTTTATCCACTCACCAGAGTTACTAGTAAACAATTACTTCCAATTTATGACAAACCAATGATTTATTATCCTCTTAGCATCTTAATGCTAGCGGGTATTAGAGATATTTTAATTATCTCCACTCCGGAAGATACTCCAAAATTTGAAGCTTTACTTGGAAAAGGAGAATCACTAGGTGTTAATTTATCATATGTAGTTCAACCTTCTCCAGATGGACTTGCTCAAGCTTTCTTGTTAGGCGAAGATTTTATCGGTAATGATGCTTGTGCAATGATTTTGGGAGATAATATCTTCTATGGTAATGGTCTTAAGACCAAACTTAAAGCATCAGTCGAAAGAGCGGAAAAAGAAGGACTCGCTACTGTATTTGCTTATTACGTCAACGATCCTGAAAGATTTGGAGTTGTGGAATTTGATGAACATAATAACCCAACTAGAATTGTGGAAAAACCAAAAGAACCAAAAAGTAACTATGCGGTAACTGGATTATATTTCTATCCTAAAGGCGTTTCTAACATGGCTAAAAAAGTGAAGCCAAGTCCTAGAGGGGAATTAGAAATTACTGATTTAAACGCGATGTATTTAGAAGCTCAAAAACTTTCAGTAGAATTAATTGGACGTGGAGTTACTTGGCTTGATACTGGAACTCATGAATCTTTAGTAGAAGCCTCTATATTTGTGAAGACTATCGAAGATAAGATGGGGTTAAAGATTTCTTGTCCAGAAGAAATAGCTTATACGAATGGTTGGATTTCTAAAGATAAATTATTAGAAATTGGTAATACTATGGTGAAAAATCAATATGGTCAACATTTGTTAAATGTTGCTAATGGTAAAGTAAAGGTATTATAGTATGGAAAAAACCTTTGGCAATTTTACCTTCATCGATACTCCAATTAAAGGAGTCTATGTTATCGAAGTGAAAAAGTACGGCGATAGCCGTGGCTATTTCATGGAGACTTATAAAAAAGAAGATTTTGAAAAAGCGGGAATAAATATTAATTTTGTTCAAGATAACCAATCTAAAAGCAAAAAAGGTGTCTTAAGAGGATTACATTATCAAAAGAAATTTCCTCAAACAAAATTAGTAAGAGTTATTGAAGGCGAGGTCTATGATGTCGCGGTGGATTTAAGAAAAGACTCACCAACTTTTGGCCAATATTTTGGAGTGGTCCTTTCTGCAGAAAAAGGGAATCAGTTTTTAATCCCTAAGGGATTCGCGCACGGATTTTATGTATTAAGTGAAACCGCCACATTTGTCTATAAAGTTGATGAATTCTATCATCCTGAAGATGAAGGCGGATTTATGTGGAACGATCCTGCTATTGGGGTGAAGTGGCCACTTGACGGAGAGCCACTATTGAGTGATAAAGATAAGGTACAACCATCATTTGAAAATAGTAAAGGCTTATTCTAATGAATAAAGATTTAAAGATTTTAGTTACTGGAGTTAAAGGTCAGCTAGGTTTTGATTGCTTAAGAGTGTTAAAGCAAAGAGGCTATCATAATGTTTTAGGTATTGATAAAGAAGAATTAGATATCACTGACGAAGAGGCAGTAAATAAATTCATCTTAGACTATAAACCTGATGTCATTATGCATAATGCTGCCTGGACCGCAGTCGATAAAGCTGAAGAGATGCCAGAGCTGGTTTATAAAGTTAACGCTTTAGGACCTAAATATATAGCCACTGCTGCTAAAAAAGTCGGAGCAAAGATGTTTTATATCTCTACTGATTATGTCTTTGATGGAGAAGGTGAAAAGCCTTTTGAAGTAGATTCTCCTAAAGAGGGATTATCGATATATGGCAAAACCAAATCTAAGGGCGAAGATTTTGTTACTAGTAACACTGATAAATATTTTATTATTCGTATCTCTTGGGTATTTGGAATTAATGGTAATAACTACATTAAGACTATGCTCAAGTTATCTTTGATAAAAGATGAATTAAATATAGTGTGTGACCAAATTGGTTCACCTACCTATACACTAGATTTAGCTAACTTAATGGCGGATATGATGGAAAGCGATAAATATGGTGTCTATCACGCGACTAACGAAGGCTTTATTTCTTGGTATGATTTCACTAAATATATTTATGAGGCCAAGGGAATTACTAATGTAAAAGTAAATCCAATAACCACCGAAGAATATCTTAAGATTAATCCAAATCAGGCTAGAAGACCTTTAAATAGTAGAATGTCTAAAAAGTCATTAGAAAAAGCTGGATTTAAATTACTTCCAAATTGGAAAGACGCAGTTAATAGATACTTAAAGGAATTAGGAAATGACTATTAACGGAGTAGTAGTATTATATAAGCCTGATAGACAAGTAATTGAAAACATTAAAAGCTATCAATCTTTTTGTAATAAGTTATTCGTTATAGATAACTACTTCATATAATGAAGAAGTGGTTAACACTTTAAAAGAATTTAAGAATGTAGAATATCTCTCTTTAGATTAACAGTTCTACTCAATTGGTAAAAATGTTAGTTATATTAACGAAGTTCCATTGGCTCATAAAATGGCAATCCAGAGACTCATAAATTAATAGGTAAAGAAGTTACCCTCTTAATCATCTGCCAGTGAAATATTATTGAGATCGTAATGGGTTATAACTATATAAAAGAAATAAGAATTATCTAAAAAAGAAATATAAACATGACATTATTATTGATAGAATAAAGATTCTTCTATATGAGTAGAATAAACACGCAAAATTTAAAATGATTAGAATTGGGCGAAAAGACGCTAAAAGTAATATATTAGGACCTTATAAGGAGGAGAAATAACATGGCAAAATTCTTAGTTACTGGAGGAGCAGGATTTATTGGAGGAAATTTCCTTCACATCATGGTGAATAAATATCCAGAAGACCAATATGTTTGTATTGATGCTTTAACATATGCTGGCAATATGGAAACTTTAGCTCCAATTATGAAAAAACCGAACTTCAAGTTTGTACACGAAAACATTTGTAATCGTGAGGCAGTGTTCAAATTATTTGAACAAGAACACTTTGACTATGTTATTAACTTTGCAGCAGAATCTCACGTAGATAGAAGTATTGAAAATCCTGAAATCTTCTTAAAAACCAATATCTTAGGTACCCAAGTTTTAATGGATGCTTGTAGAAAATATGGAATTAAAAGATATCATCAAGTATCTACAGACGAAGTATATGGAGATTTACCACTAGATAGACCTGATTTATTTTTCCACGAAGACACTCCTATTCATACTTCTAGTCCATATAGTGCCTCTAAAGCTAGTGCAGACTTATTAGTTTTAGCCTATCATCGTACATTTAAGTTACCGGTAACTATCTCTAGATGTTCTAATAACTATGGACCATATCATTTCCCAGAAAAATTAATCCCATTAATGATTCAAAAAGCATTAAGAGATGAACCATTACCAGTATACGGCAAGGGTGAAAATGTTAGAGACTGGTTATATGTTGGTGATCACTGTACCGCAATTGATCTAGTGGTTAGACACGGAAGAGATGGTGAAGTCTATAATATCGGTGGTCATAATGAAAGAACTAACTTAGAAGTAGTGAAGACCATCTTAAAAGCATTAGGTAAACCAGAATCTCTTATCACTTATGTTAAAGATAGACCAGGACACGACCTTAGATATGCGATGGATCCTACTAAAATTGAAACCGAATTAGGTTGGAAACCAGAACATAATTTTGATACTGGAATTATCGCTACAATTAAATGGAACTTAGATAACCAAGAGTGGCTCAAGCACGTTGAAAGTGGCGAGTACATGAACTGGTTACAAAGACAATATAAGTAAACGCTAAAATCGCTAGAAATAGCGGTTTTTTCGCGTAAATCTAGGTTATTTTACTTAAAAACGGCTTTAAACCGTTTAAAATTTATTATTGTTGTGAATTCACAAAAAATCTAATTTTCAATTCTAAAGTATTGAACTTAAAAGAAAAACTCTTATAATTTATGAGGTAAATATGTTTGGCAAAAATAAAGAAAAGAAAAAGTTTATCCTAGATCAAGATTTAGTGAGAGTCATTCTTATTGTTGTTGGTAGCGTCATTTCTACTTTAGTTTTAGCGTTCTCTATTTTAGCGATTAATGAAATTCAAGTCGGTCATTTAGATTCGGCTAGTAGATATTTATTAGTTATCTTTATCGTTTTAGGTTTATCTAGACTAGTCACTTTCTTCATAGAAAGAACTAAACTAAGTTTTATTAGATTCCTGACATTATTTATTTTTAATATGGTTTTAGGAATCATAGTGATGTTTGCTAAAGAAAACCCATATTTCTATCCATTAGTGGGTGGTCTTTACTGTGCAACCATTATCATTTCTCGTGTTTTTAAATTAATACAAAATCACTCTAAAAGAAGCATTATTTTAAATAGTATTATTATTCTATTTGCGATTTTACTCGCTATCGGTTTATTCATTCCAAAAGAAGATAACCCAATTTCTTCTCCAGTTACTGTTTTATGTACAGTAATCGCGATTAGTGCTTTCTTTGAAGTTATTTCTAACGCTACTACTCATATGAGAGCGAGAGTCTTATTTAAGATTATTGTTAGAACTTATGCCTTAGAAATTATTTTAGGGTTAGCGACTTTAATGGTAGGTTCCTCTATTATCTTAATGATCTATGAAAAAGATGCGATTAAAACATTCTGGGATGGGTTATATCACTGCTTCGCTACTGTTACTACAATTGGCTTTGGAGATTTCCCAATGGTCACTCCAGTAGGAAGAGCCATAACAGTGTTACTAGGCATATACGGTATTATCGTTGTAGCGGTTATTACCTCGATTATCGTTAACTTCTATAACGAGACCACAGGTAAAAAAGACATCGACGAATTTAAAGAAATCGAAGAAGAGACAAATTCTAAGAAAAAGAAGAAATAATAAATGCCACTTATATGGTTTTTATTTTGAATATTTTGCCTTTGTTAGGTCGTAAATATGTTCCACTGCAAAGTGGATTTTTGTTATAGCTTTAGGATTAGTTAAAGGATAGACAAAATATGTGTTTTCATTATCCGCGAGTTCGAGGAAGGCACCTCGATCTAGATAATTATATTCAATGTGAATGCCATAACTATGTAGTGGTGGTCTAGTAAAAGAGAACACTTCTTTATTTTTTTCTTTTACAATGATTCCGTTATCTATAGAATGCTCTAAATAATATTCACCTTCTAAAGGAACAAAACCAATTTTTGCTCCTAATAGTTTCTCCACTCTAACATCATCTATAAAGTGATAAGTTCCTTCTATAACTTCTTGTTTTACACATTCTTTTTCCCATTTATACCATTTAGAAGGGAAATCAAATATTGTTTCTTTATTTACACATTTTAAATGCCCATCTTCTAGATAATCATAAGTAGCTCCACATTTATTACACTTCAAGTAGTGGGTTTCTGTAAACATTTCATATTCAGTTCCACAGTGTGGACATTTATATAATATTCTTTCTAGTCCTACCGCGCGATTTTCATATGTATTTTTAATGTTATGATCTAACGCCCATTTTTCTTCACTCATATCATATTGAGCTTCGATCTTTTCTTGAATCTCTTGAGGAGTCATTATTTCTAAATCAGATTTATAGATAATTGTTTCTACTTCAGAAATTATTGGTCTTACTTTTCTTTTCTTTCTATCTGACCATTGAGGGAGGTGAAGATAATCTCCGTGACATTTAATAAAGACTACAGGTACATTAGCCTTCTTTATAAATCTACCTAAGCTTTTATCGATTCTTTCGTTTTCTCCAGTAAATGAGTATCTCGCTTCTGGATAGATAATTAAAGGCTTTTTCCATTTTTGAAGTACTTCCATATATTTAAGAGCACTTCTAGGATCATTAGAGAATTTACGTTTCGCTAAAATTCCAATATGTCTAAAAATAAAATATCGAGGAATAAATTCCTCTACTGTACTAATCCAATAAGCGCGATGTGGGAAAGTAGTGGCTAAAGCAATATAAAAATCTAGCATTGAAGCGTGAGTAGATAAAACGATATAAGGTGGTTTAGGAAGTTTATTTCTTTTAATAATTTTTATTTTGTTAATTAACTTAACAATAAAAGCCGCAGTCCAAATAACAAAGGCAAAAGAAATCCATATTCTTTTTACTGGTAAATAAGGACTAATCTCAGGATATTTCTTTGTTTTACCCATTAAAAATATATTATATGAATAATTCGCTCATACCAAGAGCGGTAGTTATTACTGGGATAGAAATCGCTACACCATATTTAATGAAGTCTATAAATGTGAATCTCACGTTGTTTTCATTTACTAGACCAGTAAACATAATGCCCGCTAAAGCGCCAATCGGAGTTAAAAAGGCTCCTATATTACTTCCTATAATAGAGGCATATATAGCTTTAGTGTAAGCTACTCCTTCTAATGAGCTAGCGATATTCGTATATAAAATAGACATTGGAATGTTATTTATAAGATTACAGGCTAAGAACGATGAATAGCCATATACCCAAGTAGAGTTATTACTACCTAATAGCTCTGCGATTTTACTAGCGATCCCTTGCTCGTTAAGAGCGACAACAATAACAAACATCGATAAGAAGAATGGGATTAATTGATATGGAAGTCTTTTCCCTGTTTCTTGAACATGAACTAAGTTAGTTTTTTTAAAGTAAGAATAAATAAGCATAAATAATAATAGGACTGAAGCGCATATCAAAGATATCAGCCACATCTCAATATTGATATAACTAGATATAATTAGAAAAACTAAACAAGTTCCTAATACTGATAGACCCACAATTACAGGTACTTTATCTTCGATAGGATAAATAACGTCATTAGATTGTAGAGGTTCTTTTAATTGTTTATGGAAGATTAATAGTAATAATCCTAGTTCCACTAGGCCTGCTACTAAAGTAGGAACCGCCATAACTTTAAAGTAGTCGACAAATGTAATACCACTTGATGTTGCTAAATAGATATTGGTTGGATTACCAATTACAAACATCAAACTCCAGGTATTAGCCGCGGTGAACTCTGCAACTAAATATGGGATAGGGCTAATCTTACTTCTTTTACAAAAGAAACAGATAAAAGGGGTTAGAGTTAGTATCACAATATCGTTAGAGGTGAATACTGTTAACATTGAAGTTAAGAAATAAAGCGCTAAGAATAATGTGAATTGATTACCTTTTGCGTTTTTAGAGGCGACACTTGCTAAATATCTAAATAACCCTAGTTCGTCTAAGATGATAGATATTAAAGTCATAGAGAAAAATAAGACTAAGATTTTTAAAGGGTTAATAGCAGCGTCACTAATTAGTTGTTCTCCTACCTTTTTAATAGGAGCATAGCTAAAGCATAAAAGGATAATTGCCCCAATTAGAGAAATGATCCAATAAGTATCTAACTTAATTTTTCCAATTTTTATATGTGGGAAAAATAGGATTGATAGAATCACTAACAAGAAAGTAACGCAGCTAATAATGATTGTTGGTACCATAACAAACAAAGATTATTATCCTTTTATTAATAAAAGACAATAGTGTTATGATAATTACATGAATTATCTAGAATTAGAAAAGCATTTATTTAAGATCTCTGATAAGAAATTTGCGGACTTTTCTAAATCACTTTCTAATAGTGAATATATTTCTATTGGAGTGAAAAACCCAGTTTTAAGAGAAATAGTGAAGTCTCATATTAGCGACTCAGAATTAAAACTAGAAGACTTTAAACTAGGGAAATATCTAGAAGTGGATTTCATCTACTTCTCTTTAGGAATATGAACGGGAATCCTTGGTTGTTCAACTGCTGAGATGAAAGTGATTAAAAAATACTATATACTGCCATTTTTCATACAATAATATAAATATTAAGTGGCAAAATAGCCACTTTTTTGATATACTATATGTAGAGGATAAAGATATGGGCGAATTGAGGCATGGACGTACATGTGTTTTTAACATTAACTATCATATTGTTTGGTCTACCAAATATAGAAGAAAGGTTTTGACCTCAGAAATAGAGACTAGATTAAAAGAAATATTAGTTAATGTTGCTCAAGAAAAAGGGTTTGAAATCGCCGAAATCGAAGTAGGAACCAAAGATCACGTCCATGTATTTGTCTCCGCTATACCGAAAATATCAATCTCTTATATCGCTAAGATGATGAAAGGAATTTCTGGAAGGTTGCTATTAAAAGAATTTCCCAAAATATCTAAAGAGTTATGGAATGGAGAGTTATGGAATTCTTCATATTATGTAGAAACGATTGGATCGATATCAGAAGAAGCAATTAGGGAATATATTCAAAATCAAGAAAAGGAGTAAAGATGTTACTAACTTACCAATTTGAACTAAATGTAGATGAAAAGACATCCATAATTCTGGGTCATCTTTGCTATGCTGCTAGTAAATTGTTTAATGTTGGTAATTATGAAAGAAAGGAATATAAGTCTTTAGGATTTGAGAAGATGCCTGATTGGTATGATCAAAAGAAAAGACTTAAAGATTCTTTCTGGTATAAGTCTCTCCCTAGTCAAACCTCACAAGATGTTCTTGCTAGATTAAATGAATCTTGGAGGAGTTATCTAACTCTTCACTACAAATGGAAGAAGAAAAAAGAAAACGGTCTTTTAAAAGAAAAAGACGGAGAACCACAAGCTCCTTATTATAAAAAAGATGGATATCATATGAATATCAAATACTTAAACGGACAATTTAAGATTATTGATAATATGATTCGTCTTTCTATACCAAAAAAGCTTAAAGAACATTTATTAGAGAAATATCAAATTGACGAGCCATATTATTACATCAAACTCAAAAGAGGATTTGATAAGATTAAACAAATTGAATTTTCATATATAAGCAAAAATAGATTCAAGGTATATGTAATCTATGAAAAACCACAGGCAAATATTAAAAAAGATAATAAGCATTATATAAGTATCGATATTGGTACAAAGAACCTGTTAACAGTCTATGACAATAAGGGAAGTTCTTTTATTGTCTCAGGTCAATCTTTGCTAAACACCAATTACTACTTTTCTAAAAAGATTGCTTATTATCAGTCGAAGTTTGATAAATGTTATCCAAATCACAAGAAAGGAGAAACCACTAAACGGATTAAGCGTTTATACGAAACCAAAAACAAACGAATCAATCTTATTTTGCATCGCGCAACAAAAACGATTGTTGATTATTGTTTATCTAATGATATTTCAAGAGTCATTGTTGGAGATCTTTCTGGCTTGCTTAATGTTAAAAAAGAGTTTGTTAATAACGATGAGAAGCACCGCTATAACCAAAATATTCGAGTAGTTTGTTTTAATAAGATTTATAGCTTACTCTCTTATAAGCTTAAACTAAACGGTATTGAGCTAATTAAGGTAAAAGAAGCTTATACTTCTTCTTGCCTTCCTAATAGTAAAGATGTTTCAGTTAGATGTGCTAATAAAACATATCGAGTTAAAAGAGGTTTAATGAAGTGTCATAACTATATTTTTAACGCGGATTCCGTTGGAGCTTATAACATAATGAGAGTCTATAGGCAAATAAGTGGAAATAAATACGAAACCCCACTTAAAGGTCTATCAAATCCAACTAGAGAATATATTCCTGTAACAGATCAGTTTTTAAATGAAGATTATATTAATTGGAATGCAAAAGCTGGGAATGTAGGGATATCGGGCAGGAACTACCCAACAGGATATGAATTGGTTGAATTAATCAATCAATCCATAACCCAGATGCTTGGTAATTCAATTACCGAGTAAGTTCACATAAACAGTTAGAATTCTTAAAACAAGAAATTAAACAAGCAAAGAGTTGGGCGATAACCGACTCTGTTTCTACTTACATTAAGAAACTAACTTTTGAGAAATACTGGGAATTCTATTTATCAATGTATAACTCCAGATATACATATGACCGAAGGATGTCATATATCTTAGGGCTTAAGTTATATAAAGATGAAAGAATACTAAATATTCTTAATTATATGACTTATAACGAAGAGTATATGGTGATGATGGCGGAAGCTTGGCTACTATCTACAATCGCGATTATCTACCCTAGTGAGATATGTAACTTTTTAAAAGACTTAAAAGACAATACTTTAAAAAGAAAAGCGATATCGAAGATCTGTGAATCGTATCGCTTTGATGAACTAACTAAAGATAAATTTAAATCTCTAAGATAATTATAAGAATAAGATGGATAAGGCAATGAGATTTTGAGCGATATAATACATAAATGTATTGCTCACTAAATCGATTGGTTTTTCATGCCCCTCACCAAAATAGGTGTTGTTTAAGACTAAATCAGACATTGCAAATAACACCATACCAACAAAGATGAGAATTAATGATATGGCCTTAAAGCTTGTCATAATCATAAATGAGAATGATAATCCAACATCAAAGAATAAAGTCAAAGCGTATAAGAAACAGATTAACTTATATTCCCCGTAGTGGAGTTTAAATGGCCCTTCAATGAACATGCAGATACACGCCATTAAGATTGCAAAGATAACTGGTAATAAGAAATATAAGACTACTTGATCAATATAGAACTCTATAAATAGACCACTCACATAACAAATATGTCCAATAGCGAAAGCCACAAAGCCCATATATGTATACATCTTTGATTTTTCCTTGTGCGCATATTTAAGTTCTAAGGTGATATCCCCAATCATCCCAAACACTAAAGCGATAACTGCTGCTATTGAAAATTTGTGATATCCACTTTGTGAGAAACAATACGCTGCTAAAGTAATAAATAGTAGTGAACAAATAGATTTAATAATGACTGCTTTAATTGAGTAAGCTTTACATTTTTCATAAGAAAACCAAGCGACAAATACAAAGCTCACTGATAATAAAATACTTGGAACAAGCATACTTATACCCCCCTATTTTAAGAATTTAGACATCATCTTTTTCTTTTTATTCGTGTAAGGATGTTCTCTTAAAGATAAGTTCATTTTGGTTTTGCCGTATAAGACTGTACTAGGGTGAGTAAATTCATTAAATCCCCATTTGCCGTGATACGCTCCCATACCTGAATGGCCCACTCCGTTAAACGGGACCCCTTTAACCATAATATGGAGACAGACTTCATTAACACATCCTCCCCCATATTGTTGAGTTCGCATTACTTTTTTCGCCCATTTTTTATTTTTAGTAAAGATATATAAGGCAAGTCCATGTTCTCTAGAAGCAATAACATCTAATAAGTCATTAACTTTATCATCATCAAATTTCACCACTGGTAGTAGTGGACCAAAAATTTCATGTTGGATAATCTTCTCATTAATATCGACAGGATAGATAATAGTAGGAGAATATTTTCTAGTAGATATATCTCCTTCTCCTCCAAAAACAATTCTATCTTTATATTGATTCACTTCATCCGCAATGCCCTGCCAGGCTCTTTCAGTAATCATTTTTGGATATTCTTCATTTAAATATGCTTTTTCTCCAATTTGTTTTGTGATTGCTAGCTTTAATTCTTTAATGAATTCATCAGCGACTTCAGAGGCCACTGCGACTTGATTGATATTAATACAAATTTGTCCTGAGTTAAGGATTTTAAAGAAGGCTATTTTTCTTGCTGCGTCTCTTATATTTGCGTCTTTTCTAACAATACACCAGTTACCAGTTTCTCCTCCTAACTCTAAAGCGACTGGAGTTAAGTTTTTACTCGCTAATTCCATGACGTGTTTAGCAACTTTAGGAGAACCAGTATAGAAGATTTTATCGACTCGCTCTTCTAAACAAAAATCGGCAACATCATGACCTCCATCTATAACAGTGAGATATTCTTCATTAAATGTTTGACTTACTAATTCTTTTAATACACTAGTAGTGGCGGCACTTTTAGAGGAGCATTTAATTAACGCAGTATTACCTCCTGCGATTGATGCTGCTACTACTCCAATAGATAACATCACTGGGAAGTTAAATGGAGAAATAATTAAAGTTACTCCATAAGGTATTTTATATACATGGGTTCTGATAGAAGGGAAACAGGCAAGTCCAGAGAAATGTTTCTCAGGCTTATTCCATTTCTTGACGCCTTTAATATATTCATCAATTTCCATAATGGTATCACCAATATCCACTAAATATGACTCCATTGGTGATCTTCCTAAATCGGTATGTAATGCTTCAATAATCTTGTCTTGATTATCTTTAAGCATCTTTTTAAGTTTCTTTAATTGTTCAATTCGATATTTAACATCGAAAGTGATTCCAG
>CADCEE010000014.1 GCA_902800355.1 uncultured Erysipelotrichaceae bacterium | reverse complement strand
ATAATATAGATTTATGGGATACCATAGGACAAGAATCTCTTAAATCAATTAATAAATTATTTTATAAAAATTCAAGAATAGTAATATTTGTATATGATATAACAAATTTAAAATCTTTTGAGGATTTAGAATCTTGGATATCGGAGGTAGATACTCAAATTGGATTAAAAAATTGTATTAAAGGTATTGTAGCTAATAAAATAGATTTATTTTTAAAAGAAGAAGTTAGTGATGAAAAAGGAGAACAATATGCAAAATCTATTGGTGTTGCATCTCTTGGAAGTACTTATATTTCTCATAGTACCGATCCAACCGGTTATGCCACCCCAAGTAGCGACACAATCAACGGCTACAATAGTGGTGGATCAACTGTAGAAGTTACAGGTGTTACATTAGATAAAGCGAGTGCAACAACTGGAGTTGGTGCAACAATTACCCTTGCTCCAACAATTGCTCCTAGTAACGCCACCAATAAAGGTGTTACTTGGTCAAGCAGTAATACATCAGTTGCTACTGTTAGTGATGGTATTGTTACTGGTCAATCAGCAGGTAGCGCTACTATAACTGTTACTACAAAAGACGGCGGCTATACCGCAAGCTGTACAGTAACAGTTAAAACAATCTCGTCTATTACTGTTAGTGGACAAACCACTGCTTTTGAAACTGGTGACGATTTCGTTTTTGGTGGCACAGTTACCGCAAACTTCTCGCCTTCTGGATCGGCTAATGTTACTTCTGATGCTGAATTTTCTGGATATGATTTAAGTACTGCAGGTAACCAAACTGTAACTGTTACCTATGGTAATAAATCTACTACATATAATATTACTGTGATGCAAAGTGCGAGTGGAACTGAAGAGGGCAGTGTTGAAGCGGCTAATGGCAATTTAGAAGGATGGACTAACAGTGGTACTGGTTCATATACTGACGGGTCAATGAAATTTGATACAGCTGGGGATTATACTTACAAGACAGACATTTTTTCTGGCATGGTTGTCTCTGGCATGACAAAACTTGAAGTTACACTTGAATATAAATGGAATTCAGGAACTGGAACTCAAGCAAACAATACTATGAGTATTACCCCTTACGTCAATGGAGCATATGGGACCCCACTTAGTATTAGTGATTTTTCTAGTTCGACAGTTACAACAAAAACATTTACCATCACCTCGGGATTAGAGGGATGTACTGGCTTTAAAATTACATATGTTACCAAGGGTAACGGAAATATCGCTTTAAAAAGCGTTTCTTGGGTAGCAACATATTCTAATAGTGGCTCTACTGTAACCCTTTCTTCTATTGCAGTTAAAACTGCTCCATCAAAAGTAACTTATACTGTTGGAGATGGATTTGCTCCTGCTGGCTTAGTTATTACAGCAACTTATAGTGATTCATCTACTGAGGATATTTCATATGAGGATAACGAGGATTTATTCGAATTTGATCCAGCAGATAACTTACAAACTACTGACACATCCGTCACAATCTCTTATGGCGGTAAAACTTGTACACAGTCTATAACTGTTTCTGCAATGAAGACTCTATCTTCAATTACAATAAATACTGATAATGTTAAAAAATCATTTTATGTGGATGATGAATTTGACTTTGACAACTTAGTAGTTACCGCTAACTTTAGCGATTCTTCTAGTGATGTTGTTTCTTCAAGTGCAACTGTTTCTACTCCAGATATGTCTACTGCTGGAGAAAAGACTATCACTGTTTCTTATACATATAGTGGAACTACAAAAACTGCTTCATATACTATTAACGTCCTTGAAAGTGGTGGATCTGAGACAGGTTCATACACATGGGATTTATCAATTGCATCCTATGAGACACCAACATCTGCTGATTTAGTTACTTGGTCTAGCGATTGTGCAACATTGACAGCGGAACGAACTGATAGCAAAAAAAATGCTGCTAACAGTTATTTAGGCGGTGATTCTAATGCTAGAACATCATCTAGGTTTTATACAGGAAATACGATGCGTTTTGTTCCTGCGACAAATTATGCAATTACAAGTGTAGTTTTTACGGCTACTTCATCTACTTATGCTACTGCATTAAAGAATTCAACTTGGACAAATGCTACAGCTTCTGCTCCCTCTACAACAGTTACCATTACACCAACAAATGGGTCTCAAGAATTCTATGGAGTTCATGGAGGAACTATAGGTGGTACTTCTGTAGTGGTTAACTATACTTATACTCCACCAGCCTCTTTATCTTCTATATCTTTAGATACGACCAATGTACAAACCACATTTAGTGTTGGAGATACATTTAACTATACCGGTTTAGTAGTTACCGCTCACTATACTGATTCATCTTCAAAGACAGTTACTCCAAGTAGTGTTTCTACTCCAAGCACGGCCACTACTGGAAATAAAACTGTTACAGTTACATATACTGAAAATGATGTTACAAAGACTGCTGATTATACAATTACAGTTACCGCTAGCCCATCAATTAGCTGGACTGCACCAACTATTAATGTTTATTCAGGATCCACATTAAGTGGAAGCGATGTAAATGCCTGGGCTGTTACATATAATGATGGAGCAGGACATCAAACAGTATTAACTTATTCTCAATTAACAGTTAAATTAGGCGGTACAACTATTTCTATTCCACATACTTGGAGTGCAAGTGATGATGGAAAGACATTAACCGCTACATATAATTCATTAACTACAAGTGCTTCAAGCGCAGTGCAAGTAACTCAAAGCGTTAATACAATCACCAAAACTAGTGAACCATCTGAAGTAACATCAAATTTAACATTCACCGCTGCGTGTGGTGGAAGTGGCACTGCAGATCATGGCGAAACTTGGACAGTCACATCGGATGCCGCAGAATCAACTTTTGATTCCACAAAAGGCATTCATTATGGCACAGGAAGTGCTGCAGTCGAATATATTCAATTAGTATCAAATTCATTTACAACTGGAACAATTACTCAAGTAGTTGTTAATGCTTCTGGTGCTTCTGGAGTTACCGGTAGTGTTTCTGTTACTGTTGGTGGCAATCCTTTTGGAGAAGTTCAATCTTTCAATGCGACTGCTAGTGATAAAACCTTTACCGGAACAGCAAGCGCAGGGCAAATTGTTGTTCGTATTTATAAAGCTTCTGCAGCTGTAAAAGCTATCTACTGTAAATCAGTAGTGGTTGTTAATAATGTACCTGGTAGTGCGACTGTTATTTCTAATAACGTTGATCATATTGCTGCTCAAAGAGTAGCGGTCAAATTCGCTAAAGCATTTAATACTGCCATGGAAGCCACTAGTGGTTGCACCACTAATTTAGCTGGTGCGTGGTCAACTTGTAGTGACGCATATGATACATTCTTAAGTGAAGCTAATGCTTTAGGAGAAACTGAAGCAGCGTATGCGAAGAGCTTAATTGCCAATGCCACTAAACAATACACTGATGATTCTGGAGAAGCATGTATTGAAAGAATGATGAAGACATATGAGGTATGTGTTCAAAAGCATGGACAAACTCCGTTTATGTCAGAATTAGTAACTCTATCTAGGATATCTATCAGTCCACTTCAAGTAAGTGTAAAGAATAGTTCTACAACTATTATTATTGTTGTGGTTTCCGCGTTAAGTGTAATCGCTATCGGTGGATATTTCTATTTCCGTAAAAAGAAGGAAAATTAATCATGGATAAAATTGAATTATTTAAAAAAGACGACGGATCAGTTTGGTATCGCTATAAAGGAAAAGAAGCAAAAATAAGTGAACTTAATATTCCTTTGTTTGCTCAACTATATAAACAATTAGGTCAACTTCCATCATTCTCTTTCCCGCAAGATGATATGGAGCTTAACATTTTAAGCAAGACATTAATTGAGAATATCAAGCAAACCGCAAGTAGACTTTATTAGTTTCAATTAAATTTATTATTGATACTAGAATCAACAATTTGTATACTATAAATCGTTCAGGGGTGATACTCCATCTCTGATTAAGGGAGACTCCTATTTAGTTCGCCCACATGGTAATTCGTCCAAGAGAGTATTCACGGCACCCGTCCATGCCTATTAGGATAGGCGGAGGATTTACGAAAAAAGAGAGGCTAGCCCTCTTTTTTTAGTTTTTTGTGAATTAATGGGTATTTTTTTGATAGCACATCATCAATAACGTTTTCATCTTCTTTACTTATATCCCAGCCAAAAATTGGAGAGGTGAAATATTTTGCATCAATATCTTTAACAAGATTAATACAAACGAAACTATCTTTATTATCTTTTGGGTTTGGGTTCTTTTTAAGTTTTATGTATCGATTTGGTTTTCTGGAAACCATCATAGTGGAATGTGTGATGTTAAAACCTGATATAAGTATCTTCCCATTCTTTTCTTTTTCTTCAGTGACTATGATTACTAGAAAAGGGTGATTACCAGTCTTACGATAATAACGACAGTGATATTTGCGTTTCCCATTATATTTTGTAAAGTTCATATGGATCTCCTTTTACTATATATAGACTCGATTTTTTTGATTTTTTGTGAAAATAAATTAAAAAAGTTTTCGTCTTTCAGGCCGATATAATTTGACAATTATATAACCTGTGATACAATTTTTTTGCTCTTCTAGGGAGCGTACATGGGGTCGTATTGGATTCGACGGAGATGTGCAGGGCATTAATTGCAGCGGTTGGTAACCTTAAACCAAAAACAAAATAACTGACAACAGTTATATGAGAGCTCCTAGAGCTCAATCTCTCTGCTTAGCTTAATTTACCCGATATAGGGTCCCGACAATCGTTGGGGCAGAGCGCTCTTTAAGGTTTTAGTTCTTTCACGCTTAAAGTAAGTGTCATAACAAAAGAATAGTGGATAAGAGTGGACATGTTACTTATTCATGAAATCTTGCCTGTCTCGCATAGACTAGTTTGTCGATATACAAAACTATGTTAAATATAAATATCGTCTAAGCTGTAGACGTTATTGTATGGCCATCTTCGGACGTGGTTTCGACACCACCGGCTCCACCAAATCATCTATTATCTTATTTATATATAAACATTAAGGAGATTTTTATGAAAATTGCTATCTCTGCAGAAAGCACAATTGATTTACAAAAAGAACAACTTGAAGAATTTGGTATTCATACTATACCTTTTACTGTCTTATTAGGTGCCGATCCTAAATTTGACGGAGTTATTACTCCAAATGAAATTTTTGATTATGTTGATAAAACTGGAGTTCTTCCAAGAACCAGTGCGATCAACGAAATGCAATATGAAGAATATTTTGCTGGTTTATTAAAAGAATATGACGTGGTTATTCACTTTGCCTTAAGTAGTGGTATTTCTAGTGCGTGTAATAACGCCATTAACGCTGCTAAAAACATGAAAGGTGTTTATGTTGTTGATTCTTTAAGCTTATCTACTGGTATTGCTCTAGAAGCAATATATGCTTCTGAGCTTGCTAAACAAGGCTTAACTCCAGAAGAGATTGTTAAGAAAGTTGAAGAGAGAATTCCATATAATCAAACCAGTTTCGTTTTAGCTACAGTTGATTATTTACATAAAGGTGGAAGATGCTCAGGCTTAGCTAAATTAGGAGCGTTATTATTTAGAATTAGACCGCAAATTATTATGGCCGAAGGTAAGATGAGCCCAGGAAAGAAATATATGGGCAAACAACTCGGTTGTGTTGAAAGCTACGCTAAAGATACATTAGATCAATTTAATAATCCTGATAAGAGCCTGGTATTTGTAACCCACTCGATGGCCACTCCTGAAATGGTTGAAGCCTGTAAAAAAGAATGTGAGGCTAGAGGGTTTAAGCGTATTATCGTCACCACAGCTGGTGCAACTATATCTTCGCATTGCGGTCCTAAATGCATTGGAATTTTATATTTCAATGATGGGGATAAAAGATAATATACTACATCCAAATATAATAGTGGTTGAATAAGACCGCTATTTTTTTTATTATTATAAGCAGAAAGGAATTTATAAGATTTTTATGGAAAAAACAAACAAAGTAATGAGAATTATTTTAAGTGTTGCTACTTTTGTTGCAATCGCTTTAGTTGTCGTTGGTGTTTTAGCCTTACCTTTACAATCTAATCTTACTGATGGCAAAGTCGTTGCTTCCGCAAACATTTATGACTACATCAAGAATTTTATTGATATGGCTAAAGCACTCCCAGAAATGGGTGAAGGCGCATTACAACAAATCGCACCACTTATGATGATTATTATTGTTATCGTTTTCACAGTCGTCTTTGGCATTATTGCTATTGTCAAAGGAATCATCTTATTGATTAAAACAATCAAAGGTATGTCTGGTAAAGGCGAATTAAACCCATTATTAAAATCCTTAATTGGTTTTGGTGTTATCGTCGTTATTTACATTGGCTTACTCTTAGGCGTCATTTATTCTGGTTCTGAACATCAAAGTGTCACTTTAGGATCTGGTTCTGAAATGATGTTATCCGGTGGCTTAATGGCTTTAGTCATTCCTGGTGTTTACCGTGTTGCCACTAAAGATGATAGAAAACTTGTTAACAAGATTCTTGGTTTTGCATCTGCAACATGCGCAATCGTCGCACTCGTCGTTGGCCTCGCAGCCACTATGACATTGCCTAGCGATAGCACAACTGGTATTTTCACCACTGTGTTCCTATTCATTCAAAATATGACTAGTGGAGTTGCTCCAGAAGGTAAAGTCGTCTTTGGATTAGTTCTTGCTATCATGGGTATGGTTATCGTTCTTGTCTCTCTTGGCTTTGCCAAGTCTGTTATTAGCAATGGCTACCTCATTGATGAAGAAAAGAAAGTTGATTATGAAAAATCTTCAATCGTTAAATCCGCTTTAATGTTTGGATTTATGGTTGTTGGTTTCCTTTTAATCGTCATTCCACTTTCAAGTAATAGTATTGGAATGGGTGCTGGTGCGATCGTTGCCATGGTCTTTGGTGCCTTAGCCTTAGGTGCTGCAATTGCCAACAAGATTATCTCTGGCAAAGCTGCTGCTCCAAAAGCCGAAGAATCAAAAGCTGAATAATTACTTTATTTAGAAATAGAAAAACTGAGTTTTCCACATTATTTGGACAGTGTCCAATAATTGAGAAAAACAGTTTTTTTATATTAATATAAATATGGTATCCTTTTCGGCATAGGGGTAATTATGAATCTATATTTAGGGCCTAATGACAAAGTGATGCATGATGATGAAGAAACTGTTGAATTAGTTGAAGTCATTGAAAACTACGATGGTTATTCCGATCTCGATGATGTAGATGAAATAATTGATCTCGATGACTTATTAGTCTAGAAATAGCGAATTGTTCGCTATTTTTATTTATTTAAAAATGTATTATCATTATTCATATGAATAAATTAAAGCTTCTTAATAGATATAGCGCTGCTGTAACATTTTTAGCATTTGAGTTTTTTGCTTTAATTGCTTTTAACTATAGTGGTAGCTTTGTTTTATTTGGGGCGTTATCTTTAGCGCTTTGTATTTTATTAATCTTATTTAATATCGGAGAAATTAAAAGTAAGGGATTATCCAATGTTGCCTTATTCTTTATCCCTCTATTTTTATTTACTTTATTGACAGCGGTTGGTAATTATAACATTGCTCATACTCAAGCAGGAGATTTCTCTTGGGCAGAAACTGTCTTTATTCCATTAGGATTATTACCAATGGCCTTCAATGGATATTTATTAAGTATTGATAAGAATTTCAAACTTAAAACATTTATTATGGTCGTATTCTCCGCTTTAGCGGTTTATGTCCTTATAAACTTTGTTTATAACTTAATTAGTTTTGGTGCATTCTACCCATTGTTCTATAAGAATTTCTATTTATATTATGATGGCATTAAGAGTGAAGTTCCTGTTAGTAAAATGGCTTATGTACTAGAAGGATTCAAATTTATTGAAGTGAAGATGTCTCATTACGTCTTATATCCTTTATTATTATCCGCTAGTAGTGTGATGCTTTTATTCACTTCTCCTAAAAAGGAGAAAGGATATTTCTATTCCTTCTTGGTATTTACTGTTTTAGCGATCTTTGCTTTAACATTTATTCCATCTACTTTATCTTTAGGCGGATTAGCCGCGGTGGCTATTCTTGTACTAGTTATTTATTTAGGAAAAACATTTGTTAAAACAAGAACTGTCTTTAAGTTTATCTTAATTGCTTTAGTGGCTTTATTCTTACTAGGCTATCTATTCTATGTGATTGTTGTGGCGACTGGAATTAGTAATTCCTTTACTGGAATCTTAAATAGATTATTTGTAAGCAATAGATTCTCTGCGATTATTAATCCAAACTTAGAAGGTATTTTCTCAAGTGCGAAGTTCTTAGGATTTGCTTCTTGGCCAGTGAATTATTATCCATATTATGAAGTAGCTTATCCAACTGGATTCTTTATCTTTGATACATTTATGACTAGTGGTGTGATAGGAACAGTTGCAATCTTTGCCTTTGTCTTCTTAGGTTTTGTTTCATTTAAAAAATACTTCTATTCTCATAAAGATGAATTTAGGTTACAGGCCACAATACTATTATTGTTAATAGTATTTGTCGCTTATAGCGCATTCTTTAATGATGTTGATTATGCGCTTTACTATAAACTTTATAAGCCAATCTATTTGACCTCTCCATTTACCCTTATGGTCTTTATGTTCTCTTATGTCATTTGTAAAACTAGAGTGGATGTAGCAGTGGTCGAAGAAAAGAAGGAGGAAGTAACTAATGCATAAAAGATTTAAATACTTATTACTTTTGCCTGTAGTAGCGATTGTTTCTTGCGGTTATAGCACTTCTTATTTTGTGGAAGGCGATAAATATACTTCCGCTAACTTTAAAGAAAATTATTATAAGCACTGGGACGAAGAATTAAAGAAGTCGACTAAATTTGATCCACTTGATGTTACTGATGAAGCTTATATCTATGATTATGGCTATTCCTCTATTGCAGCTTTACCCGAATTTGGAATAATTGATCCAAACTACTTTGATAGCGAACCACTTATTGAAGAATACGGCAAAGAATTTAAAATGGGTGCTGTTGATGATTCATTTAGATATGGATATCAATCTAAGTTATATGACGGACAAATGGTTTGTGGTGCGCAAAATGGAATGGACGGCAAAGATGGTAGACCTGACTACACATACCAAAAAGGTCGTGTACAAACCTCAGAATCTGGTTTCTCAATTAGATTTTCTAAAGAGAGTAATGAATTACATTATTTTGCAATACAGTTTAAAGCATCTACTGATAATACCAGAGAATATTACACTGTTGGTGGAACTGAATACAAAAAACAACCAGATAATGCTTTATACCATGATTCAAGTATCGCTCTTACAGTCACTTTATTCTTAAAGAATAATGAAGGGATTGTGGGATATCCATTTACTATCAATGTTGATTTTGATAAAAAATCCACAAATGTAGGAGCACATTACACTTTTGTGGCTTTTGATTTGACCAAATATAAAACAGATACATTCTCCTTCACTAGATTAGTGGGTGTATCTGTGACATATAAAGTATTAAGCGACGAGTTAATTGATTATAACAAAGATATGGGTGTCGAAGACGTTAGTTATGACGATTACGCCTTATTCTTATATGAAATGTTCTTCCCTTATACAAGTTGGAACTAACGATATTTAGATATATCTAACCATTCACCCATTTCAAAGTCACATTTATCATCATCTAAGATTAAAGTGCCTTTAGCAGGGGTGAAAGTCATCTCGGAAAAATATATTTTTCCATTAATGTTATATAAGTCGACACGGACAAATGGGAATTTATCCGCTAAGGATTCGGCAATCTTGACCATCTCAATAAAATTAGATGGTTTTTTTAATGGATAGTCGGTCTTTTTCCATCCATTAAATTGTGATCCATCAAATGGGGTCCAATCGATATAATAGTTATTATATCTAATATTAATCCCTCTAGAGGTAACGACATATAGATTTTTTGCTACTCCATTAAAGACATGGATTTTATATTCAGTTGGAAGCTTGCCGTCTTCTAGCATTAATTCTTCAACAATAATTTGTGGTTTGATTTTGGCGTAGTGTAGTTCCACTGTTTTTTTGCCATAGTTTGTTTTAAGCCATTTATTGAATTTCTTTTTTAATTCTTCATAGTTGATTTTACTTTTATCATAGCAGATATAATTCATCGCACAGCCATGAGAACATTTCATCGCAAATTGATTTGGAAGTTTTGCAAAATCAATATCTTCAAATCTATCGAAAATCCCATAGATTTTGATTAAATTTTGCTCAAAACCCCTCTCTTTTACGTATTCTCTTACTCCTACGCGACCCGCACATTTAGAGACCAAGTCATCTTTTGGATAGACATATAAACGAAGATATTGGAGTTTTTCGGTATATCTTTTTAGACCTTTCCAGTCTAGTTTATGATGGGTGATATATTTATATTGATAAGAGATATAGGCTTTTTTAGAAACACATTTAACTAAGCCTCTAAAAGGAGAGACTAATGCGCGTTTAAATTTATTCTCTTTTAAGTTAGGATTAGCCATTATTAACTTGTCTCCTTTTTCTTGAAAAAGAACTTACTAAGTCTTCTTTTAATAAAACTAAAACACCTATATATATAATGGCGTCGATAAGAACTATCGCTACTAATTCAATGATATAACTTGTGGCTAAACTTAATCCTTTACCCACTAATAAGTTATGCATTGGATCTCTAATAATAAATGTCATCATTAAAATTAATGCAGTAGCGAGCAAAATCTTTAATGAATTAAAGTTAAAGACTGCTTTAGAAATCCATTTCCAAGTAACCGCTAGTAAATAAACTAAAATAAATAAGTCAGTAATAGCAGTGCCAATGGCCACTCCAATAGCAGGTTTATCTTTTAAGATAACCGCACCAAATATAATTGATAAAGCAATATTAAGTATGGTGCCTCCAAGTAAAGCGTAAAGATAATATTTCTCTTTTTTCATTGGAAGTAAAATCTGTCCGTAAATGATGTCGCTTATAGAGTAGGTGACCATCATACTGCAAAGAATGATTAATACTGCTGGAGCGTTAACATATCCCAAACCTTCCGCGAAATCATAGTTACCAGATATTAAAGCGGTAATAGGAGAGGCTAGCATTGTCATAGTGGCTATAGCAGGCAAGACGATAAATAAACAGATATTAACAGAATACTTATTTAGCCTATTAAAGTACTTCTTATCTTCTTGAGCATAACATATAGCGGCTCGAGGAATAAAAACCGTACTTAAAGCAGTAATAATACCAATAATAATGTCAATCCCCTTAACTCCTACAGAATAAGAAGCAACTTCACCCTTACCTTTATCAATGAAACCTAAAATAAAAGTATCGGTTTGATTATAGAAAGAAATGATTAAGGTAATGGAGAATAGAATAAGTAGTGGTTTAATATACTGCTTAAACTCATAAGGCATAGTTTTTTTATAGGATATGAATTTCCTAGAATAGAGTAAGTTCGCTACTGTTGTTACTAAAGTAACAGAAGCAGTAATTAAAGCGTAGATATAGATATCGCTAGGATTAGTAACAAAGATAATGATTAATAAGGTTGATAAAGCCAAAACCGCAATACTTCTAACAGACATATAGAACTGTTTTTCTAAAGCGATAAATAGCCATTCAAAAGAGAACGCTCCTGAAAGGAAATTAATAGATAAGAGGAAGATAACTTCGTTATTGTTTTTTAAATCCGGAATAGTAAAGACTAAAGAACACATAAATCCAAACGATAATAATGTAGCTATCATTTGAATTAAAAAGAATGTCTGAACTTTGTTAGATAATTTCTCTTTATCATCTTTAACTTTGACACATTCTCTAATAGCAAGATTAGGAACACCAACCTTAGCTAAAACTAAGAAATATAAAACGAAAGTATTACACCAAGTATATATACCAACTTGGGCAGACCCTAAATAACGACATACCCATGGGAATGTCATGAAAGATAATATCGTCAACACTAAAGTACGTGAGATATTAATGATGACGTTAGTACGCGTACGATCGTTCATGTGTTCTATTATAAACTTGATACTATGAGTTTTGAAAATAAATTTTTCAAATAAGTAGTAGTCTACTATATAATATACAGCGAGGTATTTATTTATGCCTGATTATGTTTATGCGATTATAGGCACTGCTATTATCTTTGGTGCCACAACTCTAGGTTCTGCTTTAGTTTTCTTTTTTCATAAAGCTGGATTAACGAAAACAATTGCCCGTGTATTTACAGGGTTTGCTTCTGGTGTGATGCTATCAGCATCTTTCTTTGGTTTATTAAAACCTGCCATTTTTGAATCTAATGTTACTTATATGCCACCTTCTGTCATTGCAGGTATATCTGTTGTAGCTGGGGCGTTGTTTTTGTGGGGTATTGATAAATTAGTTCCTCATATTCATTCTTCTAACAATAAAGAAGAAGGTATTAGAACACGGCACTTAAATAAAGACCAAAAGATGTTTTTAGCGGTTACAATTCATAATATTCCAGAAGGATTATCAGTTGGTGTCGCCTTTGGAGTCGCTTTAGCTAATCCAGGTAATCACACTTTATTAATGGGTGCTTTATTTTTGGCAGTTGGAATTGGTATTCAAAATATCACCGAAGGTGCTGCGGTATCTTTGCCTATTAAAGCCGATACAGGTAAATCTACCAAAGCATTCTTATTTGGAATGTTTTCTGGAATAGTAGAACCAATCGCTGCGGTTATTGGTTTATTCTTTGCAATGCAAATTCAAGAAGTTATGCCTTGGGCATTAAGCTTTGCGGCAGGCTGTATGATTTATGTTGTTGCGGAAGAAATGATTCCTGAGATCAAAGAAAATGAACATGATCACTTTGGTGTATGGGCATTTATTATCGGCTTTGTGTTAATGATGCTTCTAGATTGTATTCAATTCTAATTATTTATAAACATATTTATTTTTGTTAATATTATTAACATATGAAGATATTAGTAGTTTGTCAGTTTTATTATCCAGAGAACTTTATTATTACCAAAATCGCCGAACAAATGGCTGCTGATGGACATGAAGTTCATGTTTTAACTGGGAAACCAAACTATGGATATGGTTATATTCTTCCTGCTTATAAAAATATTAGCGAAGAGATGCTTAATGGAGTGAATGTCCATCGTGTGAAGCTATATCCTCGTAAAAAAAGTAGATTATCAATTGTTAGGAACTATTTATCTTTCTGGAGAAACTCAAAAAAGTGGGTTAGAAAAACAAAATTAGAGTTTGACTATGTTTATTCAATGAGTTTATCTCCTGTTACAATATGTTGCGCGGGTAATTTATACGCTAAAAAACATCATGTGAAGCATATTATTCACTGTTTAGATTTATGGCCTGAGAGTACAATTGTTACTCATGCAGTACGTAAAAATTCCTTTGTTTATCGTCAACTTTATCGCTGGAGTAGATCAATTTATTCCAAGGCAGATAAGATCTTAATTTCCTCGCCAAGTTTTAAAGATTATTTTCAAAACACCCTCAAATTGCCGGTAAATAACATCAAATATGTTCCTCAATGTTCTTTAGTTGAGGATAGTGATATTGCAGCGTTTGATTATGGTAAAGGCACACATATTTTATATTGTGGCAACCTTGGTTTAATTCAGCAAATTCCTCTTATTGTAGAGGCGATGAGCCTACTTAAGGATGAAGATATCTATTTCCATATCATTGGAATGGGACCAATGACCGATTATTTGATTAATTCAATTAAAGAAAGAGGGTTAGAAAATAAGATTATATATCATGGGCCAATTGTTGCTAAGCTTGCGGCGGCATATTTTAAACGCGCAGATGCTTTATATATCTCTTTAAAAGCAGAAGGAACAGTGGGAAAGACTATTCCTAGTAAATTAATGATGTCTTTAACGTTTGCTAGACCAATTGTTGGTGTACTTAAAGGGGATGGTAAAGACGTTTTAGAAGAATCTGGTGGCGCTTTCTTAGCGGATGATAATCCTGAATCAGTGAAAAACGCTTTACTGGCAATTTCTAATTTGAGTGAAAAAGAAAAAGCTCGCCTAGGCAAGCTTAATAAGATGTATTATGATTCACATTTCTCTTTAAGAACTGTGACTGATCTTATTGAAAAAGAATTTAAATAATTAAGTCGTGGATTTGTTTACCTATAACTTCTAAAGAAGTTCTCTCCATGACTTTTTCTTTTGCTTTTTTAATTAATCTTTCTTTTGTTTCTTTGTCTAAATATAGCGCTTTATTTAATGCTTCTTTTAAATCTTCTTTAGAAGATGATTTAGACCAGATAATACAGTCTTCATAATGTTCTTTTAATAAACGATTATCTACTGTGACATTAATGACACCTAAAGAGATACATTCTAAAGTTTTACTAGGAATAGAATATTCATCAATTTTTGGATTTATTGGTCTAGGGTTGACTGAGAATAAGGAGTGCTTAACTAAGTTAAGATTATCTTCATAGTTAACTGGGCCAAGATAAATAATATTTTGATTATCTTTTATAGCAGCGTTTAATTGATTGATGTTAACGTGGTGACCACATAAAACAAGTTTTATGTCTTTTGGATCAATATCTTTATAAGCTTCAATTAAAGAGAAGACTCCATATTCTTCCATTAATGAACCACCGAAATAAATATATTTGCCCTCAATTAATGGTTTTGAACTAGACTCATATTCTTCAGACACTCCATCTATCTGGATAAATGGTTTCTTGTCTTTATTATATAAATCAGTGATTGCCTTAGTTAAAGATATATATCCATCTAAGGATTGTCCTAGTTTAATTAATTTCTTTTTATAACTTTCAGTAGTGAATGATATGTTATTTGGATTATCAGTACAGATGCCATAAACTTTGCAGTTATATTTTTTAGCAACTTTAATCGCTGATTTTAATAATGATAGATTTAATGTATCTACAAATATCGCATCATACTTCTCTTTAATAGGTAATACTTTTTTAATATGTTTATTTAAAAATAAAAGTTTAGCCACTCTACTAGTGGAGACCTTTGGATATCTCCAAGAGATATTAAACTCATCTTCTACGAGTTGAGGCAATTTTTTAGATTCAAAATTAGCGTTAATTGGTCTAATAGAAACTACATCGACTTGATCATATTTTGAAATAGCTTTTATAAGTTTATTATGAAAATTTTGGTTACTTAAATTAGGAGAGACTCTCCATTTTTTTAAATAATCTACGAACATCGTTTGACTAACAGCGTTAGTAAAATAAATGACTTTACTCATATAAACCTTTCAAAATGTTATAGATTGATTCTGCTGATTTTTCAAAAGTGTTATCTTTGATAGATTCTCTTGCTTTATCTTTAGATAACTTAACTGCTTTATCCATCGATTCTTTGATACCTTCAATATCATTTATATCGACTACATATCCATTTTCATTATCTTTAATATATTCTAAAGCAGAGACAATGTTTTTACTGGCCACTACAGGCAAGGAGCAGACTAAAGCTTCTAAAATAGTGTGTCCAAAAATATCTTGTTTACTTAAAGAAATATGGACATCACACGCTCGATATAAAGCAAATAATTCTTCTTTATTTAAGTAAGGGAGAATATGTACGTTATCTAGCTTATTTTCAGTTATATAACTTTGATATTTCTCTTTTAATGGTCCATCACCCACTAATACGAGATGATCTTCTCTATCTTTAAATAAGGAGAGTAACTCAATATTATTCTTTCTCTCAATAAATTGAGAGGCGTTAATAAAAATGTTTTTATCTAATGGTAAATTGTATTTATTTCTAACTTCGATTCTTTCTTCTTTTGATGGCTTAATAATTTCCTTAGAAGAAATATTGCAGTAAGGATAGTTATAAATCTCTCCTTTAGCCCCATAATATCTAAGATATTCATTAGAGGCTTTTGATGGAGATAAATAGAATGAAGCTTTTGAAATATATTTAGTTTTATATCTTCTTTTAAAGCAACTTTCTTTCTTGATGACTCCTCCATTAATTAATAGGCCAAATTTTATATTATGTTTCGCCATATATTTAATAGCTTTTAACTCTGCTAAATGTGAGTAGCCATTCATAAGAATGACGTCATATTCATGGTGTAAATTTTTAATATATTTTTTGACGTTATTAGAAATAGAACCTTCTTTACCGATATATCCGTCTTTTAAAAAGATATAGTTAAATTGGTAGTTATTAGAACTATAAAAAGAATCAGGACGATCTTTAGCTTTTGTTCTTTCAAAAAGAACAGTTAAATCGACATACTTTGATAGCTCGTTAAAAGCGTTAACTTTATATGGGGCTGGATGATTAAATATAATCAATACTCGCATATAGACATTATATCTATCGAAGTTTATCTTTGCCATTAAAAATGATAAAATCATTTCATGACTTGGAACGAAGTATTTGAACAGATTAAATCAAAAGACTACGCGGTTAAGTTAAATAAGTTCTTAGATGAGGAATATAAGAATTATAAAATCTATCCTCCTAGAGAAATGATGTTTAACGCCTTTAAACTTACTCCTTTAGAAGAAGTGAAAGTTGTGATATTTGGTCAAGACCCATATCATGAAGAAGGTCAGGCTATGGGATTATCTTTTTCAGTTCCTGATAATATTAAGATTCCACCTTCATTAGTGAATATTTATAAAGAGATTGAAATGGAATATCACGCTCAATTTATCAATCGAGGTGGTGACTTAACCTATCTAGCTAAGCAAGGAGTCCTACTTTTAAATACGATTTTGACCGTTAGAGAGGCTTTACCTTTATCTCATAACATCAAAGAATACAATTTGTTCATGCAAGATATCATTTCTACCTTAAATAGTGTTGATCAACCAATCGTTTTCCTTCTCTGGGGAGGAAATGCGAAGATTTTAGCTAAACATTTAACAAATAAAAACCACCTGATTTTAACAGCGACTCATCCTAGTCCGCTTGGCGCTAATCATGGTGGTTGGTTTAATTGCAATCACTTCCGTTTAACGAATGAATTTCTCGTCAAAAACGGTTTAAAACCGATTAATTGGCTGAAATAACGGCCTCTTTTTTTGTTTTCTTTTATATAAATAAATAGCTAAAGATAAGATATTTAGTCCGACTATTAATAAAGCGACGAACCAGATCCAATAAGCATTGTTGATGCGACTTGGATCTTTTCCTTCAATATAGACATCAAAATACATTTTTATGATTCTGCTAGCCGCATATCCAGTTACTGCAAGAATGGAAATGCTGCTAACTAAGCAAAGAACCTCATATCTAATCTTATTTTTGATAGTCATTACAACATGATTTACTCCGATTCCGATTAAAGCAAGTCCTGATAACCACTTTACCATACAATCTCCATCAAAATAGCTGTCAATTTCATACCCATATATCCAAGTATATTCATCGTATGTGTGAGTTAGTACATATCTAACAAAGAATACAACAAACAAGATTGTTCCAATTGTGAATAAAGTACCCACCAACATAAAATTAACAAACTTTTCAGTGGTTATAGGCTTTTTAACTTCTTCTTTAATTCTTTCTTCATGAACCTCTAATACTTGAGGGGCTCTCTTAAATAGAATCACTAAAACCAATACGCTTAATACTACGCATGGTCCAACATAGGCTAAGTTATAGACAAAACTATATAAGGCAGGAGACATATATGATAGATTCCAAGCAAATTTATCTGGAACGTTCCAATAAAATAGGCCAGCGAAATAGTGCGAGAAGAATTTTAAAATTCCTCCAATAACAGTGCCTATAATTAACCATAAATATTTATGATTATTTGATTTATCAAATAGAGGTTTGAATAATCCTGCAACACTTACTAAAGCGTAAGGGAAAATATAATCTAAAAATACTTGTAGAGGATGAAGAATATAAGCCTTAGTGGCGATATCTAAAGCACCCATAATTAAACCAGTTGCTAAAGCAGGTAATAATCCTCTTCTATAGGCCACAATTAGTACTGCAACCATCGCAATACCAATACTTCCTCCACCAGTGAAAGAAACGGATAACGCTCCTTGAATTTCGTCAAGTACAAATCCAACCGCGGCAAATATTGCTACTTCACATATTATTCTTGTTAAACTTCTATTTCTCATAATCTATCTCCAATAAAAAACTCCGTGTGCAAACGGAGAAATAGCTAATAATAACATTTCCTCCGCTAGCATTACCTAGATCAGGTACGGTCGATTCGAATCAGAATCCTCTCAGCCAGGTTCACCTAGCTCCCGAAAATAATTATAGTCTAGTATTTGATTTGAACAATAAAAATATCTCAATTATATTTGCATAATTATACTCACTTAGTGAGATATTATGTTATGATAATTAGCAATGATGAGGTTAGCGTAATGGCAAAAAAAGAAAAAGCAAAAGTTGTAGTGGTGGATGAACCATTAACAGAAGAACAAGAAAAAGCAAAATTAGAAGCTAGTTTAGATGTTATTCATTTAGAACAAAATGAGACTCTAGAATCATTTTCTCAAGGAATAGAAAATAGTAGAGATGATTTTTATAAGACATTTAGTAAGCAAAGAAAGATTTCTAACTTATTAATTCCAATCGTGGGATTAATTATGGCTGGATCATTTGTTTTGTTTTTAGCTGTTAAGGAATCTTGGGGAAAGATTGTTGGTGGTGTGATTATTGGTATCACTTTAGTGGGCATGTTAGCCTTTTATATTTTCACTAGAAATAAACTACCAGGAAAGTCTCAGGATTATTTAAAAAACTTCGCTATTTCATCGAACAAATATTTAGTTAGTAAACAAGAAGTTAAAGAACCTCGTTTACTCTTTAAAAAGAGATATGCGGTAAGTGAATTTTTACCTGATAGAGTTTATAAAGATGTCGTGGATATTGCTAGTAGAAATATTGTTGATTTCAACTATAAAGAACATGCTGTTCAAATGGGTGAAGCTGCCTTATATAAAGCAGGAGAAAGAAAACATCAAAAACAATTACTCTTCGTAGGTCGTTATCTCTCTTTTGCTAACGATTTACATTTTGAAGATCGCTATATTATTAATATTCATAAAAAAGAAAAAGTTGATTTACCAACCGATTTTGATGATTTAGTTGTACTAAAAGAACAAAATAACTTTGCAGTATATGGTAAAGACGGGGCTAATTTCACTAAGGATTTAGGTAAAGATGTTGTTAATAACTTATTATCTTTAGATTGTACTGGCGCTTTACTTAATATCAATATTGTTGTTTGGGCAGGACACACTGCGGTTTATTTATCTTATGATGATTCAATCGTGGCTATTCCTTTAGATAAGAAACTTAATGCTGCTTCTTATCAACAATTAAAGAAAAACATTTACGATATCTTGGATATCTTATTAGAGAAATAATATGGGATTATTTGGTCATTGGTTAGCTATTCAATGTTATAAACATGATGGATCCTTACACCGCTGTTGGGATCGTGGTTTAGTATTGGCTAATAACGATGACTTTATAGTAATCGCCACTAAAAAAGCGAAAGTTGTGGAATATAACGGAAGACGTTGGTTTACCAAAGAACCAGCAGTCACTATCTTCTCAAAAAAAGAGTGGTGGAATGTTATCTGTATGCTTAAAGAAGATGGAATTTGTTATTACTGTAACATTGCGTCACCTGCCTTAATTAATTCCAGGATGATTAAATATATCGATTATGATTTAGATGCTAAATTATTCCCTAGTGGAGATATTAAAATCTTAGACGAGAAAGAATATTTAAGACATAAAGAAACATATAAATATACTGATGACCTTGATAAGGTTTTAAGATATTCTATTAAGCTAGTGGTAGCCAAAATGGAAAAAAGAGAATTTCCATTTAACGATGAAAGAATTAGAACTTACTATGATAAGTTCTTAAATCAATTAAATAAGGACAAATAGTTGTAAATATATGGAATTTGATGTTTTTAACTGTGAACAAATGCATGAATTTGGCCTTAAATTAGCCTCTAAATTACCTAATGGTACCGTTGTAGCGTTATTAGGTGATTTAGGTGCGGGAAAGACTACTTTAGTAAGAAGTGTCGCTAAAGGATTAAATATCGATGAAGTGGTTCAATCTCCAACATTTAACATCATGAAATTATATTTAAAAGGAGATAGACCATTAATCCATATTGATGCTTATCGACTTGCAGATTTAAATACTGATATTGGTTTAGATGAATATATTGGTTATGAAACCGGTTTAACAATGATTGAGTGGCCTCAATTTATATCTAGTTTATTACCCGCAAATACTTTATATATTGAGATTAGTATTACTGGAGAAAATGCTAGACATATTAAAGTCTATTCAAAAGACTCTAATTTATTAGAGGTTATTAAATAAAATGGCGACATTATTACTTGATAGTTCAAATACATCTTTATCTGTTGGAGTGGAATCTAACGGTGAACTTTTAGGCTATACTTCTTATGAGGCATGGCAAGAGCAATCCGAACATATGATTCCCGAGATTGATGCTTTATTAAAGAAATATTCTTTATCTAGAAAAGATATTACAGGAGTTTTGACTTCTATTGGCCCTGGTTCATATACTGGGGTTAGAATCTCTTTAACAATCGCTAAAGTTATTGCTCTATGTTTAGATGTACCTGTCTATCCTGTTTCTTCTTTAAGAGTGCTTAAAGATAACGATAAACCATCAATTTGTTTAATTAATGCGAGAAGTAATAGAAGCTATTTTGGTGTTTATCATAAAGATAAGGTGTTAGTTTGTGACACCATTAAGACAAACGATGAAGTTCTTGAATATATTAAAGAACATCCTGACTACTCCGTTTGTGGGAATGTATCTTATTTAGGATTTAATAATTTAGACTCTAACATTTGTTTGCAAATGGTGAGCTTGTTAAATGTTATAAAACCATGTGAGAACGCTTTAGCGTTAAAACCAGTTTATCTAAAGGATTAGTTATGTTTTTAGTGGAAATTAGAGACCTTGTAGAAACAGATTTAGATAAAGTGATGGAGATCGAAAATCTCTGTTTTGTCGCTCCGTGGAAAAAGGAAGACATTATTAGAGAACTTACTAATAATCAATTTGCGACTTTATTAGTCGCTACAATTAATAATGAAGTTGTTGGCTATGTTGATTATTGGGTGACATTTGATAGCGCCACAATTTGTCAAATTGCGGTTCATCCAAATTACCATAGACAAGCTATTGGTTCTAAATTATTACAGGAAGTTTTTAAAGATTGTTATGCGAAAAAAGTTTTAACTATTACTTTAGAAGTTAGAGAATCTAATTCCAAAGGAATTAATTTCTACACTAAACACGGGTTTAATCAATTTTTAGTTAAACCAAATTATTATTCCAATGGTGAAAATGCAATATATATGATGAAAGGAGTGGAACTTAATGGCTAAGATACTAGCGATTGAAAGTAGTTGTGATGAAACTGCAGCATCCGTTATTGATAATGGTGTTCTTTTAAGTAATATTGTTTCCACTCAAATCGATGTACATCGTAAATATGGTGGAGTGATGCCGGAAATTGCTTCTAGATTACACGCTGAAAATATATCTATTGTGATTAAAGAGGCAATGGAAGAAGCCAAAACTTCTTTTGAAGAACTTGACGCAGTTGCTGTTACTAGAGGACCAGGTTTAATTGGTGCGCTTCATGTTGGTTTACAAGCTGCTAAGACTATTTCTATGTTATATAACATTCCTTTAATTCCAGTTCATCATTTAGCGGGACATATATACGCTAATGAATATGTGTCTGAATTTAAATTCCCGATGTTAGCGGTAGTGGTATCTGGCGGAAATACTGAATTAGTATTGATGAAAGATCATATGGATTTTGAAATTATCGCTGAGACTGTTGATGATGCGATTGGGGAATGCTATGACAAAGTTGCTAGAGTGTTAGGTCTTCCTTATCCTGGAGGAATTCCTATTGATAAACTTGCTAAAGAAGGAAAACATACATACGACTTACCTACTCCTTTAAAAGGAGTGAAGACACTTAATCTCTCTTATTCTGGATTAAAGACTAACGTTATCAACTTAGTGCATAACCTAGAACAAAAAGGGGAAAAAGTTAATGTTCCTGATATGTGTAAATCCTTCCAAGATGTCGCAGTAGGACTAGTGATTGATAGAACAATTAAGGCTGTTAAAGAATATAAAGTTAATCAAGTCATCTTAGCAGGTGGAGTATCTGCGAACTCTTATTTAAGAGAAGAGATGACTAAAGAAATGAATAAACTTAATGTTGAGATTAAAATACCGCCTATGTGGTGTTGTACAGATAATGCGGCGATGATTGCTAAAGTTGCCACTAGATTATACGATTTGAAAGTATTCGCTCCTTTAGATTTAGGAGTTGATCCAAACTGGAAAATTGATGAATGGAATAAATTTTGAAATCTTTATTAAATGATTTCACAAGATTAGATATAATACTTAATACGAGGAAATGATTATGAGCAAAAATATCACAAACTTTGAATTATTCGATATTGTCCTTAATGGAGACCAAGAAGAATTAAATGAACTACTTTCTAATGAAGTTCAATTAGAAGGCTGGGTTCGCACTAATAGAGCGAATGGCCAAATTGGATTTATTGAATTTAATGATGGTACCTATTTTAAAAACGTTCAATTAGTGTATTTAAAAGAATCTAGCTGTTATGAATTAGCTTCTTCTTTTAGAAATGGCTGCGCAATCAAAGTTGTTGGCAAGGTGAAATTAACTCCTGAAAATAAACAACCATTTGAAATCGAATTAGCTTCTACAGAATTATTAGGAGATTGTGATGAAGATTATCCTCTTCAAAAGAAAAGACATTCCTTTGAATTTCTTAGAGAAATTGCTCATATTAGACCTAGAGGAAATACTTTCCAAGCTATCTTTAGAGTGAGAAGCGTATTAAGTTTTGCTATCCATCAATTCTTCCAAGAAAGAGGATTCTTATATGTCCACACTCCTGAAATTACTACCAATGATGGAGAAGGTGCAGGAAATGTCTTTGATGTTACTACTCACGACACAAAAGATCCATTTGAATTCTATGGTAGAAAGGTTAATTTAACTGTTACTGGTCAACTTCATGTTGAACCATTTGCTTTGGCGTTTAGAAATGTTTATACATTTGGTCCTGTTTTTAGAGCAGAACACTCTAACACAGTTAGACATGCCTCTGAATTCTGGATGATTGAACCAGAAATGGCATTTTGTGATTTAAGCGGTAACATGTCTGTTATTGAGGACTGCATTAAATACTGCATAAATTATGTGATGCAAGCCTGCCCTGAAGAAATGAAATTCTTTAACACCATGATTGATCCAACTTTAATGGATAGATTAAATCATGTTGTGAATTCTGAGTTTAAGAAGATGACATATACAGAAGGGGTGGAAATCCTTAAAAATGCCGTCAAAAATGGCGTGAAATTCGATAATAGCAATATTGAATGGGGTATGGATTTACAGTCCGAACATGAACGTTATTTAACTGAAAAGATAGTGAACGGTCCATTATTCTTAATTGATTATCCAGAAGAAATTAAAGCTTTCTATATGAAACTTAACCCTGATAAAAAGACTGTGGCAGCATGTGATTTATTAGTTCCTGCTGTTGGAGAACTTGTTGGTGGCTCTCAAAGAGAAGAAAATTATGACTTATTAAAAGCCAAAATGGATAAATTAGGATTAACTCAAGGCTTAGAGTGGTATTTAGACACTCGTAAATACGGTGGATGTGTCCACTCTGGATTTGGAATTGGATTTGATAGATTATTAATGTATGTTACTGGTATGCAAAATATTAGAGATGTGCAACCATATCCACGTACAAGCGGTTCAATAAAATATTAATATGAAGGCTTATAAAGTATCACCTGAGGAAAAAGAAAAAAGAAAAGAAGTTGCTAGACGTCGCACCTTCTGGTTTCTTATTGTATTTAACGTTTTATTAATTGCTTATATTTTTATTCAAGTGATAATGATGTTGAACAACAAATAATTAATTATTTGTATTAGTGTTATTTAAAGCTTCGTTTTGGTTATAACCATCGAGGCTTTTTTCAAATATAGTTTTGCTTCGTTTATATAGCATGACAGTTCTTGCTAATAAAGAACTAACCGCTACTAAATACCACGTTCCACCTACTAAAATACATGGTCCAAAAATATAACCGCACCACGCAATAACGGTGAAGTGAGGAGTGTTATCTAAAACCAGTTTTGCAAATCTAATTAATGAACCGCCGGTATAATCTCCAGACAATTTCCAAGTGAAGAATAATGTTCCAAAGCCGTCATAAGTAGAGAATGGGTTATAGCCCCAATAATTGTTCACTGAGTTATGAATAATTAAAACAATAAAACCAACCACAATGATAATCATAGGGATATAAGCTTGTTTAAAGAAATAAGCCCAGTTCTTATTACGACCATATCTAATAAAGTGTTTTTTATCTTTAATTACTTTAGTAACTACAGCGTCATGAACTAATGTATCCATCTTTTTAGATTGGAATTTCATTATTCTCATTAGGACAAATCCTAATAAACCAATAAAAACAAGAATAATAATGAAAATCAAAAGAAGCGCAAAGATTAATCTTTTATCACCATCAGATAACGAAATTAAGATGTTATTCATCTTTATTTTCCTCCTCTAGTGATGCTGGTTCTTCTTCTATTTTGCTTTCTTCAAAAGAAGGGGAGATATATTCGTTGGTTTTATACATTTCTTGATCACTAGGATATAGATTTAAAGCAGGCTCTTGAGATTGTTCCTCTTCATTAGCGCCTTCTAAAATCTTTTTAACTTCTTCATCTTCTGGAAGTTCGTTCTTAAGATTTCTCCCTGTGAAGAATAAAATCGCTAGTTTTATTAAGCGATAGATAAAAACAAATACCCCAAAAATAGCGTATAAACAAATCGCCAGTAGTCCGAATGGTAAAAATATGACGTAGAATAAACCTTTTAAAATGCCTTTGATGAATGAGATCATGAATCTATTTTAGATTATTAGATTCTTGAATAAAACAATAATTGTCCAAAAAGTCAATTATTGTCACTAATCCAAGTAAAGCGGAGATTAAAATTAGCTGATTTGGGGACGAAACGTATCTATATAAAAAGGCAAAAATGAAGATAAACGCTAAGTGAGCTACTCCGACAAAGACATAATTTAAAACTCTTCTTTTTAGTATTAATTGAAGTGTTTCATAAATATAAATTGGTAGTGGAATCAAAACAAAAACGATAGACCAATTTGCAAAGAAGAAATAAGCTAATACACTTAATCCTGTAGAGATAATTGTCACTAAATATAATAAATATCTGTGTTGACAATCTAGGTTAATATCTATTCCAAACTTTTTAATTTCCAATTTTATAAAGATATATGATAGAACAATTTGAATAAGAGAAATTATATAAACGAAAATCACGATAAATGCTTCTAAATATGGGAAGTCGGACATACCAAATATTTTTATGATGCCGTACATGATATCAAAGTTTGTTATAACTTTTGTTAAAATGAAATAGGTTAAGTAAGTTAGACCAAATTGAACAATTGTCGCCCCCACAATTATTAAAATTGATGGTAGCTTTTTTTCAAAGGAGTAGCCAAAAACAAAACCTACGATTAAAGATGGGAATACATAAATAAGAGCGTCAAAAATACTAAACGCTCCCGCAACTGCAAAACACAAACCTAAAGTTACGATTGCATATACTGGGTAATATCTTTTTTTGCAGTAATACAAAGATAATGTTAATCGCAGACATGATAGCCATGTAAGCGATGTTTTGGACTACTGTTTCTCTTTTTCTAAATAATTCCATAGAGGCATTTTAACAAAAAATAAATATTTTTTCACAAATTTGGTCATTTTTTGAGTCTATATAATATAGGAGGACATTTTATGTCTAAATTATTTAAGCTACTGGCGTTTTCCTTAATTATAAGTTCTTGCGGATCAATTGAAGAACCTATAAAGCATAATTATCACGAGATTAAAGATCGTTTATTAAACTGGAACCAGATATTTGAACCAAGTGAGGATTATTATCAAATATATTTTTATTCGGAAAGATGTGGCCACTGTAACGATATTAAGCAAGACATTTTAAATTATTATTTTAAATCCATTACGGCTATGTATTTTGTGTGTACAGACTATGAAGTTATTCTTGGTCCAAAATCGGATTTAACAGGAATTGATAATGTAGATGAATTTTATATTTTTGGAACACCATTTTTAGTAGAATTCAAAGATCATAAAGTCGATAATTATTATGTCGGAAAAGAGCAAATAATAAGCTTTATTTCAATTTGATTAAAAATAAATTAATAAAATTGAATCAAACAGGTATTTGTGTTAGTATATTGCTATGCAATATGAAGAGTTTGTAAGTTCATTAAATGATAAACAACTTTTAGCAGTTGAGTCGTCTAGCCAATATCTAAGAATTATTGCTGGAGCAGGTAGTGGGAAGACTCGTGTTTTAACATACCGTATTTCTTATTTAATTTCTCAGTTAAGAGTGCAACCTTGGAAGATAGTAGCCATTACTTTTACCAATAAAGTCGCTAATGAGATGAAAAATAGAATCGTGAAGATTGTTCCTGAAGCTAGTAAAGATTTAACTATTCGTACTTTCCATTCTTTTGCAGCATATTTTCTTAGACAAGAAATAGAAGTATTAGGATATCCAACTAATTTCACCATCTTAGATGAAGAAGACCAAACTAAATTAGTTAAAGATATCGCGGTATCTATGGGCTATAAAAAGAACGACCCAATTATTAAAAAGTCTATTGCCTATATTGGTTCGAATAAGCTTAAAGAAAAATATCCTGGAGATATCAAAATCATTCATGAAAGATTTGAAGATGAAAAAGTCTGTTTAGAAATCTTTGAAGAATACGAAAATCAAAAAGACAGACAAAGTGCTTTAGACTTTGATGATTTATTGCTTAAAACCAATCAAATTTTAGCTTCCTATCCTATAGTCCAGGCTAAATGGAGAAATAGAATTGATTATATTTTAGTGGATGAGTTTCAGGACACAAACGACACAGAATATAAGATGATTAAGTATTTACTTAAACCAAGTGCATCTTTATATGTGGTTGGTGATCCTGATCAAACTATTTATACGTGGCGTGGGGCTAATCAAAATATTATTTTGAATCTAAGTGATGATTTCCCAGGTTTAGAGACTGTCATTCTTAACCAGAATTATCGTAGTACTCAAAATATTCTCGATAGCGCTAATAAACTTATTGGGCATAATAAATATCGCGTTCCAAAAGACTTATACACCAATAACATTAAAGGTCATGAAATTGTTGTTAGAGGCTTAGATAATGGTGTTGGTGAGGCTAATTATGTCGCTAGAGAAATTATTTCTTTAAAAGAAACACAGCACTATAGATATTCCGATATAGTTTTACTATATAGAAGTAATTATCTAACTCTAGATTTTGAAAAAGCCTTAATGGCTAAAAAGATTCCTTATGTTATATATGGCGGTATTAAGTTCTATCAAAGAATGGAAATTAAGGACGTTTTAGCCTATTTCAGAATAATTAATAATTTTAAAGATGATATTTCCTTTGAAAGAATTATTAATGTTCCAAAAAGAGGAATTGGTGAGACAAGTATTAATTTAATTAAAAATAGCGCGATAGAGCATAATTTATCTTTATACGAATATATCGTTAGTGATTTCGCTAGTGAAGAATTACCAGATCGAGTGATTAATTCTTTAAGAAGCATGATTGCGCGTATCGAACACACTAAAGAAGAACTAAAAGAAGATAATGAGATATTTGCTAAGACGTTAGAGGATTTAATTACCGACATTGGCTATTATGAGTATTTAAAAACCCAAGAAGAAGGCGAAGACCGTATTGATAACGTTAAATCGTTATTTGATGATTTAAGACATTATTTGGCCAATAACGCTGATGCATCTTTTGAAGAATATTTACAAAATGTCGCTTTAGTTAGTGCTCAAGATGATATGCAAGACGGCGAACATATTACTTTAATGACTGTCCATACCGCTAAAGGATTAGAATTCCCTGTTGTCTTTGTTGTTAGATTAGACCAAGGTATATTCCCATCTAATAGAGCTTTATTAGAAGGTGGATATATTGCCGAAGAAGAAGAACGTCGTTTAGCCTATGTGGCCTTCACGCGTGCTAAAGAGAGATTATATTTAACATTCTCTGGTGGTTACAACTATGTTGTAGGGACTAATCTTGTCGAATCCCAGTTTATTAAAGAAAGCGGTAATAGTAATGTATCTAGACCAACTTCCTTTAATAGTGGATTTCGCTATGAATCTAGACCAAAACCACAAAGAAAATATAGCTTTGATGATATTAGAGATGACGACAAAATTTCTTTTGATGACGAACCACAAATCGTCCAAGAACCACCAAAGAGTAATAATATTACTAACTGGGAAGTTGGAGATATTGTCATACACCAGAAATTCGGTAAAGGTGTCGTTAAAGCTTTAGAAGGCGATAATATTATCGTTGTAGATTTTGATAGCCACGGTGAAAAAACATTATTAGGAACACATCATATGATTTCTAAAGGGGTGAAATAATTATGGATCCAAAACTAAGAGTAGATGAAATTACAAAGTTATTAGAAAAATATAACTATGAATATTATGTTTTAGATAACCCAAGTGTATCTGATGCAGAATATGACCGTTTAATGCAAGAATTAATGAAGATTGAAAAAGAGCATCCTGAACTTAAATCTCCATTGAGCCCAACCCAACGTGTAGGAGGGATGGTTCAAGATGAATTTAAGAAAATTACACATAAAAGAATGATGCTTTCTTTGGCTAACGCCTTTAATGATACTGATTTAAGAGACTTCGATAAGAAAGTTAGAGAAGTTTTAGGGGTCGAGAAGGTTAAATATATGGCCGAAATGAAGATTGATGGCCTTGGAATTTCCTTAGTTTATAACAAAAACCTTGTATATGCCTCTACTAGAGGTGATGGCACTGTTGGAGAAGACGTTACTAGCAACGTAATTACCATTAAATCTATCCCAACTCATATAGATTGTAATAAAGAATTAGAGATACGTGGAGAAGTCTTCATGCCTAAAAAATCCCTGACAAAACTTAACCGAATTAGGGAATTAACAGGTGAACCACTATTTGCAAATGCTAGAAATGCAGCTGCTGGTAGCATTAGACAGTTAGATAGTTCTGTCGCTGCTAGTCGTGGACTAGATGGATTCTGGTATTATTTCGTTAACGCTAAGGATTTTGGCATTAGATATCACTCTGAAGCCCTAAATTACGCCGATAAATTAGGCTTTAAAACCAATAAAGAGCGTAAATTATGTGATGGAATAGAAGAGGTTATAAAATATATCGAAGAATATACCGAAAAAAGACCATCTTTGCCATATGATATTGATGGAATTGTTATTAAAGTTGACGATATGGAGACTTACGATAAATTAGGATATACTTCTAAAACTCCTAGATGGGCAATTGCCTATAAATTTCCACCTGAAGAAGTGATTACTAGACTTACTGATATCATTTATACAGTTGGAAGAACAGGTAAGATTACTCCTAACGCTGTTTTAGAGCCTGTTAGAGTCGCTGGAAGCTTAGTGCAAAGAGCTACTCTTCATAATGAAGACTTCGTTAAAGATAAAGATTTAATGATTGGCGATTATGTTGTTTTAAGAAAAGCTGGAGATGTTATCCCTGAAGTCGTAAGAGTCGTTAAAGAAAGACGTACTGACGATGTTAAAGAATATCACATGATTGATCGTTGTCCAGTATGTGGCGAGCCGCTTACTAGAGTAGATGCTATGCATTATTGTCTTAATCCATTTTGCGAAGCAAAAAAGATTGAACAAATCATACATTTCGCTTCTAGAGATGCGATGGATATTGAAGGAATGGGAGAAAAAGTTGTAGAACAATTCTTCAATCAAGGATTCATTAAGAGTGTTGTTGAAATCTATGATTTATCTCAATATCGAGATGAAATTATCGCTTTAGATGGTTGGAAAGACAAATCAATCGATAATTTATTAGAAGCGATTGAAAAATCTAAGGAAAATTCCCTTGAAAAGGTGCTGTTTGGCCTAGGAATTAAAGAGGTTGGAGCGAAAACCGCGAAGGTTTTGTCGAGAAAATACTTAGATATTGACGCATTAATCGCAGCAAGCGAAGAAGAACTACTTGAAATCCCAGATGTTGGACCAATTTTATCCAAATCTTTAGTGGAATGGTTTAAAGACGAAAAAAATATGGAAATTATTGCCGGATTAAAAGATAGAGGCATCAATTTTAAATATCTTGGTAATACTTCTAGAGCTGCTGGAAATTATTTCTCTGGTAAGACTGTGGTGCTAACTGGGACTTTAACTTCATATGGCAGAAAAGAAGCCACAACTCTATTAGAAGATTTAGGAGCGAAAGTTACTGGTTCAGTCTCTAAAGCCACTGATGTTGTTATAGCTGGAGAAGCTGCTGGAAGTAAGTTAGACAAGGCTCAACAACTTGGAATTACAGTGCTATCTGAAGATGAATTCTTAGCGCTTGTTAAATAACCCACATTTATATTTATTTACTAACTCATCGGATTATACCTGGTGAGTTTTTTATATTTATGGTTTAATTAAAAACTTATCTTTGATAAAATACCTAATTGGAAATTGAAATATGAAAACTGTTACTAAAGATGTATTAAAGTCGACCGCTAACAAATTAATGTTCGATATGTCAGATGAACAATACGATCAACTCGTTGAAGAATTTGACATCTTAATCAAACAGATGAATTTGATTGGTGAGATTGAAGGCGTAGATACTGCAGAACCTATGACCTTCCCTTTCGATGTCACTAATGACTATTTACGAGATGATGTCGCAACTCTTCCTGAAAATAAGGATGAAGTTTTAAGAAATGCTGCAGATGTTGTGGATGGACAAATTCGTTTACCTAAGGTGGTTAAATAGTATGAAGTATATGAATTTAAGCATCAAAGAAATCCATAACGCTATTATTAAGGGCGAAGTCACTCCTATAGAGTTAGTTAAAGAAGCTATCGAATCTTGTAAGAAAGATGATAACAATTCTTTCGAGTATATTTGTGAAAAAGAAGCTTTTGAAAAAGTTAGTCACCTTGATCCATCTAAAAAAGACAGTTTATTGTATGGCGTTCCAGTTGTTATCAAAGATAATTATTCCACAAAAGATATTCCTACTACTGGAAGTAGCAATATATTAAATGGCTATGTCCCAATCTTCTCAAGCGAAGTTGTTTTACGTTTAGAAAAAGCAGGCGCCATTGTAGTTGCTAAAGCTACTATGGATGAGCTGGCAATGGGTGGAACTGGAACTACTGGTCACTTAGGTACTACATATAATCCTTGGGATAAATCTAAAACTCACCTTATTGGTGGATCTTCTGCTGGTAGTGCATCTAGTGTTGCAGCTGGTATTGTTCCATTCTCTATTGGTAGTGACACTGGTGACTCGGTGAGAAAACCAGCTAGCTATGGAGGCTTAGTTGGCTTTAAACCATCCTGGGGAAGAATATCTAGATTTGGATTATTCCCATTTGCTACATCTTTAGACCATGTTGCTTATTTCACAAGAAACGTAGAAGATAGCGCAATTGTGTTAAATGTTTTAGCTGGTAGAGATGATAAAGACTTCTCATCTTCTTTTAAACCAGTTGAAGACTATACCGCTAGATTAAATGAATCCGTCAAAGGCAAAAAGATAGCGGTCATTAAAGAGATTGTTGAATCAATTTCTAACGTCTCTATTAAACAAGCGTTCAATAAAAATATCACCGCTTTAATAAATCAAGGCGCGATTGTTGAAGGTGTCAGTATCGACATTAAATTACTTAAAGCAATCTATCCTACATATATCTTAATTTCTTGTGCTGAATCTACTAGCAATAACGCTAATTTAGATGGTGTAAATTTTGGTCCAAGAGAACCAGGTGAATCCTTTGAAGAAATTATGACAAACACCAGAACAAAAGGATTCTCTAGATTAATCAAACGTAGATTTGTTATCGGTGGATATTCATTGCTTAGAGAAAACCAAGAAGAGTTATTCTTACGTGCTCAAAAATGTCGAAGGTTGATTGTTAACGCTTTTAATAAGATTTTTGAAAAATATGATGCAATATATTGCCCTGCTTCACCAACCTCTGCTCCACTTATTCGTGGAAGTAGTGATACTTTAAGCGATGAATACTTAATTGCGGATAATTTTATGGCATTTGCTAATATGGGTGGATTCCCTTCTATTACAGTGCCTCTTGGATTTGATGATAACCTCCCATTTGGTGGGAATTTGACGGGAAAACCGTTTGATGAATCAGGTGTTTTAGCTATTGCAAAAACGATAGAAAATTTAACTGGATTAAAGGATTTAGTAGCAAAGGAGGGCGAATAATATGGAATTTGAAGCTGTTATTGGTTTAGAAATCCACGTTGAGATGAAAACAAAGTCCAAAATGTTTTCTAGTGGCCCTGTAAGTTATGGTGAAGATCCTAATACTAAAGTAAATATTGTGGATATGGGCTTCCCTGGAGTAATGCCAGTGGTAAATAAACAAGCTGTTATAAATGCAATAAGAGTGTCTCACGCTTTACATATGTCTATTGATGATGTTGTGATGTTTGAAAGAAAGAATTATTTTTATAGCGACCTTCCTAAAGGGTATCAAATTACTCAACAATTTAGGCCAATTGGAAGTAATGGGTATTTATTAATAAATACATCTCTTGGCGAAAGAAAAATTGGCATTGAACGTTTGCATATGGAAGAAGATACATGTAAACAGCTCCATTCCTGGGATTTCTCTCTGCTGAAGTCAGTGATGGCAAAATGGAAGAAGGATCTTTGCGTTGTGACGTTAATATTTCTCTTAGAGAAAAAGGTACAGAAAAATTTGGTACAAAAGTAGAAATTAAAAACCTAAATAGTATTGCTAATATCCAAAAGGCTATTGATTTTGAAATCTCTAGACAGTCAATTATCTTAGATTTTGGTGGAGTCATCGAACAAGAGACCAGAAGATTTGATGAAGGTTCTAAAGAAACAGTGTTAATGCGTGTAAAAACTGACGCGGTTGACTATAAATATTTCACTGAGCCAAATATCGCTCCTATTAAGCTTTCTAAAGAGTTTATTAATGAAGCGATTAATACTTCTCCAGAATTAGCAGAAGTGAAACTAGAAAGATATAAAAAACTTGGTTTAAATGATTATGATTCATCATTATTAATTGCAGATAAAGATGTCTCTAATTATTTTGATGAGGCTAGTAAGAGTGGTGCTAATCCAAAGCTATTAGCTAACTGGGTGATTGGTGATATTCAATCTGTTTTAAATAAAGAAGGGATCTCGATCAAAGAGTTCAAAGTAGGTCCTAACTTATTAGCGGAATTAGTTTTACTAATTGAACAAGGCAAAGTTTCTAATAAACAAGCTAGAGAAATGTTTGCTAAGATGCTCGAAAATCCTATTTCTCCTAAGAAGTTATTAGAAGAATCTGGAACAAGTTTAATTAGTGATGAAGATACTTTAAAAGCGATTGTTAAAGAAGTAGTGGACGCTAACGAACAATCTGTTATCGATTATAAAAACGGCAAAGATAGAGCCCTTGGCTTTATTGTTGGCCAAATTATGAAGAAAACACAAGGTAAAGCAAACCCTGGTTTAGCGTCTAAACTAGTCTTAGAAGAAATCAAAAGGAGATAATTATGGCGATTTTAGTTACTGGTGGTACTGGATATATTGGAAGCCACACTGTTGTAGAACTTTTAAACAAAAATTACGATGTTGTCATCGTTGATAACTATGTAAACTCTAAACCTGAAGTTTTAGCTAGAATTAACAAAATTACCGGCAAAACCCCTAGATTTTATGAGGTGGATGTCTGCAACGAAGATAAAATGAGGGAAGTTTTCAAAAAAGAAAAGATTACCGATATCATTCACTTTGCTGGACTAAAAAGTGTAGGCGAATCTACCCAAAAACCAGGGCTTTATATTAGAAATAATATTGGATCTAGTATTGTCTTACTCAATTTAATGAAAGAATTTGGTGTTCATAACATTGTTTTCTCTTCTAGTGCGACTGTTTACGGCGTTCCTGATCATGTTCCACTTAAGGAAGATGACAAAATTGGTGGTTGCACAAATCCATATGGACAAACTAAATTAGAAATTGAATATATGCTTTATGATTTCGCTAACGAAAATAAAGATGCCAATATTGCTATTTTAAGATATTTCAATCCTATCGGTGCTCATGCATCTGGATTAATTGGAGAAGATCCTCAAGGCATCCCAAATAATTTAATGCCTTATATCACTCAAGTTGCAGTTGGAAAAAGACCATTCTTAAATGTTTTTGGTGATGACTATAACACTCCTGATGGAACTGGAGTGAGAGATTATATCCACGTAGTGGACCTTGCTAAAGGTCATTTAGCGGCCTTAAAGAAATTAGAACAAAAACCAGGCCTAGTTATCTATAACTTAGGTACTGGAAAAGGAACCTCTGTTTTAGAGTTGGTGCATGCTTTTGAAAAGGCTAATAATTTAGAAATCAAATACGAAATTAAAGATAGGCGTCCAGGAGATATTGATGAAAACTACGCTGACGCATCTAAAGCTTATAAAGAAATGGGCTGGAAAGCGGAATTAGATATCGTTGATGCTTGTCGCGATAGTTGGAATTGGCAAAAGAACAATCCAAAAGGCTACGATAAGTAGTCTATTGCTGCGCTTGTAACTCAGCTGGATAGAGTGTCACCCTCCTAAGGTGAAAGTCGGACGTTCGAATCGCCTCAAGCGCGCCAACGCGTATTTATAGCCTCGTAATTCGAGGCTTTTTATATATCTTTAGTACATTTTCACATTAATGTGATAAAGTATTAAACAAATGAAAAAGGCACCATTAATTTCGTTTAGATATTTCTTCTATGATTTTGTTAGGTTAACTGGTTGGCCACTTTTAATATTTTTTAGACCAAAAAAGATTTATATTTCTAAGGCTGCTAAAAATGGTTTTAAAGGTGGCTTTATTTTTATGGCTAATCATAACAGTTTAAAAGATCCTTTTTATCTTATTGCCTGTTTATTTAGAAGAAGACATCATTTTGTAACCACCAATGAAGTTTGCTCCACTAAGTGGAGAAGGTTTTTATTTAAAACTTGTTTCTTATGTATTGAGATTAATAGAGAAAAATTTTCTATGTCATCTTTTAAAGAGATCACTACCCATTTAGAAAGAGGAAATATGGTTTCTATGTTTCCAGAAGGACATATTAATGTCGAACAAGATGAGTTAAATCCATTTAAAGGTGGAGTGGTGATGATGGCCTATAAGGCTAATGTTGCTATTAGGCCTGTGTATCTAGAAAAAAGAAAACACTGGTACTCTAGATTAAGGCTATATGTCGGAGAAGAATTTTTTGTTAAAGAGTATCTAGGTAATAAAGTATTAAACACTAATACCGTAAAAGAAGTAGCCTTAGAGTTAGAAAAGAAAGAAAAAGAATTAGAAATTCTTTGCTCTAATTATCGAAATAGAGCATAATTTTATTGTTTTCATCAATTAAAGAAGGAAAAAATATGAATAAAAAATTTATTATCTTAGCAGATGTCACCTGTGACATATCTAAAGGATTTAGAAAAGAATATGACATTGAATTAATTCCTGGTCATTTTACTACTCCAGATGGGAAAGAACATGTTGGCGATTGTAGCTGGGATGAATTTAATAGAGAAGATTTTTATAAAGAACTAAAAAAGAATCCTGCTGGATTCCAAAGTTCTCCTGCTAGTGTAGAAGAATATCGCTTAGTGTTTAAAAAGCACGCTGAAAATAAAGAAGCAATGATTGCTGTTTGTTTATCGAGCGCGTTAAGCGGGACATATTCCTTTATGGTTTCTGCTAAAGAATTAGTGTTAAAAGAAATTCCAGACGCGGAAATTTATGTTTGTGATTCTAGAAGATTTGGTCCGGTATGTGGACTTATGTGTATTTATCTATCCGAATTAAGAAAAGAAGGTAAATCCGCTAAAGAAGCATTTGACTGGATAGAAGAAAATAAAAATAGATTCCATCAAACTGGCTGGATGGATGATCTTAGCTTTGTTGCTAAAAAAGGTAGAATCACCCACGCAAAAGCGTTCTTTGGCTCTTTAATTGGAGTGAAGCCAATTGGAGAATTTGACTATAACGGCATGACTACTGTTATTGGCAAAGGAAAAGGCGAAGATAAGACCATGAATATTCTTCTAGAATATATGGCTAGACATATTGAAGAACCTGAGAAGCAATTAATCTTTATTGCTACTAGTAACGAACATAAACAAGCCGAGAAATTTAAAGAATTAATTATTAATAAATTCCATCCAAAAGGAGCATATGTTTGTGATGTATACTCCAACTGTGGAATTAATGTCGGACCAGGCTTAATGGCAGCGTATTATTACGGCAAACCTATTTCTGAAGGTTTAGTTGAAGAAAGCGCTGTGATGAAAGAATTATTAGCAAAATAATGAGACAAAGAATAAACGGATACGACTTTCAATTAATGGTCCAAAATGGGCTTAATAACATTCGATTAGCCGAACAACGCGTTAATAGTATGAATGTTTTTCCTGTGGCGGATGGAGATACTGGAACGAATATGCGTTTAACTTTAGAAAACGGATTTAAAAGAGCCTCACAAACTAGGCACTTAGGCTTATATTTAAAAGACTTGGCCGCCGGAATGCTTTTAGGCGCTAGAGGAAACTCTGGAGTTATTTTATCGCAGTTATTTAAAGGAATGTCTATTTCCTTAGAAAGAAAAGGTATAGTAAATCCAGGCGAATTAAGAGACGCTTTCATTTTAGGATATAAAACTGCTTATAAAGCAGTGGTTAATCCTGTAGAAGGAACAATTTTAACTGTCGCTAGAGAAGGTATTGAAGAGATTAAGGGTCTTATTAAAGGCAACATTTCTTTAGAAGACTCTATTAAATTATATTTAGAAGCGATGTACCGTTCTTTGCAAAGAACTCCTGAGAAACTAGAAGTCTTAAAAGAATCAAATGTCTTAGATAGTGGCGCTTATGGCTATATTGTCATTATTGAAGGGATGTATAAATATCTTGCTGGAGAAGCAATCGAAGAAAAAGAGGATTCGTCTATTGAACTACCTTTACAAACTAAACCCCTATACTTTGATGAGAATAGTAAATTTATCGAAGGTTACTGCATGGAGTTTTTGCTCCAATTATTAGCTAGTCGAATTAATATCAACGAGTTCTCAATAAATGTATTTATTGAAAGATTAAAAGAATTGGGCTCTTCTATTGTTTGTCTTAAAGAAGGCAGTATTGTTAAAGTTCATATCCACACTTTAAACCCATCTCCAGTAATTGACCTCGCTAAAGAATATGGTGAGTTTATTAATTTCAAGCTAGAGAATATGCAGTTACAACATAATGAATTTTCAGTTGTAAAACGCTTAGATGATAAAAACGCGAAAGAATTAGGTATTATTGCTGTAGTTAACGGCAAAGAATTAGAAAATGTTTATCGTGAGTTAGGATGTGACTACGTTATTAGTGCTTCTGGAAATATGAATGCTTCTAGCAGTGAATTCTTAGATGCGATTGAATCGATTAATGCTAAAAAGATAGTTATCTTCCCAAATAATAAAAACACTACTGGTTCAGCTAACCAGGCAATTGAGTTAGCTAGAGCCAAAGATCGTGTCTTTATTGTACCAACTAAAAACATGGTTGAAGGTATTGTAGCACTTCAAATGGATATGCCAGATGATGATTCCAATAGCAGAATCAATGGCTTTAATTCTAATATACATTTAGCCACTACAATTGGCTTAACAAAAGCGACCAAAAATTACGAAAAAGACGGGATTTGCTGTAAAATTAACGACAAAATTGCCTTAATTGATGATGAAGTAGTTGCAGCCTCAAATGACCTTATTGATTGTCTAGATATGGCTATTAAAACTATTAACTTAGAAGAAAAAACAGGAATGCTAATTTATTTATCTAATGAAGCTGATGATGAATTAGAAGCGAAACTAAGTGATTTTGTTTCTAATTTAGACGGTATCGAATATCAAATCATGAAGGGCGGACAAGAGATTTACGATGTCCTAATAGGATTATTCTAATATGTGGTGGATTTGGCTTATTGTTGGACTTGTTGGAGGAAGTATATTTATGTATTTCCTTTTAACTTTTATTATTTCTTGCATTATTTATACAAAATTATTTGTTCGTACCTCTCCTGAAAAATGGTCTAGAAGTGTATCTTGGCCTGATAAAGAACTTCAAACTATGTTTGATGAAGGTAAAAAATGGGGAGAAGAAAACGAAAAATATCGTAAGCATGTGGAAATAGATTCATGTGGTTTCCATCTTGTTGGGGAATATTTTGATTTTGGCTTTGATAAAGCGGTAATAGTGATTCCTGGAAGAAGTGAATCTGGTACTTATTCTTATTATTTCTCTGAGCCATATAAAAGAAGTGGCTACAACGTTTTAGCGATTGATAACCGCTGCCACGGGTTAAGTGAAGGCAAATATAACACCTTAGGTTTAAAAGAATATAAGGATGTTGCTAACTGGGCCATGTTCTTAGAAAAAGAATTCGGCATTAAGCATGTTCATATCCATGGCATTTGCATTGGCAGTGCTACCGGTATACATCTATTGGCACAAAAAGATTATCCATCTAATTTAAAAGGCATTACCTGTGAAGGAACATATACCACCTTTAAGGAATTATTTGATAACCAATTAAGAAAGAGAAATAAACCAACCTTCCCTCATACTTTTGAAGTACTAGCTTTAGTATCTCTTAGAGCAGGCAAATCGCTTAGAAGAAATAGCCCAATTAGAGAAATTGATAAAGTTAAAGTGCCGGTTTTATTCTTATATAGTAAACAAGATAGCTTTGCTAAACCTGATCAATCAATGAAACTATTTAACAAAGTTAACGCTCCTAAACATTTGGAGTGGTTCCCAGTGGGAGAACATTCTCATATCCGCTTCCATAACACCAAAGAATATGATGGAGCGATTGAAAGATTCTTAAAGGAATTTTATTAATGAATAAATTAGCGTTTTTAACAATGGATGTAGAGAGTTATTTTGATACATCCTGTTTAAAAAATACGGATATTGAAATCGACCAAAAATATAACTGCGCTGAAGAAGTTTTAACGTATGCAAAGTTTTTAACAAAAAACAATATTAAAGGCACATTTTTTGTCACTGTTGATTTTATCAAATACTGTAAAGAATATTTATTAGAAGCGATTAAATTAGGTCATGAAATCGCTCTTCACTGTTTGACTCATCAAAGTTATAAAAATTTCACTAAAGAAGATTTTAGAAAAGAATTAGTGGAAGCCAAAAGAATTATTTTAGAAGAATTAGGGGTCATCCCAGTAGGATTTCGCTTTCCTAGATGGGAATATAAAAAGGAGTTATTTGATGTTCTATTAGAAGAAGGGTTTATTTATGACTCTAGTGTTATTAAACCTAATAAGTCCTTTAAAAAAGAATTTGGCTATATTTATATAAGAAACGGCATGTATGAATTCGCCCCTAATATTTGGAAGTTCCCATTTAAAACAGTGCTACTTTCTGGAGGAGGATTTTATCGTTTCCTAAAAGGAACATCGATGTCTAAAGTGTTACATAAGCATATTAAAAATCATGATACTTTTATGATTTATTTTCATCCATTTGAAATTCATAAAGGATATTTGCCTGTTCCTAAAAGAGGAATATTACAAGTTCAGAAAAAATATTTAACTAAAAATAGAGATGTATATTTAGATTCTATTCAAAAGATGATTGAAGTTTTAAAAGAAAATGGTTACTCCTTTTCCAATATGAAAGAATATGCTCTAGCCAAAGACAAATAATCAACAATCTTATTGATATTTTAATCTCATTATATATATAATTTATAGCGCTGGGTCCGTAGCTCACCTGGGAGAGCGCCTCCATGGCATGGAGGAGGTAGCGAGTTCGATCCTCGTCGGATCCACCATAAATACCCGCTACCCATAAGCCTTAACAATAAGGAAATGGGTAAAAATAGACAAAATAAAAACTGAAGAAGTCCTGAAAAATCAGGGCTTTTTCATTGCTGCCCCGAAAAAACGTGGTTTTCGAAGGGTACATTACAAGTGATATACTTTATACAGAATGGTTATAAAGTTCAGTGATTATTTATCTATTGATGATGGAATTGACGTTTCAAAGATGTTTGCTGTCAATCCTTTACCTTTGGAATCAAAATCAAGTGTATTGCAACTTCCAGAGCAAAGCACTTGGCTACCACCTCTTGAAAGCGATAAGAAAATATTTATTCAAGGCGCAGAATATCACGTTGTGTCTGTTTCTAAGTTTTATCGTCACAAAGGAACCGACGGTAAATACCACGCAATCTATATTCAAATTGATTACAACTCTGGAGAATATTACATAGGAAAAGTTAATAGACAGAGCTGGAGAGAAGTTAAAAACTATGCAGGAAGTGGTGTGGTTTTTAAAGCGAAATACAAAAAACATAGTGATAGATATGCCCGTTATTATTTATTCGTTTGTGATTCTGAAAAAGAAACAGAGGAGATCGAGGCAAGAATAGTAAATAAAGAATTACTCAAAGACCCTTTCTGTTTGAATAAAATTCAAGGTGGTGGTGGAATATCTGCTGCTCCAGTATCTCAATACAGGAAAGATAAACAAAGCCAATATATGAAAGAACATCCAGAAAGATATGAGGCCATGCTTAACGCAACCCGTAATTTTGATGAAGAGAAAATAAGACAAAGAAGTCTTAAGATTAAAGAGAAAATGTCTTCTAATTATTACAAAGAAATGTCTCGGGAAAGAATTAAAAAATGGAAAGAGCGAGACCCTGAAGGATATAGAGTCGCTAGAGAAAAGAATAGACAATCAATTAATGACCCAAACTCTAAAGCAAAAAGAAAAGAAAGCCTACAGAAATGGAAGAACGAACATCCTGACGAGTTGGCGGTATGGGAAGAAAATAGAAAAAAGGCTTTAGCAAGCTTAGAATCAAAGAAAAAACACAGCGATTCAATAAAAGAGTGGATTAAAAACCATCCAGAAGAGCAAAAAGAGAATCAAGCCAGGCGATTAGAAGGAAGAAGAAAAAAACAAAAAGGTGTTGCGATGATAGATTTAAAAACAGGCAAGACAATCAGAACTTTCTATACACCTAAGGATGCTGCTATCTGGCTTATTGATAATGGATATACAAAAGGTAGCAACCCATCTTCAACAATTTGCGATGTATGTAAGAAGAAAAAGATACCAGGACATGGAACAAAAAAGAGTGCTTATGGATTCGGTTGGGAGTATGTTGAGCATTAATATGCCTCTATGATACTGGTAATCAAAGTTTGCTGCCCCGTTTTTACAAAAAAATTTGAAAAGCCAATATAAGATGCAAAAAACTAAAAATATTTTGAGAAACTAGCATAAAATACTAGTTTTCTTTTTGTTTTAAGACAATTTTTAAGAGCAATTGAATTATTAATAGAAGTGGAACCTGAAATAAAAACGTGGCAGCAAGTTGTCCTGACACGAAAAAGGTAGAGGTAGCGGGTTTTCTTTGTAACCCTTCGGATCCACCAAAATTGTAAAATTGTCCTGAATTAATCAGGATTTTTTATTTCTAAAATAACTTTGCTTTAACCAAGTTGAAATCGACCACCTATTAGTTGAGTTGGGGAAAACCACTTACACTAATGTCTATTATGTGGATTAATGAATTTAATTGTTTCTTCTGTAGAAAGATTGTATCCCACTTTAGTGAAATCATAAGATTTCTTAAAGTCCCGCTTAGAAAAATAATTATTTAGTGGGAATAGACTATTTGTTTTATCTTATTAAAGAAGTCTTTTTCAAATTTATAGGAACTATAACTTTTGCCAAACATTAATAAATGGCCAAAAGGAATAAAATAAGTTACTGTTACAACACCTACTGTGTTCACTACACATAGTAAGAATAAGCCAATCGTGTAGCCAGTAGCTAATCCATTATCAGCTAAGCCCATATTCGACCAATTCTTAATTAACATTAGATGTAAGAAATAAGCTTCTAAAGTAAATCTACCCATAAAAGCAATAACTTTAGAGAATTTATACTGTTCTAATAAAGTCGCTAGGCCATATATCGACAAGAAAGCAAATATTGAAGCGATATAGAATAAAGGAATATTAGTAGGTAAATCAACAACCACCAAACCTCTAGAATAATGAATAATTAAGATAGTAACGGTTAAACCAATTACTAAGCTAGTTAAAGACACCCATTTATTGATAAATCTAAATAATTTATCTCCGAATAAATATCCAAATAAGAATATAGGAACATAAGCGATAAAATAGTCATAACCAATAAAGGTGTTGGAGTGGATTATATTTTGTTGTCTTAAAATCACAATTAAGGCGTAAGAGATTAAAACCACAAAAAAGACACATAATTTTTTATATTTAGGGAATATAGAAGCAATAAATAAACCAATATCAGAGGCTAGATTAATCCACAATAAAACCCACAAAAACCATAAGCCCATGACTGGGAACTCCCAAAATTCTTCAAAGGCCTTAGGAACATCAACCCATTGATTATATAAGGCCACTCTTAAGATGAGGAAGAAGACAACTGGCCACATATAGTTAAACCCTCTTCTAATAATGTCAAAGAAAAATCCAGCAGGTTTAAGTTGTTTTCTATAAGAAAGAGATATCCCGCTTAAAAAGAAGAATATTGGCACTCCTAAAACCACAAAGAAAGAGCCCACAAAAGATTGATTAAAACCTAGAGTCGTTCTTTGCAAGACATGGATCAAAATGATAAATGTCATCGCAAAACATTTACAGATATCAATGGTTCTATTTCTGTCACCCATCTTACATTTATTATATCAATTTAAGCGAAATGTTAATTATATTAATAAGCCTTATTTTTTCTTTATAGAAATTTATGTTTAATTTATTAAGAAATAATCTTAAAATATCTAATGAAAATAAGGAGGGAAATTTATGAGATTTCCACACGCTCATCGTGGTGTTAAATTAATTTTTATAGCAGAACTTGTTTCTATTGTTTCTGCTTTTGTTGCATTAGTTGCTGCAATATTTACCCCTATTATCATTTCCGGTAATGGAGAATTAACTACTCCAGCTGCCGTTCTTGTTTTAATTAGTGGTATTGCCTCTATTGTTGTATTTGTGATTCAACTTTGCGGTTTGTTTTTTGGAGCAAAAGATTCTAGAGAATTCCGTATTGGTTTATGGGTGACCTTTGTTGGTATTGCCGCTAGTGTTGTTTCTGTTATTTTAAGTTCTGTTGAAGCCACCAAAGGATTACCAGTAGTGGTGTTTGCGATATTAGATACAGTTGCCGCTATTGCTGACTTTGTAGTCATTATTTGTATCTTATTTGGTATTTCTACTTTAGCCAGTCAACTTGGTTATAGTGAAATGGAAGAAGATGGTCGTAGATTAGCGTTCTATATCATTCTTCTTTATATTATCTCCTTACTATTTGGCTTTTTGCCTGGTTTTAACGTTTATGTTGTTAATACTGGTTGGAGATTTACTCTTTCGATCTTCGGTGTTATTGCGACCGTACTTGAAATCATTGTCTTTGTGGCGACAATCTTCTATTTACACCGCGCCACTAAAATGCTCGAAGAATAACAAAAAGATCTTTATCAAATTAGAGGGCTTATCTATGAGCTCTCTTTTTATTTAATTATTTTCGCTATACTATGTGATGATAATAACGCAGTAGGTGTGCCACCTATACATCTAGTCCA
>CADCEE010000013.1 GCA_902800355.1 uncultured Erysipelotrichaceae bacterium | reverse complement strand
CTGGGCAATTTAAAAAGCAGCATGATTGCTGCTGCCCGTACTCTGTCTTGGAGACGAGTTAGAAAAACCACGCCTTGAAAGACGTGGATTTTTATTTGATATATAGATATATATTGCTAAAATAATTACGTATTCCAATAGGGGAGTAGTGAATCTATGAATTCGTCAACACGACTAGCGATGGTCCGGATCATAGACCGATTAGGAACAAGACCTTTGAGAAAATAATATTTTTTCGGAGGCATTATGGAAGAAATAAAAAACACTCAATTTGAAACGAAATCGTCGAAAGATGCCGTTTCTTTTTTATCATCTGATAGCGAAAAAGGCTTAAGTGAAGCTGAAGCAAAAGCTAGATTAGAAAAATATGGACCTAATAAGTTAGAAGAAAAGAAAAAGAAATCTTGGGTTCGTATTTTCTTTGAACAAATGGCTAACCCAATGATCTATGTTCTTTTTGGAGCGGTCGCGATTACTTTAGGTATTTCAATTTATGAAACTATTAAAGCAGGCCGCTTTGATTTCCTTAATATTGGTGACTGGCCAGATATCATTATCATTTTAGCGGTTATTATTCTTAATTCGATTATTGGCACAGTTCAAGAAATTAAAGCTCAAACTTCTTTAGAAGCTTTAAAGCAATTATCTTCTCCTGAATCTACAGTTATTAGAGACGGCAAAAGATTTAAAATTAAATCTTCTGAACTAGTTATTGGCGATATTGTGATTCTAGAAGAAGGAGACACAATTGGAGCGGATTTAAGATTAATTGAGGCAGTTAACTTAAAATGTGACGAATCTTCTTTAACTGGAGAAAGTGTCCCAGTAGAAAAAGATGCATCTATTACCTTTAGTGATAGAGTCGCTATTGGAGATAGAGTCAATATGGCCTATATGTCTACCCCAGTTAGTTATGGTAGAGGTAAAGGTATTGTAGTAGGTACTGGCATGGATACCGAAATTGGTAAGATTGCTAAGGCTCTTGATAATGAAGAAAATGAAGACACTCCGCTTCAAAAAGTATTAAACAAATTATCTAAATTCTTAGGCATCTTAACCTTAGTTATTGTTGTTGCGGTTTTAGTAGTTTTAATTATTTGGATGTGCGTTAGAGGTAACGCCAGTAGTGTTGATCACTGGATTGAAGCAGTTTTAGATTCTATTGCTTTAGCAGTTGCGGCTATTCCAGAAGGTTTAGCAGCAGTGGTTACTATTGTTTTGTCTATCGGTGTACAAAGAATGGTGAAAGTAAACACTATTGTGAAGAAATTACCTTCAGTAGAAACTTTAGGCGCTGTATCTGTTGTGTGTAGTGATAAAACAGGAACATTAACTCAAAACAAGATGACTGTATTAGAAGCCTATGTTGATAATACATTCTATAAAAGAGAAGACTTTAAAAAAGATCATGAAAACAAAGATTTAGAATTACTCGCTAAAGGAATGTCTTTATGTAGTAATGCAACAGTTGATGAAGGATTATATGGCGATCCAACCGAAATCGCTTTAGTAGTGTTTGCTAATGATTTTGATTTACATAAAAAAGATTTAGAAACTAAACATCCAAGAGTAGATGAACTTCCATTTGACTCTGTAAGAAAAATGATGTCTACAAAACACACTTGGGATAAAGAGAATATCGTCTTTACTAAAGGTGCTTTAGATTCAATCTTAGCTAATACTTCCTATATCTTAGAAAATGGTAAGGAAAGAAAAATTACTCAAAAAGACATCGACAGAATTTATGAAGTTAACACTGAGTTCTCTCTTAAAGCACTTCGTGTTTTAGCGTTGTCATATTCCAAAGCCGATAAGATTAGTGAGAAGGAATTAGTCTTTGTTGGATTAGTCGCCATGATTGATCCTGCTAGACCAGAAGCTAAGCCTGCTGTTGCTAAATTTAAGAGCGCTGGAATTACCACAATTATGATTACTGGCGACCATAAAGATACAGCCTTTGCAATTGCTAAAGAGTTAGGAATTGCTAGTGATATTTCTCAGTGCGTTATGGGTAAAGAAATTGACGATTTGAGCGAAAAAGAACTACAAAACCTCGTTAAAAAGGTCAGAGTCTTCGCTCGAGTGTCTCCTGAAAATAAGGTGGCAATCGTTAAAGCGTTTAAAGCTAATGGTCATATTTGTGCAATGACTGGAGACGGGGTGAATGACGCTCCAAGTTTAAAGGCTGCTGATATTGGTATTGCGATGGGCATTACCGGCACTGATGTTGCTAAAGGTGCTGCTGATATGGTTCTTGCTGACGATAACTTTGCATCCATTGAAAAGGCTGTTGAAGAAGGTAGAGGAATATTCACAAATATTAAGAAAACTATTATCTTCTTACTCTCTAGTAATATTGCTGAAGTATTAGTAATGTTCTTTATTATCTTAATTGGATTTGAGACTCCATTTATTGCTATTCACTTACTTTGGATTAATTTAATTACTGATAGTCTTCCTGCTATTGCTTTAGGTATGGACCCTAAAGATAAAGGAATTATGAATGAAAAACCTCGTAATCCTAATGAGACAATATTTGCTCGTGGTGGATTAAGAGATACATTAATGCATGGTGCCTTTATTACTCTTGCAGTTATTATTGCTTATTTAAGTGCATTCTGGATTAACGGAATTACATCTTATGAAGCTATTGCTCATATCGGGGCAAAAGGTACAGAATTCTATAGACCTGATGTTTTAGCTCAAGCGCAAACCATGGCCTTTACCGCTTTAGGATTTGCTGAACTTGTCCATATGGTTTGTATGAGTAGCACCGAACACAGTGCATTTAAAGTATTTAGAAATAAAAACTACATGATGTTATTAGCCTTTGTTCTTGGCATCGGCTTACAGTTTTTTGTAGTTTTGACTCCTGGTGTACAAGATGTTTTTAAAACTTCTTCTTTAGGCTGGCAAGAATGGTTAATTACTGCTGGAGCGGCATTTGTGCCACTTGTAGCCCATGAAATTGAAGTGTTGATTAAACACATCATTAAAAGACATAAGAAATAAGTTTTATTTATAAATAACCAGTCAAAAACAAATGACTGGTTTTTTCATAAATCTTCCTTGATTTGAATAGTTAAATAATATATCATTTATTTCGCTAGTTGGTCCCTTAGCTCAGCTGGTAGAGCAACTGACTCTTAATCAGTGGGTCAAAGGTTCGAATCCTTTAGGGATCACCAGTTAACTAAAAGAGCCTCGAGAAATCGGGGCTTTATATCTCAATTAGGAGGAAATATTCATGCTTATTGATGAAATCAAATCTGCAAATATTGAGGCGATGAAGGCTAGAGATAATACCTCTAGAGCGGTTCTCTCTATTGTCTTAACAAAATATAAACTCCAAGAAGTGGAATTAAAAAGTCAAGGCAAGGAAATTGGAGATAAAGAACTCTTATCCATCATCCAAAAAGTCATTAAAGAACTCGAAGATGAAAAAGCTGGCTATCTCAAGGTTAATAACCAAGAAAGAGCAGATAATGTCTCTAAACAAATGGAAGTAATTTCTTCTTATCTTCCAAAACAATTAAGTGAAGAAGAGATTAAAAAGATTATTGACTCCTTAGAAGACAAGAGTGTTCCTAGCGTCATGAAACATTTCAAGATGAATTACGCTGGTCAAGTTGATATGTCTCTTGTAAATAGAGTTCTTCGTAGTTTATAATCTTTAAGCGGTGAAACTTCACCTGCTTATAGGGGTATCGTACAAAGGCAGTACTCCGGTCTCCAAAACCGTTAATGTGGGTTCGATTCCTACTACCCCTGCCAAAATCGTTGTTATCAGTGTCTAAAGCGAGAGTCCTCATGCTGAGTGATTCCAGAAGACCTGATGATAAAGGTGTGAATACCGAGTAAATTTCCTGGAGAAATCCGGGATTTTTATTTTATAAACCAGGTTAGACTAGGAAAGAGTATCAGTTCCGGATGTGAACGGGGTAAGTGTTGGACTTGGTGTTTGGACATCAGTCAGCATGAGGTCTCGAGCGATTATAGTTGAAAATGTGCCGATACATTTCGGCACTTTTTTATTCTAGAATTACATTACTTTCATCATTGACATACTAATCTTAGCTAATAAACGACAAATCTTTTTACTGTCTTCTTTTACTTTTTTCTTACTCTTATTAGTTTTTAATTGTTCAGCGTAGTAAATACATGAATTATATAATCCTTCGAAGAAGAAGACCGCTATATAATCGCTAGGAATATCATAACCTCCAGAATTTACTATTTCAGACATATATGCTTTGTAATTGTTAAATAAAGCAGTTTTAAATATCTCTAGAGGAAGAGTTTCACCTTTATAAGTGAGATTAGCAATTTGATTATAATGTTTTCCTACCCAGTTATAAGTAGCGACTAAAGATTGATATTCAATTTCTTCTATATCTTTTTCTTTTCTTAATATCTTAGCGTAATCCTCGTTATATTCTGTATTGATCAAATCAATAGAGGCTTTCGCTAATAAAGCTTCTTTATCTTTATAGTATTTATAAAAAGTCATTTTTGTTTTATTTGCTACAGCGCATATCTCGTTAATTGTGATATCGTGGTAGTTCTTATTTTCTAGTAATCCAAATAAAGCGTTCGCGAATTCTTTTTTAGTTTTAACTATATTTCCCATGTCTATATATCTTTCTACTTTTATATTATAAAACAAATAAGTTTACTTTAAATATGTGAAAGTATAGTTTTGATATCTTTTTATTGAATATATTATTTTGATTTATTACTTTATTAGTGAGTATAACTCACAAATTTCTTTACCTTATGCGCGTGAAGAATTAAAACTAGGAGGTGTCCATATGAATAGACACGTACAAAAATTATCAATTTCTCTTATCTCATTAACAATGGTCCTATCTGGATGTGGCAAGGCCGATCCTGATAACCACTCATGGACCATTAATGAAGAGACTATTTCAAATGCAATCGCTCTTAATTCGCGAATTATTTCTCACGAAGGCAATTTAGTTATTCGCCTTGAAAGCGAAGAAGTAACATTTAATTCCAATTTCACTAAAGACGCAATTCTTATTCGTGATATGGGATTAGAGTTACCTGAAAAAGATGATGAAGATAACGTTTTATCATATGAAGATATTAAAGCTGTTTCTCTTAATGATTATGCAGCGGATGTTGTTTCTTTTGGCGCTGCTGTTGAAATTACTATTCCTAAAGCTTTTAAAGACTCCTCATTTGGAGCGATTGTTGCCCCATACGCTACTAATAAAGGAGTTATGGCTTATGCCTCTTTTTCTGGCTCTGAATCTGTAATTACATTAAGTGAAGGTAAATTTGAGCAAATTGGTTCAGATTATGTTGATGGCTATGATGCCAATCATACATTTGTTTTTAAATATGAAAGCCTCACATTAAGCGAAGATTTCGATGTCGAAGATATTTCTCTTCTTGGCGCTTTTGAAAATTGGGTTGTTAAAGACATTCATACTGATACAGAGGGAGTTATCATTTTAGAAACTAGTGGTTTACCTGCTAGTGAAGAAAGTGGGGCAATCGTTTTTGAAAACAGCACCTTCGTTGAAGATAGAGGAGGAGCCTTCTCTTATCGTGTTTTATATCCAAGTGCTGCTTTAGTAGAGAATTCTGTTCGATTTGATGAGGAGCATAAAACGTTCTCTTTCGATGTTGCATTAATCGACTGTGAAATTAAAAAAGATTTCTCACTTAAAGATGTGACATTAATCGATGGATTTACTATTAATGAAGCATATTATGTCGCGGAAACAAAAACCGCTTCATTTGTCTTAGATGCAGAGGAATTTACTTCTTTAACCGAAGTTATCGCTGAACTTGAACAACTTACAATCTCAATTGGTGGTGAATTTGACCAAGAAGTAGCCTTTGATTTTCATGAACCAGAAGTGTTCGCGATTGCGTCTAATGAAAACAAAAAAGTTTGTATTGACCTCTATTCATTTGATGGAGAACTCACTTTAGATAAGTCCGCTCTTAAGATTGATGCAGAATTCTTAGCTGATGAAGACGAAGAAGAATTACTTCCTATAGATGAGGCTACTCTAACTAAAGTTGGAAAAGGATATCAATTAACTTGGGAAAAAGAGATTGATTACCCAGTTTATGGAACACTCACTATTGATTCTGTTGATGTTTCTTATCCTAATGGAAATAAGTTTACGGTTGTAGGTTCTAGTATCGACTTTGGATGTGATTATTATCAAGTTGATTCCGAACAAAATAGATTATTAAAACCTGCAATCTATAGATATGTCACTCCAACTAGCTTAGCGAATATGGATGATACATATGTTCAATATGCGTATGACTCTTCCCTTGAAGATAAATCAACAGCGATTGCCGCTGTTAATGCTACTGTTCAAACAGTGTTAACCGTTCTTTCTGTTGCTTTTGAACTCGCTGCTTCAGAGCTTAGCAAGTTTGCCTGTGGTGGTATTATTGGTATTCTTTTAGGAGCGCTAGGTCTTGCTGGTGCCGCTGCTGTTCTTGATCCAACTGCAGCCATGTTACAAGAAATTCTTAATGTTGTTTCGGGGATTAATGAAACTGTAAAAAGAATGGAAAAGACTTTATCTGAAGTTTCCTATAAGACCGATATGGTACTTTTAAGAGAAAGACTTAATTCTGATGAAAATAAACTCATCGCGTTACGCGCGCGTCAACTAGAATTCCAATCTGAAGATGCAAAAGTTACACAATATGAAAAGAAAATGCTTACAGTTGCTAATCGTTATCTCACATCTATTTTTGATGGAAACAGCAATAAAAAAGCAAGTAAATATACAGCACCTTATGACTATAACGTTGTCGTTGTAGAAGGTAAAAATAAAAAAGGAGAACTTGAAAAAACATCAACAATTTTACTTGATGATGATAGCTTTGATGAAACATTTGACGAAGGAACTATTGTCTCCTCATATGCTTTCTCTTTTGGAAGCAAAAACAATTTAAAAAACACTTTCAAAGATAATACACTTCCAAAATATAAAAACAAAAAAACAGTTGATAAGGTAGTAGGAGGGGCTGCAATTAGCGACATTAAAGCCGCGATTACAAATAATGTTATCACCTTCTCCACAAATGAATGGAGTGGTAGCCAAATTCCTGATATCAGCACTGATGCAAAACTTGAAGCAGTTGCAAAAGATATCTATCGTGCTTTATATCTTTTTGCCGAACGTGAAGCATTACGTGACGTTGATGGCGAATCCTTTGTTCTTCAAGCTGTTGATTATATGCAACGTTTCTCTGGCACTGGAAGTTATACTAGACCTGCTGCTGATATTGACTACGAGATGCTCAAACTTACATATGGTTTCCAATCCGAAGCAGAAGATAAGATCCATAATTACCGTATCACCGCTGCTGATCGTTTGCTTAAAATTTATAACCTAGCGACAACAATCTGCGCAATTGATCCAGATATTTCTTCTTATGGCGATTTAACAAAAGCCTATAAAGCTTCGATTGCTTACCTAAAACAAAATAAGATGGTGAAATCTAACGCTGATAAAAAAGCTGTTATGGATAGAAGTAAGATTACTCTTCCTCAAGACGTCAAACTTGATTACTGCTACGTCAGCGAAAGTTGGGTACGTGGTGGCCAATTAATGACTGGTTTTAAAGCGACTAGCGATAAAACTAAAGAAGGAAAGTGGCAAAACTTTGATATCGCTGATGTCTCTGGCGAAATTAGTGGATCACTCCAATCAAATATGAATAATGTCACACCAATGAGTTCGGTCAAGCCATATTTATTTGGCTTAGAAGATATGAGAGTTCTCTTAATTCGTAAACAGCAGAATTTCCCGTCTTATTCTAATTTTGGTTATTTAAAGGATAAGCTTGGTCTTATTAGGAACTACATGATAAGCAATAACGATATCAATAAACGAGAATTCACAAATGAGGACGACATTACTAAAGCTATCTGTGCGACAAATCGATTTGTCTATGCTTATACAGGTTTTAAAGAATTAGGCACTCACACCGAAGGAGATTTTCTCGCCTATTGTTCTAGAGGTTTTTCTAAAGAACAGGGTAAAAATCCAGATTTTTTCTCACTTAACCAAAAGATTCAAGGGTTCCAAACAGACTCAAAACGTGAACTTAAATATTATCGTGGCTGGGGCTTAAAAGGCGAATTCAGCGATATTGAAAATATCATGACTGTTACTGCCTCTGGATATATGAATAGATTTGTCAATTATAATGAAGATCATGGCCACTGGAGAAATCCAGAAAACTGGGGCTTCAGTGAATTTAATTGTGTTGGTGATCTCTCACATCCAAGTTTTGTCGAAAGCATTCAGTTCTATTACTGTTTAATCAGGATGTATTAATCTTAAATTAATTCCATTTTAAGGGCTTTCTAGAGTCTAGATTGGGATACTCGGAAAATATCTCAAAATCTATAAAGTCGATAAAACCGATTAGGCTTCAAATATGCTTAGTCGGTTTTATTATGGATGCCGATTTATAGTTTTTTTGTTAATAGCAAAGGAGATTTAACGTTTTTAAGCAAGAAGTCCACCACAGTAATTATAAAAATTTAGATATTGATTAAGACTCCCCTATTTGAATGGTTGGCTTATGTGGACAAGACTTTGTAAACTACACATTCATAAGGCATTTGAACATTAACAGTTGAAAATGCTCCCTTATTTTGGGCCAAAATTGGTACAATAGATTTTATAAATACAGCATGAAAGAAAGAATAACTAATCAAATATTTGTTAATAAAGACAATTATCAAAATGAATTTAAGTTTGATATTTGTTGGGTTATTGGAGAGTTAAAAAAACTCCCTTTTGATTTTTATGTTAGTGGTGGAGTTATTTGTAAGTTCTTTTTTAAAGAACACGCTAGATATGTAAAAGACATAGATATTGTCACAAAGTGTGATTTAAAAGAAGTTGAATCAGTGTTTAGACAACATTTTAATGTTGTTAAATTTCAATCTGCCCCAATATCATATTTATATTTTTTAGAAACTTTTATGTGTTTAATTGATGTTAATGGAAAGATTGTTCAAATAGACGGCATTAGATTAGATTTTTTCGATGAGATAAAACATAATATCTATAAAGTTAATGATTTGTCATTTAAAGGAGTTTCTATAGAATATCTTATTTCAACAAAGATCGATGCTGTTACAAATGAAACTGAAAACTCGTTTAAGCATTTAGTTGACACCTATACTGCTTCTTTGGCAGATCCTTCTTTTATTGATAAAAAAGAAATCAAAAGATATTTAGTGATATTTAATACTCAAAATAATAAAGTTAGAAAAGAGTTTAATAAATCTGAAATTCCTATAAAATTTATTATAGAACACAATAAAATCTTTACTGGGCCAGAATTTCTTCCAACTCTTCAAGCGGGTTATAATGTTTCTAAAGAAACAATGATTGAAGAAGTTAATAAATGGTTATTAACATTTTAGAAATTAAAATCGTGTGACACATCTGTGACACCGGGTCTGGTATCATTTAAACAATTAAGGAGAAAATAACTTATGAAAAAAGAATTGTTAAAAGGTTTAACAGAGGAACAAATCGCTAAAGCTAGTAAATGTAAAAACACTGAAGAGCTTATTGAACTAGCAAAAAAAGAAGGCGTTACTCTTAGCGAAGAACAATTGGCTGCGGTTAGTGGTGGTTTCTGTAGTGATACAACAGTTTACGCAACATGCCCTAAGTGTGGCGCAAAGGTTACTAAACAAGCTTATAAACAATCATATAGTTATATATATGAAGAATTCACTTGCCCAGAATGTGGTCATAAATGGACCACTAAATGTTAAGACATATTAGTTTGAAACATTAAGACCCAAGTTTTCTTGGGTTTTTTCTATTATTGGTTATTATTTAACACTTTTTAGTAAAATGTTAAAATAGACACAATAAGGATAATTCGTAACGGATATTCGTTAGAAAAGATAGTCGTTAATGTTAACATTAAAAAACATTTCCAAAATCTATACTAGAAAACAATCTCAAGATGATGTTCTTGCTTTAGATGACGTTTCTTTAGAATTGCCTGATAAAGGCTTTGTTGCTATTTTAGGTCCTTCTGGATGTGGGAAGACCACTTTATTAAATATTATCGGTGGATTAGATAGAGCAACTTCTGGAAATATGATAGTGGATGGGCTATCTACTAGCGAGTTCACTAATAAAGATTGGGATTCGTACCGTAACCAGAAAATTGGTTTTGTTTTACAAAATTGTTATTTATTACCTCATTTAAATGTTAGAGACAATGTCGCAGTTAAATTGCAAATATCACATGACAAAACTCAAGATATCGATTCTTTAGTGGATGGGGCTCTTAAAAGAGTAGATCTATTAGATAAAAAATACGATAAACCTAAGTCTCTCTCTGGTGGACAAAAACAAAGAGTAGCGGTTGCTAGAGCCTTAGTAGGTAGTCCTACAGTTATTTTAGCAGACGAGCCTACAGGAGCCTTGGATAGCAAAACTGGCACTTCTATTATGGAATTATTAAAAGAAGCCTCAAAAGACCATCTAGTGGTCATGGTTACTCATAATAATGAGTACGCTTCTAAATATGCAGATCGAGTTATCGAATTAAAAGATGGACAAATCATTAATGATTCTAAACCTATCAAGAATGATATTATTTCTAGTCCTAGGAGTTTAGAAAAGGTTTCTATTCCTGCGAAAACGACTCTAAAGTGGGGATTTAAGAATTTAATCGCTAAAAAGTTTTCTACTATCTCTATTGTGATTGCTGCCGCACTTGGCTTAACTGGTATATCTTTGATACTATCTGTTTCCGCTAGTGTGCAGCGTGTTTTTGATAGAGTGCAGGCTGAATCTTTTTCGAAATATCCAGTGTCCTTCTCTAGCTATACGAATAACGACCCTCAATGGGATGGGAGTAAATATCTTCCTTATTCTGATGATGAAATAGTAATCGCCGATTATTCAAGTTATAACAAACAATATCACTATGACTATATGAGTGAGTCATTTTTGGAATATATGCGTGCAATGCCAAAAGAATACTATTATGGTGTATTTGAACGCTCGACCACCTATTTCCATTTATTTACTAAACGAAATAATACTACTTATACAGAAGTTCCAGCCTCATATTATTATTTCTATAAAGGTTTTAATGACGTCGATTTTATCGACGTACAATATGATTGTTTAAAAGGAAGCTTCCCTAAGAAGGCTAATGAATTAGCTTTAGTAGTGGATGATTGTAATCGTGTTAACGTTAGTTATTTATATTCTTTAGGATTTGATGTTAATACATCAGTAGTGTCTGATGTCACATTCTCTTTTGATGACATTTTAAATAAAACATATAAATATATCCCTACCCAGTCAAACACTAATCCTGATATCTCCTACTTTGTAAAAGATGAATTAACTGATACATATTATGAAACTTCTAAAAATGCGAAAGAATTATATGATAGTTCTGAATTTGAACTAAAAATCACAGGTATCTTAAGACAAAAAGAAGCGTATGACCGTGTGGCCTTACGTCAAGGAATTATCTATACTCCAGCCTTTGAAGAGATGATATTAAAAGATGCGAATTCTTCTAATATTGTTATTGATCAAAAAAACGCTGCTATTGAACCTCACGTGAGAGTTGATTCTCCTGAATTAGAACCCTTGGAATTTACTCAAATTAGTGTTTCTCAAGCTTTAGATAAGATTAACGGTTTGGATTTAAGCGAAGCCACTTCATATTATCCAACTTTATTTGTGGATAATGGATTGCGTTATGAAATTAAAGGCACTGTTGTTAAAAAGGGTGAATGGGATAATAAACATCATGTTGGAGAAGTATGGTTAAGCGATAATCCAATTACTGAGCCAAGTGAAAGAGAAAAAATAGAATCTACTTGTTTACAAGTAACTAGAGTAAGTGATATTCGATTATTTAGTTTACTTATTGAAAATGAAACTGTGCTTAGAGTAGAAGGGCCATTGTCCGCTCATGTTAAAATTGTTGATGTAGTTACTAAGGCTATCGATGGACATAGAGTAGGCGATATTAGAAACGTTTTAAGCGGTACTGGATTTAGAGATACCGCTACTAGATCACAAATTTATTACTATGAATCTCTTTTACATGAACTTGGTTCAATAGAACAAGTCACTGAGATTGATTATTACACAACAGATTACGTTAGCAGAGTTCGTATCAAGGACTACTTCAAGAAGTATGTATTTGATTATACTATTGAGCCAACTGGCGTTTCTCCTTACGACTACTTACAAAATGCGAGCGTTCAATTTGATGGCGCTTTATCATTAATGACTTCAGTTTTATATGTCTTTGCAATTGCTTCAGTTTTAGTTAGTGCAATTCTAAATGCGATATTAACATTTATCTCTATTAGGCAAAGAACTAGCGAAATTGGTTTACTTAGATCTCTAGGTGCTAGAAAGAAAGATATAGCCGTTATGGTAGAGACCGAATCTATATTCTGTGGGTTATTTGGTAGTTTACTAAGTATATTGGTCTCAATGGCTATTATTGCCCCAGTTAATGTTGGCGTTACAAACGCTATTTATAGATACAAGTTCTACCTTATTTCTAGTGTACAATTCGAACTAGAAGGATATCAGTGGTGGGTAGCCCCAATTTGTATTGGAATTGGCATACTAACTGCACTGATTTCCGCGCTAATCCCTTCTATTTTGGCTGCTAGAAAAGATCCGGCAAAAGCTTTAAGTGAATAAGAATTTAGATAAAACAAGAGAATTAATATGGCACACGAAATTAATGGTTATGAGCGATATTTAGATCAGCCAAGCACAATTGATTATAGAGCGAAAGTTTACTATAAATATTTTACTATCGATACAAATAACTTTTTCACTAATAGGTTAATTAGAGTTTATATTCCATCCACCTATGATTTTAACAATCCTAACCATAGATTTAAGGTCATTTATATGTTCGATGGAAAGAATTTATTTGATGACTATACTTCCTTTGTTGGTGAATGGGGTATTGATGAGTCGATTGAGTCGATGATTGAACAAAGACTTAATGATGGATATATCGTTGTAGGAATTGATGCTCCTGAAACTGATATCGACCGTTCTTTAGAAATGAGCCCTACTGGAATTAAAAGAAATAAGAAATGTCCACCTCATGGAGACGGCTATGCTCATAAGCTTGGTAAGTTTGTGATGAAAGTGGTCAAACCTGATATTGATAGAACATTCTTTACTATCCCAGAATATTCTGGAGTAGGCGGATCCTCTATGGGTGGATTAATGGCGTTTTATATGGCAGCCGAATATAAAAAAGAATTTAAATTCTGTTTATCTTTCTCTCCTGCTTTTTTCTTAATTAAATGGGATAACTTTAAGGCCTATTTAGATAGAACAGTCGATGATAAAATGCCAAGAATCTATTTCTATATCGGCGGTCAGGGATTTGAAAGAGTGTTCGTTGAAACTACTTTAAGAGTCTATAATTATCTATTAGATAAAGGATATTCACACGACCATATAAAACTTATTTATGATTCTGATAAAGAACATAACGAAAGAGCGTGGAGAGAATATTTCCCTCAGATGCTTTTAAGAATTGATTAATTTTATTGTTAATTTTATATTGCTATTAGCAACATAATCTTGTAATATCTATTAGCAAACTTTCTTAGGCGAAGAACAGTCCTAGGCGGAAGGAGAAAAGAAAAAATGAAAAAAGGAATTCACCCAGCATATCACCGTTGCACAGTTACATGCGTTAGCTGTGGCGCAACATTTGAAACTGGATCCACTGAAAAAGAAATTAGAGTTGATACATGCTCTAACTGCCACCCATTCTATACTGGCAAACAAAGATATGTCCAAGCTGACGGACGTGTCGACAGATTCAACCGTAAATACGGACTTAAATAAGAAAATAACCGGCTTGCCGGTTCTTTTTTACAATTATGAAGAAAAGATTTTACATCACTACACCGATTTATTATCCTAGCGCAAAGCTCCATATTGGACATGCTTATTGCACAACACTTTGTGATGTTTTAGCGCGTTCTAAAAGAGAAAGAGGCTATGAATGCTATTTCCTTACAGGCGCTGATGAACATGGCTTAAAAATTGAAAAAAACGCCGAAGCAAAAGGAGTTACTCCTCAAGCTTTTGTGGATGAAATCGTGGAGGGTTTCTATAAGTTATGGGATTTATTAAAAATTACCAATAACGACTTTATTAGAACCACTCAAGCTAGACACGAACATGTTGTACAGACTGCGTTCACAAGAATGTTAAATAAAGGTGATATTTACTTAGGTAAATACGAAGGCTGGTATTGTAGATACTGCGAAGCTTTCTGGACTGACACTCAAGTTGGAAAAGATCATATTTGTCCAGACTGTCAAAGAGAAGTTCAAAAAGCGGAAGAAGAAGCATATTTCTTTAAGACAGGAAAATATGTTGATTCACTTTTAAAGTTCTATGATGAAAACCCTAAATTCTTAGTTCCGGAATCGCGTAAGAATGAAATGATTAATACATTTATTAAACCAGGCTTAGAAGATTTATGTGTTTCTAGAACATCATTCTCTTGGGGTGTACCTGTTTTAGAAAATAAAAAGCACGTTGTTTATGTTTGGTTAGATGCATTAACTAACTATATTTCTGCATTAGGCTATTGCTCAGATAATGAAGAACTATTTAAAAAATACTGGGAAAGCGAAGACACTGAGATTATTCATATCCTAGGAGCGGATATCACCAGATTCCATGCGATTTATTGGCCAATGTTTTTAGAATCATTAGGCTTAAGAAAGCCTGATAGAGAATTTGTCCATGGCTTACTGATGATGAAAGACTCTAAGATGTCTAAGTCTAAAGGCAATGTTGTTGATCCATACCCACTTGTTGAAAGATACGGGGTTGACGCTGTGAGATATTATCTCACAAGAGAAATTAATTTCGGCAGTGATGGTAGTTTCTCTCCTGAACAATTTGTGGAAAGAATTAACGCCGATTTAGCGAATTCATATGGTAATTTATTAAATAGAACCATCTCTATGATTGGTAAATATTTTGATGGAGTTATCCCAGAATATAAAGGCGCATTAAATGAATTTGATTCATCTTTAGAAAGTATGATTGACTTAACTATCTCTAGTTATGAAAAGGCAATGGATGATCTAAAGATCACTGATGCGATTGTCTATGTTAATGAATTAGTTAATAGAGCGAATAAATATATCGATGAAACTACTCCTTGGGCACTTGCAAAAGAAGAATCTAAAAAGGACGAACTTGCTAGTGTGATGAACCATCTTGCAAGAGCGATATATGTTGCTAGTAGACTCTATCATCCGGTGTTAGTTACTGCTAGCGATAAAGCTTTTGAACAATTAGGATTAGAAAATCCTGGTTATGAAAATATTAATGATAAACATTTATTAGATAATTTAAAAACTAATAAAGGAAATCCACTCTTCCCAAGATTAGATCCTAATATCGAAGTTCCATTCATTAACGAATTAATGGCAAAATAAAAAGCACTTTTGGTGCTTTTTTTATTAGCATTTATTCCGCTGATTTTTCTTTTTGACTTGTAAAGTAAATTACCATTATCGGGAATAAGAAGACATAGGCTAAATAGTGGATTGTTTCAATAAATGAATAGATAATAAAGCTTAAATAACCTAAGGAAACAGTTAATGTTAATCCAGGTTGTTTTTTAAACGATTTAAAGATGACATATCCTGAATAAACTAGTAAAGCTAAATAAGCGACTAGGAATAAAATTCCGCCTTCCGCTAATAAACCAATATAAGATGAGTGAGATGGGAAGACCCAGTCATTATGTGAAGTACCGTTCATCGGCATTAACATGGTGTTAAATGTTCCAAAACCTCTACCGATAACCCACCATCCATTTTGCATTAATTGATAGGAGTTATCCCAAATATAACTTCTAGTATCTAAAGTCTTTCCTCCGCCAATAATGGAGTCAACAATTGAATAGAATTTTCCAAAGACTTTGCCCTTGGTAACATAGGATGTTCCAAATAGTAATAAAGCAACAATTACGACAGAAAAAATCGAAATAAGGGCGGTTTTGTTGCGAATTTTGTGATCTTTATAGGTAACAATGAGTCGATAGATGACATAGATAAAGATAGAGACTGCAGAGATTAATAGACCGGTTTTGCATAGGCTAAAGATCATGTTCACATAGAAGAATCCTGCTAGTAAATAGAAGTACCATTTTTTTGTGAATTCGTGACAGATAAAAGCGAACATAACGGCGATCATCATCATCATGCCATACGCGTTTCTATGTAATATAAAGCTTTGTACAGTGAAGTGATAAATGTCTGTGCCTTCTGGTCTAGAAATATTTAAGACATATTTAAAGAATCCAATATATTTATTAAACTCAGCGATATAGCCGTAGATAATTAATACTCCTGCAAAAACGAAAAATAGGTAGCCTAAGTATTTAATAAATGAGACTGATGTAAATCTTTTTGGTAAAACAAATAATCCAATATAGATACATAAAGCTGCAGCAATTAATTCAAAGGTAAAGAATATTTTGTGAAAAGCCGAGATACTTAAAATAACCGGAATTACTTGTCCAACAACATAAGTGTTTCCATTGAATTCGTAGTCCATCCTGACAATAACGTTTTCTACGTGTAAAGATGGTTGAACAAAGATACCAATTATATTAATTAATACTAAGGTGGTTAATGCACAGATAACGATGGAATTTAATTTATTAAATTGTTCTCTTTTATTCCATACTTCTTCATATAAGTAATATCCCCAGCATCCAAGCATAGCCACAAAGCAAAGTATAGCCGCCCACAATGGAATAGCGACTTCGGCTGGATCTTGATGTTGCATCAAAAGTTGACCAAAGATTAAAAGAATAGCAAAAGGAATAAGACCTGCTACAAATGCGAGGTCAGTCCATCTAAGCTCTAACGATTTAATAAAGTTTTTCATTATTTTTCAAATCCAAAAGTCATTTCTAATATTCTAGCTCTTTCACTGGCATAGCCTTCAATAATTAAACTAGAACTATTTATATCAAATTTACGTTCGTTTATTTCTGGAGTTTTTACAAGAATATTCCAATCTTCATCGTATTCAATCCCTACTCCAGTACCTCTCCAGCTAGTTTCGTTAACACCTAACTTAAAATAGCCTTCGAAATAATAATAAGGCTCTTCTTCAATTTCGATATATTCTTGTCCGTCATAATTTGGGTTAAGAAATGGGGTGCCAGCCGTGTAATCTAGTTGTGGATTATAGTATTGTTGTGCTTTTATAACAACGTAACTTAACTCTTTGGCAAATGTGAAAGTCATTTTCCCGTCTATTTCTTGTCCACCAATAATTAATCCTTGAGCGCTTCCATAGTCTCCGTAAAATACTTTCTTTTGGATTTTAACTCCATTAGAACTTGGATTTTCTACTTCAACATCGCTTAAAAAGTTGTTGTCCTGGTTTATATATCCTATGACTTTACTATTAAAGGTACTATCTGAACTTTGTAAGATGTCAGAGGTCCCTAAATCAATAGTGGAGAAATTAACTGAATATTCGTCGTACTCTATTTCTTTTTCGGATACAGTAATAGAATAACTACTTGATTTACCTTTATAGGTAACTTTAACGGAAGCATCTGTGGTTTTTAGTTCAGTTTCTAAAGAAGGAAGAAAACTGAATTCACTTGGGCATTCTTCATAATGAACGCTTATTTCTCCCTTAGTGTAATTACATTTGATTATTAGGTTACTTGGATCTAACAAGTCTCCTTCTTTGTAATCTACTTTTGCTAATGAACAATCAATTTCTATGCTATTTAAAATATTTTCTGGTTCTGGATTATTTGTTTCTCCGCACCCTGATAAAGCTAGTAATGAAGCGCATATTAATAATGATGAATTGAATTTCATATTTTAACTTCCTAAATTACAAAATATAATTTACCACAAATAAATGTATAATGTTAGAGCATGGTTAAGAAAAATATAATTCGTGGAAGATGTGTAGATATCTCCAGTGAAGGCAAAGGTGTTATTAAAACTGTCTATGGAGTAGTATTTGTCGACTCTTTACTTTTAGGTGAAGAAGCCGAAATAGAAATCACTTACGCTGGTAAGGGAGTTTCATATGGAGTAATTAAAAGACTAATCACAATGTCTAAAGATAGAATAACTCCAAAATGCCCAATTGCCACTGCCTGTGGAGGATGTTGCTTCCAAAATGCTTCATATGAATACGAACTAAGATATAAAAAACATAAAGTTGAAGAGGCTTTAAAACGAATTGGTCATTTAGAAGGGATAAAAGTAAATGATGTTTTAGGAATGAATAATCCAGAGCATTATCGAAATAAGATTCAAGTTCCTTTTGCTAAAGACCATAAAAAAGTTATTTATGGATTTTATAAGTCTAAAACTCATAAAATCATTCCTCTTAAGCAGTGCAATATAGAAGATATTAAAGCTGGTCCTATTTTAGAGGCTATAGCGAGATTAATGGAGCAATATCATATCGATCCATATAACGAAGATTATCGTACCGGTATCATTAGACATGTTTTAATTAGAACCAGCCGCTCTACCGGGGAGATAATGGTGGTCCTAGTTTCTAATGTTGACACCTTTCCAGGACGTAATAATTTTGTAAAAGATTTAGTAAAAAATAGACCTGAAATTTCTACTGTAATCCAGAACACAAATAAAAGGGACACAAATGTAATATTAGGTGAGTCGGATAAGGTCCTATTTGGCAAAGGATTTATCACCGATAAGATCCTTGGATTGAAGTTCAATATTTCTTGTAGAAGCTTCTTCCAAGTTAACCCAATTCAAGTGGAAATTCTCTACAAAACTGCCTTAAATTTCGCTAAATTAAGCAAAAATGACACTTTATTAGACGCTTATGCTGGGGTTTGTACAATTGGTTTATTAGCCGCCCCACACGTTAAAAAAGTAACTTCAGTGGAAGTGGAAAAAAGTGCGGTCATAAATGGTAGAAATAACGCTAAATTAAATAACATAAATAACGTCGAAATTATTGAAGCTGACTGCACTGAATATATCAATAAGGAACTGCCAAAATTCGATGTCGTTATAATGGATCCTCCTAGAAAGGGATCGACCCCAGAATTCTTATCCGCAATCAAAAAGATTAAACCGTCTAGATTAGTGTATATATCTTGTGATCCTGCCACTTTAGCAAGGGACTTAGAAATATTAAGCGATACTTATATTATTAACGAGGTCCAACCAGTAGACATGTTTAGTCGTAGTTTTCATGTGGAGACTATTGTTAAATTATCTCTAAAGCAATAAAAAGACTGGCTTTGCTGTAATTGCTCAGACCGACTTATCTTGAATCGCACAAATCAAATTATAAAAAAATAGAACTGCTGCCTAAGACGACAGCTTTTCTTTTTAGCTTATGACTACAGCTTCCGCCCACGCCCTACAAAATATATAAAAAAAGATAGACTTTTAGTCTATCTTAATTCAATGTGGTTTCAAACAAACACCCCCCAAAAAATAAATACATCATACTATACAGTAACGTTTTGCAAAATTTTGACGCTAACCCGCAAATAAATAAAAAAATATATATCATAAAGATATATATTTAATTTTTTACTTTTGATAGATGTTTAAGATGAAAATATTAGAATCTGAATATTGATCATAAACATAATCTAATTCTTCTTCAGAAACAGTTAAGTAAATTACTTTTGATAAAGTATAGATAACTAATTTAAATCACATAAGACAACCCTCCTTTAATGAAGTCGCTATACTATACAGTAACTATTTTGCTAATTTTCACACTTAAAAGCTTTTATATACTTTGTATATAACTTTTTTTCATACGCCCACGCCGCTACTATCAAGCTGACTGTAGCCACACGCCGCCAAGCAAGTCATACAGGCCTCGTGTCGCACAGAATCGCCCGGCCTAAGCAAACGTTCGCCGCCCAGGATTTCAAGCTTCAGACGATAGCTTCGGACAACAGCAAAAAAAAGTCTCGCCGGGGGGCTCGCGACACAAGCTTTATGCGATATGATCATTTATGGAAGAACTTGTGCAAAACAAGATGAAACGGTTTGTGTTGCGTTACTAAATGTAATTGTTCAGACCGACTTATCTTGAATTGCACAAATAAAATTATAAAAAATAGAACTGCTGCCCTATGAGGTAGCTTTTATTATTTGCAACTAGCAGTTGCGTGATTATGTTATAAAAGCAACTACAATGGTATAGAATGAAACTAATTGTAAGTGTTTAAATATAGGAGAGGTTCAACATGCTAGGTGAAAGAATTGCAAATTTAAGAAAAGAAAAGAAAGTATCTCAAGAAGAACTCGCAGATGTCTTATGCACATCTAGACAAGCGATATCTAAATGGGAGAGAGGGGAATCTGATCCAGATATCGGCAGATTAAAAGATTTAGCCAATTGATTACTTACTTGGATATGATCTTGAATCAACTTCAATTAATAACTTTATCGAAAGAACCAAGAAATGCGCTGATAGTAAAAGTTTCGACATCAGCGTTGATGAGATTAGATTAATTGTTTCTAAAAATAGCAACAACTTCGTCTTATTAGCGCACGTTCTTATGTATTTACAAGATTATTACGGAATTAAGCATCAACCCGAGATTAATGAATTAATCATCGAATATAGCGAAAAAGCTATTACCGCCTATCAAGTCGATAATCCATTTAATGTTACTTTAAATGATTTACATAGATTAATCGCTTTTAGTTATATCAACGCTCAAAAATATGATTTAGCAAAGCAATATTTAATTGAAAATAGAGTTTATGGTGCCTCCCCTGCTTTATCTAGATGTGAACTTGAATTAGGAAATAATTCAGAAGCTGAAAAAATCATCACTGAGAGTTTTCTTGAATCAATTTCTTCAGTGATCAATAACAGCACTATGCAATTGATTATTCATTTAAGGAATAACAAATATGGGGATGCTCTTGAATTAGTGAATTGGTTAATCGACTTTGTTGTATCAATTAGTAAAAGTGAAGAAGTTTTACTTGATATGGTATTTGCTCTGACATTCATAAAAGCAGCCTGTGAAAAGATATTAGGCCTAGGATATGAAGAAGAATACGATTTCTTAAAAGAAAATAGTCAAAGAGTATTAGGCTATCGACACTTAAAAGGCGGATTCAGATTCTTCTCCCAACAAGATGTCACCTTTGCTACTGGTACAGGAGAGATTAAAAAGGATCTCTTATATGAAATTGAATTTTTGAAAAACGACAAATGGGCATATCCAAAAGTCATGGAGCTTTATAAAGATATATTTGAGGAAAGTTAATATATGGAAGAATCAAATAACGAACAACAACCAAAAAGAAAAAATGTTTTTACCAATAAGAATTATACTTTGACATTTCTAGGTGCATTAGTATCTAATGTCGCAGCCTTATTCTATTCATTCGCAGTTAGTTTTTATATTTTAAAAATCACTGATAATAATGCTTTATTACAAGGTTTATATTTAGCCACTAGTGGAGTCACATTCTGCGTAGTTACTTTATTTGGTGGGGTAATTAGTGACCGTTTTAACAAAGCAAAGATCATGTTTATATGCGACTATTTAAAAGGTGCGATTATTATTGGATTCACATTCTTATTGATGTTCGCTATTAAATCAGTCACTGGACAAGTAGTAGCGTTATTTATTGTTTCAGTATTTCTTAATGCAATTGCGGGTATATTTAATCCAGCTTCTTCAGCATTATTACCCCAAATTGTTGATGAAGATTCATTCCAACAGGCTCAATCATATTTCTCAATACTAAATAGTTTTCAATCGATATTTGGCATCCTTTTAGCGGGTATCCTCTATTCACTTATTTCTATTAACGTTTTATTCATGATTGTGGGTGGCTGTTATATCTTAAGTGCGATTTCTGAAATGTTCATTAGATATAACTCTGAATCTGAAAGAAGAGATGAGAAATTAACAATGAAAGTTGCCTTCGGTGATATCAAAACCGGATTCAAATATATTGCTTCTATTAAATCGTTATTAGCGTTATTAATTTGTATCTTGTTCATCAACTTCTTCTTTGCTCCGTTTTCTGAAAACTTCATCCCATATTTCATTTCTACAGATGTCGCGAGTAGTAATTACATGTTTAAAGGGAGTTTAGAACCAGAAATGTGGAGTTCATTCTTCTCAGTTTTATTAGGTATTGGTTCTTTAATTTCCGGGGTTGTTTTATCAAGTATTAAACAATTTGAAAAATCAAATAAGATTATTAGATGGTCTTTATTAGCGGTTTCATTAATATTTATCTTATTAGTGGTGTTCTATCTATTATTTAGCCGAAATATCTTAGATATTAATGCCTTCTTAATCATCATGTTAGTGGGTTCATTTATTATTGGTGTGCTATTAATCACAATTAACGTTCCAGCAAGCACTGCGATGATGAGAATTGTCGATAAAGATAAATTTGGTAAAGTCAGTAGTGTGATGAATATTGGCAGCCATGGATTAATCCCTCTGGCGGTCTTATTAGGTGGTGCCGCTATTACTTATATGGGTTCATTAGGATTAATGATTGTTTGTGCAGGCGGATTATTGTTAATATCTTTAGTCCTGTTCTTCAATAAACCAGTTAGGGAACTATAAGAAAAAGATCGTTTCGCCGGCGCGCAGAACAAGCTTTACGCGATATGATCATTTATGGACGAACTTGTGCAAAACATGATGAAACGGTTTGTGTTGCGTTAGCAATGCCAGTCTTTTTTTATAAAACGAGTGATTTGTTATTAACTTATTACTTATATATTAATCTGGGTCCCATTCATTTCCACATTTTTTACAAATAAAGACAGTGTGCATATGGACATCGTTTCCACGATGTTCTTTTTTAATGCTAGTGGAACCACATTTTGGACATGGTTCTGTTGTTTTACTACAGAATCCGCCGTTGACAGCTTCTAATTGTTCGTCTGTTAATTGCACGCCTTCAGCTTTAACAATTGCCAATAATTCTTCTTGGTTTTTACACGCTCTAACTTTGGCGATTTGTTCTTTACTTAATCCTTTTAATAATTCTTTTCTCATACTTGAAAAACTCCTTAAGGTTACAATTTATAATAGTTTATGTCACAAATGTGCCACAAATCTTGATTGCATGAGATTTTTATTTATTGTAATCATCAAGGTAGGAGTAGTATACACCTCCCTTTTTGTATCCAAGAATCATATCTAAAGTTACATTATTAGGAGCGTTAAACAAATTCTCTTCAATTTGAGGAATATCTTTCTTTAAAGTTTTAATAAGTTCTTTAATAAATCTTCTTCGACCCACAATTTCATCTTTATTAGCTTCGGTTAATTTACAAGCGCATTGAAGAAAATGTAAATCGTGATGTTTAGCAAAACGGATGATGTCTTTTTCTCTAACAAAATATAATGGTCTAATTAATTCCATTCCTTCATAGTTGGTGGAGTGGAGTTTAGGAAGCATAGTTTGAAAAGAACCAGAAGATAATAAATTCATTAAGGTAGTTTCAATTACATCGTCATAGTGATGACCTAGAGCGATCTTATTACAGCCCATACTTTTAGCGATGTTATATAAGGCGCCTCTTCTCATTTTTGCGCATAAGAAACATGGGCTTTTAACTTGCATATTGGCGATCTCAAAGATGTCTGTACTATGGATTTCAGCAGGGATTTGTAGGGTTTTTAGGTTCTTTTTGATTAATTCGAGGTTCTCCTTGTTATAACCAGGATTCATCACTAAAAACTTCACATCAAACTTATAATTCATGAATTTTTTTAAGCACATGAATAATTTAGCAAGTAGCATGCTGTCCTTGCCGCCTGAAATACAAACACAAACTTTGTCCCCGTCTTTTAATAGTTGATAGTCGTGAAATGCCTTAATAAATTTAGACCAAATTGAGGCTCTAAAAGTTGTAGTCAGACTATTTTCATAAATATCAACGTTCATATTTTTGAGCATATCATTATAATAATCTATTTTCCTTTATATATAATAATAAATATTCATCGGGGGTATGAAAGATGAAAATTGGAAACACACCTTTAAAAGAGTTAAAGGAAATTGAACGTCATTTTAATTTGAAAACAAAGTTATTTGCTAAATATGAAAAATATAATCCAGCGGGTAGTGTTAAAGACCGTATTGCTTTAGCAATGATTGAAGATGCTGAAAGAAGTGCAACTCTTAAAAAAGGATCTACTATTATTGAACCAACAAGTGGTAATACCGGTATTGGACTTGCTTATGTTGGAAAACAAAAAGGTTATCGAGTCGTTTTAACGATGCCAGAAAGTATGTCGATAGAAAGACGCAACATCTTAAAATCCTATGGAGCGGAATTAGTCTTAACGGAAGCTTCTAGAGGGATGAAAGGGGCAATTGCTAAAGCAAAAGAATTAAATGAAGAGATTAAAGATTCTATAATTCTTGGTCAATTTGATAATCCAAGTAACCCTAAGGCCCACTATAAGACTACTGGTCCAGAGATTTATTCTCAAACTAATGGTGAAGTAGCCGCCTTTGTTGCTGGAGTTGGTACTGGAGGTACTGTCTCTGGAGTTGGTAAATATTTAAAAGAACAAAATAAAAATATCCATATTGTGGCAGTGGAGCCACTTTCTTCTCCAATGATTTCTAAAGGTGAGGCTGGTCCGCATCAAATTCAAGGCATTGGAGCAGGCTTTATTCCTAATACATTAGATAGAAGTGTTATTGATGAAGTAATCACTGTAAGTAATGATGATGCTTTTGAAATGGGTAGACTCCATAACGAATTAGAAAAAGATGGAGTTGGTATTTCTTCTGGAGCGGCCTTAAGCGCTGCTATTAGACTTGCAAGTAAAGAGGAGTATAATAATAAGGTCATTGTCGTTTTATTCCCTGATGGTATCGATAGATATCTATCTACAAGACTTTGCAAGAAAGAAGAATAATTAATGAAACAAATACGTTTATACCTTTTAATCACCTTAGGTGCTTTTTTGGCGTTGTTTATTGTTGGGACATTTTTGGACCTACAAATTAACACTGCTCTATACTCAAATAGAAATACATTTGGTTTAGTTGTTTCTGTAATTGGAACCACTCCTGGATATGGAATGTTTGCGATTATGGGTGGTGGATTCTTATCCTTATTCCTTAAAAAGGAAGAATATAAAACTTGGATGAGAGTTTTATTTATGGTGGCAGTACTTGGCTGCTTGGGTGCATCTACTTATTTTGCTGGTCGAGAATTCTTTGGTCCTAATGGTTTTTATTGGGCTGCTAAATCATTCTGGGGATATTTTATTTCTTTCCCTTGTATGGTTTGTTTTACTTATCTTGGTTATCGATTAATGAGAAACGTTGATAATAAGAATCTTTGGATTTTATTATTAGTGGCGATAGCCGCATTTGCGCTTGCTCTTACTGGTGGAGTAACTTTATTTAAAGTTATTTTCCATAGACCAAGATATAGAACTATTGAATATACACCAGTTCCTTATTATGCATGGTACGAAAGATGTTCCAATTATAAAAACTACATCGAAATGTATAGTTTAACTTCTGAGGAGTTTAAGTCTTTCCCAAGTGGACACGCTGCGGCATCTATGGGTGTTCCTCTAATTGCGATATTCTTACCTTTAGTAGATGAAAAATATAGAAAATATAGATTACCTCTATTTATTGGTGGATTAGTGTTCTCACTATTGGTGATGTTCTCACGTTTATTAGTGGGCGCTCACTTCTTAAGCGATGTTTCTATGGGTGCGATGTTAGCGACAATTTGTATGCTTATTGGTAGCGAAGTACTTCGCGCACTTAAGAAATTTAATCTTTAATTTTTAAATACTTTTATTTATAGTATTTGGGTATTTATCAGAAAGGAAATTTAATATGGTAAAAAGATTTGCTGCTGAAGCTGTTGCTACTATGATCTTAGTTTTACTTGGTTGTGGTACCGCTATGGCCTTCACATTTAATGGTGGTGGCATGCTCGACACAGGTGCTATGGTCGCTATTGCTGGTGCCTTCGGTGTTTCTATTCTTTTATTAGCATACACTGTTGGTCCTATCTCAGGTGGTCATGCTAACCCTGCAGTTAGCTTTGCTAAAGCTCTTAACAAGGAATTAACTTGGAAAGAATTTTGTATCTATTGCTGCGCTCAAGTTTTAGGTGCTTTTGTTGGTTCCTTATTACTCGCAATGGTCATGTGGGCATGGAAATCAGGTATTTCTGGTGCAACTCATCTTTATAATGGTGCTATTGCTTTAGAAAATCTCGAAGGTAAAAAACCAATGATTGTAATCCTTTCCACTATGGCAGAAATGGGCTTAACATTCTTATTTGTTTTTGCTGTTTTAGGCTTAACAAGTAAGAAAGAATGGTCTTCTTTTGCAGGTATTGGTATCGCTATTGCTTTATTTGGTGTCCATCTCTGTGGAATCCCTCTAACCGGAACATCAGTCAACCCAGCCAGAGCCTTATCCGCTCAAATCTTCTCGATGTTTAATGGTGAAGAATTAGGTGACAAAGCTCTCAACTTAATCCCAGGTATCGTTGGTCCATTCTTAGGATCATTCGCTGCTTGGAGTGCATGGCACGGATTCTTTGGAAAGAAATCCCAAGAAAAAGCTGCATAATTGATTTTCTAATCAACATAAAGGAGCGGAAACGCTCTTTTTTGTTGAATGCTTTGAAGCAAAATAATATTATTATTTACGAAAGGAAATATAATTATGAAGAAAGCATCTAAAATTTTATTCTTAATTGGTGGTATTCTTACTATCCTTGCTGCAATCGCCTTTGTCGTTCTTGCTGGTGTTGGCTTTTATGCTGTTGCAGTGGCCGAAGAACCAAATGCACCAAAATGGGTTGTTGACCTCGTAAATGAACTTATCTCTAAAGGATCAACAAAAGAAGAAGCTTTGGGTTCCATCGTTTTACTCTCTGCTGTTTTCATTGTTCAATTCATCTTGTCCATCCCATGTGCTGTTTTAGCATTTGTTTCAAGTGGAAAAGAAAAAAGAGGATTGGGACTTCTTATTGTTTCAACAGTATTTGCGACAGTTGCATGGTCTCCAGTTTGTTTAGTCGCTGGTGTTCTTGGCATTGTTAGCTGGTCTACAGTGGAAAGAAAAGAACGCGAAGCCCAAGCTCAATAATTAAAAGAATATTAAAAGCAGATGCTTGTACCATAGGTATGAGCATTTTCTTTTGTCTATAGATCAGTTAGTGATAAAATAAACCCAAGTAGGTAATTAAGTTATGAAAGAACCAAAATTAGTGGAAGTTAAAAAATATTTAAATGCGATTTTGAAGATGAATAAAAAATACGTTACTGCAGAGCGATTAAGTAAAGTGGTGGGTATTTATCCTGAAATCATCAATGAACAACTTTCCTATTTTGAACCAACTTTAATGATGGATCCGGAATATAACTTAATGGAACTGGTTCCAACTTTAAAAAAGTTTGTTGTTGAAAAAGAAGAAGAGAGATCATCTACTTTAATTAAAAAACCTGCGATTAAAAAACAGACACTAGAACAATATGATTCTGTATCTGATTTTATTTATAAAAAGATGACTTTGGTAGGTGGGTTACTTGACCGTAATGTTGTTTTAAGCGACACCGATTTAAGAATTCTTAAGAAGCTCATTATCGAAGAGCAACAAAGTCGTAAAAAAGTTAAAAAGTAAAATATAGTTGACTATCAAGCGCTAAGCAGTTATCTTTTAGTTGGATTGTTGGACCCTAACGCTTGTCAGTTGGGTCCTTTCTTATTAATACAAGAACTATTATCATCTCAAAGAGAATCAAAATAATATCTCTCATAACAAGTCCTCCTTCCACCAAGGCTCATCTAGGCTAGGCTAGATAACCTGAATAAGAAGAAACTGCAAAGAAAGAAACTTATCCACGTCCTCCATCTGGCCATAATGGACGAGACTTGGAATTTAGGGAATATTTCTACCCCCTCACTATATACAGAGTGGGTTTTTTTGAAAATTTGTGAAAAAAATTTAAAAAAATTAAAAATAGTTAAGAAAAATGACGCATCTTAAGGTTATTTTTGCTACTGGTGATTTTTACCTTGAAAGAATTAATACACGCGTGTATATTTAACTTGGTTATTTTTTGGAGGATAAACATAATGGAAGTTAAAAAGACAATGCTTTCCGTTGATGGAAATACAGCGGCAGCGTTAGAATCTTACAACTTTATTGAAGTTGCTGGTATTTATCCAATTACTCCTTCTAGCCCAATGGCAGAAGTGATTGATGTGGAAGCTAGCAAAGGAAGAAAAAACTATTTCGGAAGTGTAGTGAAAGTGAGCGAAATGCAATCTGAAGCTGGTGCCTCTGGTGCAGTCCACGGCGCGCTTCAAGCTGGTGCATTAGCCGCTACTTACACCGCCAGCCAAGGATTATTATTAATGATCCCAAATATTTATAAGTGGGCTGGTGAATTATTACCTGTTGTTTTACATGTTTCTGCAAGAAGCTTAGCAACAAGATCATTATCTATCTTTGGCGATCACCAAGATATTTATGCGATTAGACAAACTGGTGTCTGTATGATTTGCTCTCACTCAGTTCAAGAAATCGCTGACTTAACTCCTGTTGCTCACTTAGTGGCAATTGATGCAGAAACTCCTGTCTGTCATTTCTTTGATGGATTTAGAACTTCTCACGAAATTCAAAACGTGGAATTCGTTGATGAAAATGAATGGAAGAAACTTCTTCCAATGGATAAAGTCGAGAAATTCAGAGCTCGTGCTTTAAACCCTCACACTCACCCAGTTACTCGTGGTGGAGCGGAAAATGATGATATCTATTTCCAAGGTAGAGAAGCTCAAAACGCTCATTACGACAAAGTCGTTGAATATGCTGAAAAATATTTTAAAGAAGCAAGTAGATTAACTGGAAGAGAATACGCTCCATTTACCTATTACGGAGCCAAAGACGCTGAAAGAGTGATCGTTGCTATGGGTAGTGTTACTGACACTGCTAAAGAAGTCATCGATGAACTTAAAGGCGAAAAGATTGGTGTTGTTAAAGTTCACTTATATAGACCTTTCTCCGCAAAACACTTATTAGCGGTTTTACCAAAATCCACTAAAAGAATTGCAGTTTTAGATAGAACTAAAGAAATGGGCGCTACTGGTGAACCATTATACTTAGATGTCGTTTCAGTAATTAAACAAGCTGGTTTAGATATTGAAGTTATCGGTGGTAGATATGGTTTATCTTCTAAAGATACTCAGCCAAAAGATGTCAAAGCGGTCTTTGATTTCTTAGCTTCTGAATCTAGACATCATGACTTCACCGTTAGTATTAACGATGATTTAACTCATAAATCTATTCCTGTGGATGATAATTTCCACGTCAAAGCCGATTATACATCTTGCTTATTCTATGGTTTAGGTAGTGACGGTACCGTCTCCGCTAATAAATCCTCCATTAAGATTATTGGTGACGCTACCGGACAATACGCTCAAGCATATTTCGCCTATGACTCTAGAAAAGCAGGTGGAGTTACTAGATCTCACTTAAGATTTGGTAAATCTCCAATTAGAAGTGCGTACTATGTACAAAACGCAAACTTCATTTCTTGTAGCTTAGATACATATTTATTCAAATTTGACATGATCAAGAACTTAAAAGAAGGTGGAACCTTCTTACTTAACACTGATATGTCTGATGAAGATTTAGTGAGATTAATGCCAAATAGAGCAAAATATCAACTCGCAAAGAAACACGCTAAATTCTATGTTATCGATGCTAATAAGATTGCTAGTGAAATCGGTATGGGTAGACACACCAATACCATCTTACAAGCCTCTTTCTTCTATCTTAATCAAGACATCATGCCATATGCTGAAGCTAATAAATGGATGAAGAAATTCGCAGAAAAATCTTACGCTAAAAAAGGCCAAGATGTTGTCGAACTTAACTGGAAGGCAATTGATGCTGGTACTGAAGGCTTAAGAGAAGTGAAAGTTGATCCAAAATGGGCTGAACTCGAACCAAAATTCGATAGACCATTAACTGGAGATGAATATTTTGATTCCTATGTTGCGGTTATGGGTAACTTAGGTGGAGACGATTTACCTGTTTCTAAATTCACTGAATTTGAATTATTAGATGGTACAATGAATCCAAATATCACCTATAAAGAACAAAGAAGTATCGCTGATAGAGTTCCACTTTGGCACAAAGAAAACTGTATTCAATGTAACCAATGTGCATTCGTCTGTCCTCATGCCACAATTAGACCATTCTTATTAAATGAAGAAGAACTCGCTAAGGCACCTGCTTTGGTTAAAGAAGATGTTAAACCAGCCATGGGCGTTCCTGGACATCAATATAGAATCCAAGTTTCCCCACGTAACTGTGTTGGTTGTGGTCTTTGTGTTGCCGAATGTAACGCGAATAAGACTGGTAAAGTGGCTCTAGAGATGGTGGAAGCCAAATCTCAATTCAAACAAGAAGAAGCTGCTGAATATTTATTCAAGCACGTCTCTTATAAAGCTGATAAATTACCAGCTCCACTTCAAGCTACACCTAAAGGTGTTGGCTTCATGATGCCTTATATGGAAATCTCTGGTGCCTGTGCAGGCTGTGGAGAAACTCCATACTATAGATTAGTATCTCAATTATTTGGTAAAGATATGTTAGTGGCTAACGCTACTGGATGTTCCTCTATTTATAGTGGTTCTACTCCTCTTACTCCATTCTGTACCGATAAAGAAGGTCAAGGTATTGCTTGGGCTAACTCATTATTCGAAGATAATGCTGAATTCGGTTACGGTATGAGAGTGGCAACTGATAGTAAACTTAAAGCTGCTATTGCTATTTTAGATGCTAGAAAAGAAGCGGTTGAACCAGAACTCAAAGCCAAAATTGAAGAATACTTTGAACATATTAAAGATAGAGTCGCTTCTAGAAAGATTGTTCCTGAATTAGTAGCTTTAGTTAAAGCTAGTAAAGATGAAGAAGTGAAAAAAGTCTTAGCCTATGAAAGAGATTTACAAGATAAATCTGTTTGGATTATCGGTGGAGACGGCTGGTCTTATGATATTGGTTATGGCGGACTTGATCACGTCATCGCTAACGAAGAAGATGTTAATATCTTAGTTTTAGATACTGAAGTTTATTCCAATACTGGTGGACAATCTTCTAAATCTAGCCAAACTGGTAGTATTGCTAAATTTACCGCAAGCGGTAAACTCACCCCTAAAAAGAACTTAGCATTAATCGCTATGAGCTATGGTAACGTCTATGTTGCCCAAATCGCTTTAGGTAGTAACCCAGTCGCCGCTATTAAAGCTTTAAAAGAAGCTGAAAGTTATAATGGACCATCCCTTGTTATTTGTTATGCACCATGTGCTAACCATGGTATTAAGGGCGGACTTGCTAACTCTATGAAGCAAGAAAAGAAAGCTGTTGAATGTGGTTATTTCCAACTCTTTAGATATGATCCACGTTTAGTCGCTGAAGGAAAACCAGGTTTATCTATTGATATGAAAGAACCTGACTATTCTCAATTTAGAGACTTCATTATGACCGAAACCAGATTCTCTCAACTTCCAAAAGTCAATCCAGAGCACGCTGAAGAACTCTTAACTAAAGCGGAAAAATACGCTCAAGATAGATGGAATAGAATTAAGAAATTCGGCTTATAATCGCATATCTACAATTATTCTTAAATTTTATTAAAATAAAAGTTGAACAAAATTTTTAAAAGTAGTTTAATATAGGAAAGGTTGGAAACGATATGAAAAAAAGTGAAAGACAAGTTGAAGTATTAATTGAATCCTTAATCGAAGTTTCAGAGATTGAAAAAGTCGTCGCTTCTTTACCAAGAGGCTACATTTCTGTGAAAGTCATTTCCGGACATAAATATTATTATCGTCAATGGAGAGAAGGAGCCAAAATCATCTCCTCCTACGTTCCAGAAAGCTATCTCAATGTCGTGAGACAAAAGATTGAGATTCGCAAACAAAACGAAGAACTTCTTAAAATCTTAAAAAAAGATTATAAGAAAGCTGAAAAGGCAGTCTTAAAGGCTGGCGAAGTCAGCCCTGAAGCAATTGCGAAAGCAAAAGAAAAGGTCGCTTCTTTAAGTGAAGAAGAACTCGCCAATAGACCAGAAGTGGTCAAAGAATTAAAGAAAGAATTATTCGCTTAATTCTCATAATTCAGAAACTAAACTCCAAGAAATTGGAGTTTTTTCTTATTTTTATATAAAAATAATGTTACAATATTTCGCATGAATAAATTAGTAGTTTTAGCGGGTGTCCCGGGAAGTGGAAAAAGTTACTTCTCCTCCACAATTAAAAAGATCAAAACTTCTCACGTTTATGTTATTAGTAGCGATCAACTTAGAAAAGAAATTGGTGGAGCCCAATCAAATTTAAATTATGAAGAATTAGTTTGGAAAATTTTTCTTGATTTAGCCAAAGCTTATTCTAGTGATAAAGATGGAATTGTTGTTCTTGATGCCACCCACATCAATAGCGATTTCCGTGTTGACCGTAACAAAGTTCTTAGACCATTTTTTGATGAGACTTATTTAGTGGTTTGGAATCTAGATCACTTGGTGGTTTCTAATCAAAATTTGCAAAGAGATTATCCAATTCCTCCAGAAGCGATGAATATGTTTTTTAACAAGTTCCAGATGCCTGATGAAAAAGATAAATCCTTCTTTGATCACATTATTTACATAAATAATTCCGATATCGCTCCAGCGATTGAGGCTCTGAATTTAGAGGTTAATAAAGAATAAATAGATAACGGCTAAAAGTCGTTATTTTTTTGTTTTGTACACGCATAATAGTAGAAACATTTATTTTGAATTGCTAAAATAAATGCACTATGGAAAAGAATATTGTCATCAAAGGGGCTAGAGAAAATAACCTCAAAAATGTTAACGTTACTATCCCTAAAGATGCTTTAGTGGTTTTTACTGGTTTATCTGGTTCAGGTAAATCAACTTTAGCCTTCGATACTTTGTACGCTGAAGGTCAAAGAAGATATATGGAATCACTTTCTAGCTATGCTAGACAGTTTTTAGGTAACTATGAAAAGCCTGATGTTGATGTGATTGATGGGCTTTCCCCTAGTATCGCTATTGATCAAAAATCTGTATCTCATAACCCAAGAAGTACGGTAGGTACAGTAACGGAAATATATGACTATTTAAGATTGCTCTTTGGTAGAGTGGGAATACCATATTGTCCAACTCATCATGAACCAATTGTCTCCTTTAGCGTCACTAATATGACTGATATTGTTTTAAGTTATCCAGAAGGAACTAAGATTCAATTATTATCTCCTGTGGTTCATAAAGAAAAAGGAACACATAAAGAATTACTTGATAAAATCAAGGCAAATGGCTTTGTAAGATTAAGAGTGGATGGGGTTTTTACCACCATTGAAGAACTTAAGCCTTTAGATAAAAATAAGAAACACGATATCGATTTAGTGGTGGATAGAATTATCGTTAAGTTAGAAAATCGTAGCCGTATTTTTGAATCTATTGAAACTGCTTTAGATTGGAGCCATGGCTTACTTGTTATTTATAGCGATATTGAAGAAAAAGTTCTTTCTGATCGACACACTTGCCCAATTTGTGGCTTCTCTGTTCCTAAGTTAGAACCTCGATTATTTTCTTTTAACGCTCCTATGGGATTTTGCCCTGATTGTCGCGGGCTAGGAATTAAAAGAGAAGCTGACCCAGCTTTATTAGTGCCTAATCCGTCCTTATCTATTAATCAGGGAGCGATTGATTATTATAAAAACACAGTGGGAACTCAAAATCTAGAGTGGCAAGAATTTAAAATGCTATGTGACTTATATAGTGTTCCTACTGATATTCCGTTTGAACAGTTAAACGAAAAACAAAAGAAAATTTTATTTATTGGTTCTCCTGAAATTCATAAATATCAACTTAAATCCTCCTCTGGTAACGTCATGAATCGACTTGGTTATATTGAGGGTGTTAAATCTAAAGTTGAAAGATTATACGGCGAGACCAGTAGTGATTTCATGAGAGATTACTATGAAAAATTTATGCGAGATAGCGTCTGTACAACTTGTAATGGGGCTAGACTCAATAAAGAAGCATTGTCTGTTTTAATTGATAATAAAAACATTTATCAAGTGACTTGTATGCAGCTTGGTGAACTTAAAACTTGGATTAATTCCCTTAAAGAAAAACTTAAAGATAATGATTTAGCAATCGCTAATATGGTGATTAGAGAAATTGACTCTCGAGTATCTTTCTTATGCGATGTGGGACTAGATTATTTAACTTTATCTCGTATGGCGATGACTTTAAGTGGTGGGGAATCTCAAAGAATTAGACTTGCCACTCAAGTGGGTTCTAAATTAACTGGCATCTTATATGTTTTAGATGAGCCTAGTATTGGTTTACATCAAAAAGACGATGAAAGATTAATTAAGACTTTAAAAGAAATGCGAGATATCGGTAACACCTTAGTAGTGGTGGAACACGATGAAGAGACAATTAGACAAGCAGATTATATCGTAGATATTGGACCTCGCGCGGGAATACATGGAGGGGAAATCATTTATTCTGGAGATGTTCCTGGCTTACTTAAATGTAAAGATAGTTTAACTGCAGACTATTTAACTGGTAGAAAGAAAATTGAAGTTCCTGCTATTAGAAGAAAAGGAAACGGCAAATTTATCGAATTAAAAGGATGCAAAGTTAATAATCTTAAGAATATAAATGTGAAATTTCCTTTAGGAACATTTATCGCGGTTACCGGAGTCAGCGGCTCAGGAAAATCATCTTTAGTGAATCAAACCTTATATTTACAACTTCAAAAATATTTTACTGGTAAAGAAGTCTTCCCAGGAGAAGTTAAGTCTTTCTCAGGTTTTGATAATATTGATAAAGTCATCAATGTTTCTCAAGAACCAATTGGAAGAACTCCAAGAAGTAATCCTGCTACATACATCAAATTATTTGATGAGATTAGAGATTTATTCGCTAATACGGTTGAAGCAAAAGCTAGAGGTTTTGATAAGGGAAGATTCTCTTTTAATGTTACCGGAGGAAGATGTGAAAAATGTGAAGGAGCGGGTGTCACTCGTGTTCCGATGAATTTCTTACCTGATGTCTACGTTAAATGTGATGCATGTAACGGGAAAAGATATAACGAAGAAACTTTACAAGTTACCTATAAAGGTAAATCTATTTATGATGTTTTAGAAATGACTGTAGAGGATGCGCTTAGTTTCTTTTCTAATCATCCAAAAATTAAAAACAAAATCCAAATCTTATATGATGTGGGACTTGGCTATATTAAACTTGGCCAATCCGCAACCACATTAAGTGGTGGAGAAGCCCAAAGAGTGAAACTTGCTTATGAACTTCAAAGAAAACCAACTGGTAAGTCTTTATATCTATTAGATGAGCCTACTACCGGTTTACATTCTCATGATGTAAAACAGTTAATTGCGGTTTTACAAAGAATTGTGGACCATGGAGACACTGTGATTGTTATTGAACATAATCTTGATGTCATTAAAGTAGTAGACCATATCATTGATATCGGACCTGATGGTGGTGATAAAGGTGGTAGAGTTGTGGTCACTGGTACTCCAGAAGAAGTCAGCAAATGTAAAGATAGCTATACCGGTGAGTATTTAAAGAAAGTGTTAGGTAATTAATATGGTAGCGTTAGTGTTTATGATTGTTGCTATTGTGGGCGCTTTAGGGGTGGCCGCTTATAGCATTTATAGATCTGTGAAATTAGTGAAATCTCCTACTCCTAGAGCGAATAACTATCCTTTAGAATTTAAAAAAGTACTTTGTTTAAGTGGAGTGGCTGCTATATTAACTATGTTAATATTTATCATGCTCTCTATTTGTCAAGGATATGCTTTAAAAGCCTCTGAATGGGCGGGAGTAGTTCTTGGTTCGCTATTATTTGGATTCTCTTTTGTCGCTGCAATTTGTACTTTTATTATTCATTACTACGGCAAAGAAATTCCGGTTAAATTTAATAAAGGTTTATTCTGGTCTTTAATCGGTGCTTTATTAGTGACTGGATTAGGCTTATTAATTGTCACTAATGGTATTGCTGATTATGTCTCTTATCCACTAGTTAACGGCATTTCCTTTAAAGAAGGATTTACTACTCCTGGAGGAGTTAAGCCTTCCATTGCTTGGTACGCTTTATGCATTTTAGGTGGAGCGATCCTTGTTTATTTTGTTTGTGATCATAGATTTTATGTGGAATATGGTAAGCACGGAATATTAGAATCCACTTTCTTAATTGCTTTCCCTGCTGGAATTATTGGCGCTAGAATCGGTTACGTTATTGGTAACTGGAATCGAACCACTGAAGGTTTGAGCTTTGCTCAAAGAGTGGCGATGGGCCAGTGGTGGTCACCTTTAGCTATTTGGGAGGGTGGACTTACTATTATTACTGGTGCCTTAGTCGGTATTATTGTTGGCGTTCTTTGGTTTATTTGGAGAAATAAGAAATATTCTATTTGGCTTGCAGTAGATATCATCGTTCCTACTATTTTAATTGCTCAAGCAGTTGGAAGATGGGGCAACTTCTTTAATGCGGAAGTACACGGCTTTGAAGTATCTAAAGAGGCTTGGCGATGGTTCTTACCAAAAATGGTATTAAATAACATGGAATATTCCGATACAGTTTATCGAATAGTCGATGGTGTTAGAGTATATACCGCTAATCCAGGTAACATCTTCTTACCGCTTTTCTATATAGAATTCTTATCTAATTTAGCTGGCTATTTCTTTATTAGATTTGCTTTAGGCAAGGGACTTAAAAAATATTTACAACTTGGAGATTTAGCCTTCTCTTATATTGCATGGTATGGACTTACTCGTGTAATTATGGAGCCATTAAGACATCCTCATTACAACATGGGTACTGATAACTTCTATAGCTGGATATGGGCGATGGTGTTCGTGGTGGCGGGTTGCTTTGCTATATTTGCTAATCACTTAGTGAGATATTTCTTAACTAAAAAGAAAGAATCATTCAAAAATCAAAGTATGTTAGGTTCTTCTATTTCTAGTTTTACTTTACTCGCCGTATCTATCGTCTTTATTGTTTTAGGCGCTATTTATATGGGCGGAGAAAGAACTAACACAATGATGTTTGATTCATTTAACACAGGATTATTACTTTTAATTATTGGTTTAGGAGTATTATCCATATTTGGTTGTGGAATTATTTATATAATTCAAGGATTAAGCAAAAAACATGAAGCAATATAAGACTCTACTTTTTGATATGGATGGAACAGTGATTGACACTGATCCTCTTTTAAAAGAGTCTTTTCATATACTTTACGATAAATATCGTGATGGTCCTTATACCCCTGATGAAGAAATTTGGTATTTCTCTGGTCCACCAATTAAAAAGACCTTAGCGAAAGAATTTCCTGATTTGGAATTAGATTTTATCTTTAAAGAGTTTAATAAAGTGTCGGAGTCTTTATATCCAACACACACTTTAAAATATGAGAATTCTAAGGAAGTTCTCTTAGAACTTAAAAAAGCGGGTTATCAATTAGGGATTGTCACTAATAAAGTTCATCGCTTAGCTCTTTACGCTTTAAAGTGTGTTGATCTAGATAATATCTTTGATATCGTTATTGGCTTTGAAGATGTAAAAAATCCTAAACCTGATGCGGAAGGAATATTAAAAGCTATAGAACTATTTAAGTCTAATCAAGAATCCACTTTATATATTGGCGATAACGCGACTGATATATTAAGTGCGGATAACGCTAAAGTTGATTCTTGTTTAGTTTTATGGGGTCCTAGAAAAGTGGATCGAAATGTTAAACCAACTTTCAAAGTTAATTCATATATCGATTTAAAGGAGAAACTAATGTATGGAAAAGGAATTTGATGTCGTAATTATTGGAGCAGGGCCAAGTGGAATTGGTTGTGCGATTGAACTCAAAAAAGCCGGATTTAATGTTGCTTTAATTGAAATGAGTATGCCAGGAGGAAAGATTAATATCGCTCCTAGAGTGGATAATTATCCTGGACAAAAAGAAATTCCTGGTCCAGATTTAGCGATGATTTTCTATCAAAGAATTTTAGATAATGAACTTAACTTTATTGGCGATGAAATTATATCTTTAGATAAAGTTGGTGATGCATTTGTTTCTATTGGTAAAAATGATACCTATAAATCTAAAGTTGTTTATGTCGCTAGTGGGACTGTGGAAAGAAAAGTGGGTTTACCAAATGAAGATAAATTATTTGGGCATGGCTTAAGTTATTGCGCTTTATGTGACGGACACTTCTTTAAAGGACAAGATGTTTTAGTTATTGGAGGTGGTAACGCGGCTTTAAAAGAAGCAGTGCACCTTGCTCATTTAGTGAAACATTTATATTTGATCCATAGAAGAAATGAATTCCGTGGCTCCATGAAAATTGTTGAGGAGTTAAAATCATTTGATAATGTGACGATTATGACTCCTTATATTCCTTTAGAGTTTATTGGAGAAGATAAATTAGAGGCAGTGAAAATTCAAAATAAAGAAACTTTAGAAGAAAAAGTGTTAACCGTTCAAGGTGTATTCCCACTTGTGGGACAAAACCCAAATACCACTTTTATTAAATTAGATATTAAAAATGAATATGGAAATATTCCTGTTGATAAAGCTATGTCCACTCCAGTAGAAGGCTGTTTTGCTGGAGGAGATGTTCTTCCACGCGATATTCGACAAATCTATTTAGCGGAGCATGATGGGATGGTTGCCGCAAAAAGCATTAAGGAGTATTTATCTAAATGAAAAACATCGTAGTTATTGCTGGTCCTAGTGGATCTGGCTTATCTAGTGTCGAGTTCGTTTTTGAAGAGCTTGGTTATTTAGTAATTAAAAATCCGCCAATTAATTCCATTAATGCAGTCGTGGATGATTTATTAAATGAAGAAAGCGAACTTAATGATTTTGTTTTAATGCTTAATGCGGGTAGTGGAAAAGATATCTTTAAGATATTAAAACAAAGAAAAGACGCTAATTACCGCTATATTGTTTTAAATTGTTCTGAACAAGAATTAAATAAACGTTATGCTTTAAGTAGACATGTTCATCCTCGTAGCGCCAGATTTAAATTATCTTTAAATGACGCGATTAAGTTAGACATCAAAGATACTTTAGATATCGTTAATGAAGCTGATTTATATATCGATACTTCTTCTTTAAGTGTCAAACAGCTTAGAGGAATGGTTTATAAATTTTTAGCCGGTATTGATGATGAAAAACTTTTATCAGTGACTTTTATTTCTTTTGGAATTAAAAACGGCATTCCTCAAGGTATTGATACATTCTTAGATACAAGAATGATTCCTAATCCTTATTGGAATGAAACCTTAAAAGAACTTAATGGCACCGATCAGCCTGTTATTGACTATATGATGTCGTTTGATGTCACTAAAGAAGTATTAGAGAACTTTAAAAAATATTTATCAACTTCCTTAAAAGAAGTGCAAAAAGATGGAAGAAGTTCTTATACGGTTGGTGTGGCTTGTAGTGGAGGACAACATCGAAGTACATTTGTCGCTAACTATTTAGCGGATTATTTCTCGAAAAAATACCGCACTCAAGTGATGCATCGAGATTCTCCTCAATTAAATAAAGAATAATGGATAATAAAATTACTTTCTCGCAAACCGTTAAAGAAGAATTAGTGAGCGAAGTCGCTCTTTCTAATGAAAGAAAAGAGGCACTTTTAAGTGCTTATATTCGTATTAATGCTTCTTTAGGCTTTGTAAACAAAAAAACAGAAGTAATTTTAAAAACTGAAAACGCCAAAATTGCTAAATTCATCTATACAGCGATTAAAGAATTAGGCGATGAATATCAAATCGAACTTAAGTTCGATAAAACGAAAAATCGCAAAAAGAAAACATATTATAAAATTTATATTTATGATGCGGATAAACTATTAGATCGACTCCACGTCTCCTTCATGGAAGGGAAGATATCTAAAGATATTGTTTATAATGATGAAACGATTTCTGGATATTTAGCAGGAGCATTTTTAGCAAGTGGCTCAATTAATTCACCAGAAACAAGTAATTATCATTTAGAGATCACCACCGTTAGTGAAAACTATGCGAAATGGTTATCTAAACTATTCTTAAAATATAAGAAAATTGAGATGTCTACTAAAATTGTGAAGCGTAGAGATAAATACGTTATCTATTTTAAAAAAGGTGACCAGATCTCTAATTTCTTAATCATGATTGGAGCGGCAAATTCTTGTATGGAATTTGAAAACGCTAGAGCTTATAGAGACTACACCAATAACACTAATAGATTAATAAATCTAGATATTGCTAATATGTCTAAGACTACCGAAGTAGCGAAACGACAAATTAGAGAAATTAAATATATCGATGATAAATTAGGAATTCATAATCTACATAATCCAAAAAAAGAATTATTATGTTACTTTAGATTAGATAATGAATCTTTATCGATGTTAGATTTAGCCAATAAACTTTCAGAAGAATTAGGAATTATCATTACCAAAAGTAATGTGAATCATATGTTTAGAGATTTACATTCTTTATATCTACATTTAAAAGGAATTAAATTATGAATATCTTAACTCAACTTGGAATGCGAATTAGATATTTAAGAAAGCAAAAAGGTTTATCGCAATTAGACCTTTCTTTAGAAGCGGAAGTGAATAAGAATTATATATCTGATTTAGAAAGAGGAAGACGCAATCCTTCTATATTATTATTAGAAAAAATATGTAAAGCGTTAGATATAGATTTATCAACTTTATTTAAAGGGATACAATCTTTTGAATAGTAATATATAATATTAAGTGAATAAGGAGAATATTTAGAATGCAACTGGTAATTTTAGCAGCAGGAATGGGTAGCAGATTTGGCGGACTCAAACAAATGGAAAAGATGGATGAAGCAGGTAACTTCTTACTTGATTATTCTATTTATGACGCCAAAAGAGCAGGCTTTTCCTCTGTGGTGTTTATTATTAAGAAAGCCTTCTATGAAGACTTTAAAAACTCAATTGGTAAAAGAGTGGAGAAATTAATTAAAGTTGATTATGCTTTCCAAGAATTAGATGACCTTCCAGAAGGATTTAAAGTTCCAGCGGATAGAGAAAAGCCATGGGGTACCGCCCACGCTATTTATGCCGCTAGAGATTTAATTAAAGAAGATTTCATTATTATTAATGGTGATGACTTCTACGGGAAAGAAACTTATGAAGTTGCTTATAAATATTTAGCAAGTCTACCTAAAGGTAGTAAGGGTAAATACGCTAATGTTGCCTTTAACGTTAGTAACACAATGACGGAAAACGGCTCTGTTAAAAGAGGTGTAGCTTTCTCTAAAGATGGCTATTTAACCAAGTTAGTGGAGTCCACAATCGAAAAGATTAATGGTGAAATTGTTTGTAAGCCACTTGATGGATCTAGTGAATTCACTGTTCCTCCAACTCAATTAGTGAGCATGAATTTATTCTGCTTCAACTTAGATTTAATGGAACATTTAAAAGCTCGTTTCCCAGCTTGGTTAAAAGAGAACATTAACGTTCCTAAATCAGAATTTTTAATTCCTACAGTAGTAGATGAATTAGTCCATGAAGGAAAAGCTTCATTGAAGTTATTAGAAACTTCTAGCGTCTGGTTTGGTGTTACTTATAAAGAAGATAAACCAGGTGTTGTTAAAGCCTTAAAAGCCTTAGTGGATAAGGGTGAATATAAAGAGGGATTATATTAATATAAGAGTCTGGTTTTCCAGACTTTTTTATAAAAGTAGATATGTATCAAGGACGTCACTGTAATTATTCTGATTATCAATTATTAGAAAATAGTTCTCAGATTTTTTTACAAATTATTAATCGGGACAATTTCGATATAAGTGAAGTAGAGAAGTGTTTATCCACTTTCAGTGACTTCGATTTTGAGTTATCTTCAAAAATAAGAATATATCTAAATAAAATTAACGATGATAGAAGTGGAGCGATAATTAAAATCACCCACTTATTAAACGAGTTAAAAAACAACGTTTTAGTGGATATTCGCGAACATAACTAACAGTTTAAAAGGTATCAAAAGCAAATATTTGATACTTTTTTATTGCACAAAAAAAAGCATATAGTATAAACTATATAACGCAGTGAAAAAGGAGGCATTTATATAATGTCAGTAAAAGTTGCAATTAACGGATTCGGTCGTATTGGCCGTTTAGCATTTAGACAAATGTTTGGTGCTGAAGGATATGAAATCGTCGCGATTAACGATTTAACTTCCCCAAAGATGTTGGCTAATTTATTAAAGTATGACACCGCTCAAGGTGGATATTGCGGAGTTGTTGGTGAAAATTTACACACTGTTTCTTCCAAAGAACCAGTTGTTGATGAAGAAACCAAAGCCGTCTTAGTTCCAGGTTCTATTACAGTAGACGGAAAAGAAATTACCATCTATGCTGAACCAAAAGCTGAAAAATTACCTTGGGGTAAATTAGGTGTTGATGTCGTCTTAGAATGTACAGGTTTCTATACTTCTAAAGCCAAAGCACAAGCTCATATCGACGCTGGTGCTAGAAAAGTCGTTATCTCTGCTCCAGCAGGAAATGACTTACCAACTATCGTCTTCTCAGTCAATGAAAAGACCTTAAAGCCAGAAGATACAATTATCTCTGCTGCTAGCTGTACCACTAACTGCTTAGCCCCAATGGCCAAAGCTCTTAATGATGCATTCCCAATTCAATCTGGTATCATGACCACAGTTCACGCTTATACTGGTGATCAAATGATCTTAGACGGACCACACAGAAAAGGCGATTTAAGAAGAGCTCGTGCTGGTGCTGCTAATATCGTTCCTAATAGTACAGGTGCTGCTAAAGCTATCGGCTTAGTCATTCCTGAACTTAACGGCAAACTCATTGGTAGTGCACAACGTGTTCCAGTTCCAACTGGTTCTACAACTATCTTAGTGGCAGTTGTTAAAGGTGAAGAAGTCACCAAAGAAGCAATCAATGCTGCTATGAAAGCTCAAGCAAGTGCTTCCTTCGGTTATACTGAAGAACAATTAGTCTCTTCCGATGTTATCGGTATGAGATTTGGTTCCTTATTCGATGCTACTCAAACCATGGTCACCAAGATTTCTGAAGGCTTATTCCAAGTCCAAGTCGTCTCTTGGTATGACAATGAAAACTCTTATACTTCCCAAATGGTTAGAACCATTAAATACTTTGCAGAATTAAAATAAGTATTAGGGCATTATAAGTTAACTAACAAAATAAGCGCCCACTAGTTTGGGTGCTTTATATTTATATATAAAGGAGAAATTAACATGTTATTAGTTAAAGACATGAAAGATTTAAAAGGAAAACGTGTTATCGTCAGAGTCGATTTCAACGTTCCTCAAAAAGGCGGAGTTATTTCCGATGACAACAGAATCGTTGCTGCTTTACCAACCATTAAAGAATTAATCGGTAAAGGCGCTAGAGTGGTCTTAATGTCTCACTTAGGAAAAGTGAAACACAAAGAAGCCCCAGAAGTTGTTGAAGAACAAAAGAAAAAGAACAATATGGCTCCTGTCGCAGTTCGTTTAGGCGAATTATTAGGCCAACCAGTGAAATTCTGCCCAGCTACTAGAGGGGAAGAATTAAAGGTTGCTGTTGCCTCTTTAAAAGACGGAGAAGTCTTATTAATGCAAAATACCCGTTATGAAAAGGGTGAAGAGAAAAACGATCCAGAACTTTCTAAAGAATGGGCAAGCTTAGGCGACGCATTCGTTATGGACGCTTTTGGTAGCGCTCATAGAGCCCATGCTTCTACATACGGCATTCCTGAAATCTTAAAAGCAGAAGGCAAACAAGTTGCTATTGGCTATTTAGTTGAAAAAGAAGTCGTCTCTTTAGAGAAGGTTGTTAATGTTCCTAGTAGCGGACATCCTTATGTTGCTATTTTAGGTGGCTTTAAAGTATCTGATAAAATCAAAGTCATTGATTCTTTACTTAAGAAATGTGACAAAGTCATTATCGGTGGAGCAATGGCCTATACTTTCGCAGTTGCCTTAGGCAAGAAAGTTGGTAATTCCCCATTTGAAGCTGACCAAGTTGAATACGCCAAACGTATGTATGATACCGGTAAGATCTTACTACCAGTAGATGCAGTGGTCGCTAATGATTTTGAGAATCCAACTGATATCAGAACTATCGAAGGAGATATCCCAGAAGGATTCCAAGGTATGGATATCGGTCCTAAGACTAGAGAAATTTATCAAAAAGAAATTGCTAAAGCTAAAACAGTATTCTGGAATGGACCAATGGGCGTCTTTGAGAAAGACGAATTCACCGCTGGTACAGTTGCTGTCTGTAAAGCTTGCGCAGAATTAAAAGGTGCTTTCACCGTTATTGGTGGTGGTGATTCCGCTTCTGCAGCAAAGAAACTTGGCTTTAAAGAAAAATTCTCACACGTCTCTACTGGTGGAGGAGCATCTTTGGAAATGATTGAAAATGACGGTCATCTTCCAGGCATTGATGTTATCAAATAATGAGAAAGAAATTATTACTTGGCAACTGGAAAATGAATAAGCTTGCTAGCGAAGCAAAAGAATTTGCTTTAGCAAGTGTTCCATTTGCTGCCTTAGCAAAAAAGAACAATATTGAAATTGGTGTCGCTCCAACTTATTTATCTTTAGCAACTGTTAAAGAACACGCTTCTAAAGATATGATTGTCGCTGCTCAAAACGTCCATTTTATGGACCATGGCGCTTATACTGGTGAAGTGAGTGTTCCAATGCTTAAAGAATTTGGCATTGATTGGGTGATTATTGGCCACTCTGAAAGAAGAGCATATGATAATGAAACCAATGAGAAATGTCACGATAAGATGAAAGCCTTATTTGAAAATGATATGGTGCCAGTCTATTGTGTTGGTGAAACATTAGCAGAATTTGACGCTGGAAAAACTAAAGAAGTAGTTGGTAAACAAGTAAGAGAGGGCTTAAAAGATTTTACTGCCGAACAAGTCGCTAGATTGGTTATTGCTTATGAACCAGTATGGTCCATTGGTACAGGTAAAAATGCATCCAGTGAAATCGCTCAAGACATTTGTAGCTTTATTAGAAGTATTCTTAAAGAAATGTTTGGCAAAGTTGCTGAAGAAATCCGTGTCTTATATGGCGGATCAGTCAAACCGGTCAACGTTAAAGAATACTTATCTTGTCCAGATGTTGATGGCGCTTTAGTTGGCGGAGCCTCTTTAAAGATAGAATCTTTTGAAGAATTATTAACAAACATTTTATAAGGAGGATTTTATGAATCAATTTTATGAAACTCCAAATCAAGAAGTTGTTGGCGTAAAAAAGAGTAGTGGTACTCTTAGTTTTGCTAAAATCTTCTTCTATATGTTCATAGGTTTAGCTCTTACTACTGGTGTAGCCTTTGGAGTTGGAGCGATATTAGTTTATAAATGTCCAGACGTTCAAACATTTAGAAATGTCTACCTCGGTTTAATGATTGGTAGTGGTATCGCCCTTATTTTGATGACATTTATAATCAATCTTGTTTTCCTTAGAGGAAAGCATTCAATATTAGTGCCTGCAATTATTTATTGCCTGTTAATGGGAACGCTTTTATCTTCGTTTACCATCTTTATTGATTGGCGATTACTTGGCATGGCTTTTGGTATTACTAGTGGCGTGTTCTTATTAATGACTTTATTAGCAGTCTTTACTAAGGGAAACATGTCTCCGCTTGCGATGCTTGGAATTGGCTTATTAATGGGTTCAGGAATTTTAATTCTTGTTAATCTATTAGTAAGATCATCAACTTTATATTGGGTCATATCTTTTGCAGTCTTTGCGGCAATGATCTTTATTACCATCTTTGATATTTGGAACATTAAAAAGATTACTGAACGTGGAGAAATGTCCACTAATTTGGAATTATATTGTGCTTTTACTCTTTATGTAGATTTTATCTACATCTTAATTAGAGTAATTTACTTCTTACTTTTAATTTACGGTAAGAGCAAATAATTCTCACATAACTTATTTATGAATAAATGGTGTTATTCAGTTAACATCATTTTTCTTTTACATAAGTATTGCATGTGTATATATATGCGTGTATAATCGAGAACAATACCGCTTTTATTTACTAAATAACAGGGTCAAAAAAATATTGAAAAAAATTTAAAAAAGTAGTTGACTCTAAATTATCAATAGTGGTAGTATATTCAAGCGTGCAGTCCTGAGAAGGAACTCTATTACATAGTAATAAGCACGCTACTGATCTTTGAAAACTAAACAGATGTACAAACAACAAACGTCAATTTTTTAATTTACAAAAACCAGATAATAATTTTGAACTAGAATACAAACATTGAGAGTTTGATCCTGGCTCAGGATGAACGCTGGCGGCGTGCCTAATACATGCAAGTCGAACGAGGTGGAAGGGAGCTTGCTCCTGGATACCGAGTGGCGAACGGGTGAGTAACACGTAGGTAACCTGCCCTTAAGCTTGGGATACCCAGAGGAAACTTTGGCTAATACCGGATAACAACAGAGGAGGCATCTCCTTTGCTTGAAAGGCCCTTCAAAGGGTCACTTAAGGATGGACCTGCGGCGCATTAGCTAGTTGGTGAGATAAAAGCCCACCAAGGCGAGGATGCGTAGCCGACCTGAGAGGGTGGCCACATTGGAACTGAGACACGGTCCAAACTCCTACGGGAGGCAGCAGTAAGGAGTTTTCGGCAATGGGGGAAACCCTGACCGAGCAACGCCGCGTGAGTGATGACGGCCCTATGGGTTGTAAAGCTCTGTTGTAAGGGACGAACGATCGTTTAGGAAATGAAACGGTTCTGACGGTACCTTACCAGAAAGCCACGGCTAACTACGTGCCAGCAGCCGCGGTAATACGTAGGTGGCAAGCGTTATCCGGAATTATTGGGCGTAAAGAGGGAGCAGGCGGCAAGATAAGTTTGAAGTGAAAGCGTGGAGCTCAACTCCATACAGCTTCGAAAACTGTCTAGCTAGAGTACGAGAGAAGTGAACGGAACTCCATGTGTAGCGGTGAAATGCGTAGATATATGGAAGAACACCAGTGGCGAAGGCGGTTCACTAGCTCGAAACTGACGCTCAGTCCCGAAAGCGTGGGTAGCAAATAGGATTAGATACCCTAGTAGTCCACGCCGTAAACGATGAGAACTAAATATTGCCGCGAGGCAGTGTTGAAGCTAACGCATTAAGTTCTCCGCCTGGGGAGTACGATCGCAAGATTGAAACTTAAAGGAATTGACGGGGACCCGCACAAGCAGTGGAGCATGTGGTTTAATTCGACGCAACGCGAAGAACCTTACCAGGGCTTGACATGGAGGCTAAATACTTAGAGATAAGGAAATATACGCCTCACACAGGTGGTGCAACAGGTGGTGCATGGTTGTCGTCAGCTCGTGTCGTGAGATGTTGGGTTAAGTCCCGCAACGAGCGCAACCCCTTTCCTTAGTTGCCATCATTCAGTTGGGAACTCTAAGGATACTGCCGATGTAAGTCGGAGGAAGGTGGGGATGACGTCAAATCATCATGCCCTTTATGTCCTGGGCGACACACGTGCTACAATGGCCGGTACAAAGAGACGCGAATCCGCGAGGAGGAGCAAATCCCATAAAGCCGGTCTCAGTTCGGATTGGAGTCTGCAACTCGACTCCATGAAGCTGGAATTGCTAGTAATCGCGAATCAGCCATGTCGCGGTGAATACGTTCCCGGGTCTTGTACACACCGCCCGTCAAACCATGAGAGCTGGTAATACTCGAAGTCGTTATCCTAACCGCAAGGAGGGAGACGCCTAAGGTAGGACTGGTGATTGGGGTTAAGTCGTAACAAGGTATCCCTACGGGAACGTGGGGATGGATCACCTCCTTTCTATGGAGAAAG
>CADCEE010000012.1:83868-113183 GCA_902800355.1 uncultured Erysipelotrichaceae bacterium | reverse complement strand
ATCCGCTGTTGCTGGGGGAGGAACAGGTATCGTCCTAAAGCGAACAGTAGGTCCAGTTGATGAGCATTATCCACCAGGATTTGATCCAAAGGAATTCTCCCCGGACGTTGAGTCTATTATGGATAAATATAATAAGCTCGCGGACAAAACTATCTCAGGGGTTAGGTCATTCTCAGACTCTGATGTCATCAATATCTGTTTCGAGAAATATCGAACACAAGAATATTGCTGGTCCATCGGTGCTGGTAATGCCAATACGATTGTTACGCAAACAATTAGAAACGCCCAAATCAAAAGAGGAAACGAATACTTTGAAGAACAATTATCTTATTCTTCGGTAGTCGACCTTGCTAAAAGATCACTTCAACATGACGAAGATGGAAATCTAGAAACATTCGACGGCAGTTGTCTTGGTCCAGAAACGGCGAGTTACCCAGCTACTCCTTCTAAAACATTCTCTAAGGATGAATATAAAGAGTATTTGGGAAAAACCCTTGATGAAATGTTTATCTACATCATTTCTGAAAAAACAGTACTTGATAGTTCTAGAACCACAAAGAGTGGAAATACCATTATCAAGTTCAGCCTTAATCCTAACTTGTCTACGTTCTATTACAAGACACAGATGCAGAACATCTCAGGATTAAGCAATCTTCCACCATTTAGTGAAGTGAACTTGGAATTTACAGTTGACAGCAACTTAAATCTCAAACACATGCTGGTGGATGAAACATATACAGCAACAAAGGAAGGAATTCCGGTCCCTGCTAAAACTCATAATATTATTGATAATTATTATCACGCAGGCGAGCAAATGGATATTCCTTCGTATAACGAAAACATCAACTACAGCGCTTTATTAGCGCAAGAGGAGGACTAACGTCATGAACAAAAGACTCAAAAAGTTATTAAAAAGAACAGGAATAGTGACCACTGGCTTTGTCGCCTTTGCAGGTGCAGTTATCGGTGGATATTTACTTACTCCTAATAGAAGCAAGTTAATCGATGTTTCTGTTCAAGAAAGAGAGAAAACTCTCTTTGAGAAATTCGTTGAAAAATTAACCAAAGATGTTGGTATGTCAGAAGACGAACAAGGCGAAAATGAAGTTGAACACTATTTAAGTGCAAAACTTACGGGACTTACTAGTAGTGAGAAGTTCCAAATTACTTATAAGAAAGATAAGGATTCTGCACTTAACAGCATCACCATCGAAGAAGGTGAAATTGACTTCAGAATGTTTGCTTTAGCGATGTCTGCTATCGAATTTAATGTCGATTTAGGTGTCAACTATAACGGCAAATACTTACCAATCACTTTGGGTCATTTCGGTAACGATGTCTATTTCGGTTTAAAAGACATGAAAATCAAAATGACAGATTTCAAATTGGAAAATTTGTCTACTAAATATCTTTTAGCCTTTGCAGCCTACGCTAATTTAGACTCTACTTCCTTATTCTCTGATTTAGGAACATTAATCAATGATAAACTTGGTAGTGTCTTTGATAGCTTATTAAATGGTGGTATTGGCACAGAAGTTAATGTCAATGAAGCGAAAAACGATCAACAAAATGAAGAAGAAGCTGGATTTGATTTTGCTAGTTTATTATCTGCTTCACCAAAAGAATCTAGTAGAGGTAATGACACCGTCTTCTCATTAGGAGAAACTGATAAAGTTGGTGGCTTAATGATTAACCTTGTCGCTGATAGTGATTTATCTCTTAAAAGAGTGGAATTAGAAAACATCAGCTTTGGTACCGTCACCATTAATGGTGCCATTGATGTAGAAATCAAACCATATGATTCTTTCGTCTCTCCAGCATTAGATGGTTATTATGAAGTATTTAATTATACTTCATTAACTGGAAAATTACTTTCCGTATTAAAAGAAGGTAATCAAAAATTTGGTTTAGAATTTGATTTAGACCTTGATAATGTTGTGGATTCTGTTTCTACTGATATTGCAAAAGTTGCCGGTTCTATTAATATCGACTTTGATAAATTATTAGATTTAAGTCAATATCAAGCGATTGATAAACCAGAAAAACCAGAAGATTATAAAATGGTTGGTGATCTTAAAGATGTTGGCTTTAATTTACAATTAGACTTAATTGGTCAAAACGATGTTGAATATGCGAACTTAGACTTGGTGTTCGCTAACGGTGAAGGCTATTTAAGATTCAACGAACAAGATGATGGACATGGTAACTTAGAATCTGTTATGAAATTATATTTCGATACAGAAACTATGAACTGGATTTTATCCAAAGTTCCAGAATTAATTGATAATCTTTCCCAAGATAGTGGCACTGACACTATGGAAACCTTATCTAAGTTCTTATCTGAAGATTTAGTGGATTCTATCAATAATTATGATTTCTCTTTTATCTTAGATATGCTTAAGACACTTAAGAATGATGAAACTGGTTTTGAATTAGGCATTGATTTATCTGCTTTAAATGTCGGTGAAAACGCTGAAGTTGTTATTAGAGTGAATAACGATGCTGATTATTTCCAAGACTACTTCGATTTAGAAGAAATTATTGTTGAATTAAATAACAAACCATCATTAACCGCAGAAGAAGAAGCACAATTAGACGCTGCAATTGCTTCTTTCCAAGAAAAGATGTCTGCAGTCAATAATAGTGGTCTTAACATTGATATTAATGGTCTAGCCTTTGGTAACTTCACCTTAGGTGCCAATATGAAAACCGCTCCATTTAGTGCACCAGATTTAGGAGATAACTCCTTATATCAATCCACTAAATTCATTCCTGATGTTGTTGAACAAGTCACTGAACTTGCTAACGTTAAGAAAACTGGTTTCAGAATTAGTGGTTCTATGTTAGATAATCAAAACTTAGGTATTAGATTTAATGGTCAAGGTTGTTTAGACAATAACGATGAAGTTAAAGAAGGCTTTGGTAATATGACCATTAACCAATATAAATATAGTGGTAGTCAAGTATGGGCTACACATGACATGTATGTGAATGTCACCAATTTAGCCTCCAACATTCAAGAATATGAAGTGGAAGATTCTAACGGCAAAATTGTGAAAAAGAAGAATAACTTAAATGAAGCTTTATTCATCTATGGTGATCCTGATGACGATAACAAGTCTGTTAAAGGTAAAATGAAACTTCAAACATTCTCTGATTTAATTGATGTAGTTATGACCTTCATTAATGAAGAAGGCAGTAATCCAAAATACACCAAGTTCTTAGAACCTATTACTAAACTTTTAGGTATGAATAGCCTTGGTAGTATCTTAGATAGTAAAGATTATCTCTATTTTGCAAGTAATAATCTTCTCAAGAAGATTGATATTACTGAAAACGGTAATGGTACTGAAATCAAGATCGTGATTAATAAGAACATGTTTGGTATGAATTTACCAGAGGATATCGCTCTTTCTATCAACACCAAATATAACGATGAAGGTAAACAAGAATTACATTCATTAGTGATTAAAGATTTAGTTCTTTCTGATAAAGAAAATGCTTCTAAACTCAATTTAACATTTGAATTAGAAGACTATAATAACGGCACTGTGAATAGAATTCATAAAGGTGATAACTTCATGTCATTAGATGGCATTAAGACCTTATTACAATTAGGTATTAACACCACTAAAGTGAACTTCTATCACTTAACCGCTGAAGCTTTAATCAGAATGAACTCTACTAACATCTTAAAACCAGACTTAAAAGGTATTAACTTCTATGTCTATGTTGATGGTGTGCATGTGAAGGTCTTTGGAACAATTGATGAAATTCCAACCATTATCGCTATTACTGTTGATGACGCATTCGGTGTTAAAAAGATGGGTGCTGAATTCTCCTTTGAAACTTATGATGATGATAGCGACAACAAAGTTGGTGGTGTCTTCAATATCAGAAGATTCTTCAAATCTGATGATACAGAAAGAGTCCACGTTGGCTTCTTAAAATGGGAAACACATTATTTCCATGTTAGAGATAACTATCACTATCGTTGCGACAGCACTAACTTCTTAGACAACATTGCTCAATATTTAATTACTGGTTTAGTTGGTATTAAGCCAAGCATCTATTTAGACGCTTTAAATAAAGAAAATAGTGGTACTAGCGAGTACAAAGAACCAGGCAACTTCACTAACACCTTTACCAGCACAGGATTTAAATCCTACAAGCAAAATGGTAATGATGTGATTCAACTTGGTTTAAATCTCAATGAATTAACTGGTATTAATGCTTTAAAAGAAGTGGAAGCCACAATTACTTCTCAACACATCGACTACCCAGGCAGTTCTGAAGGAATTGATGTTATTGGTAGCTTACACGCAACCTTAAGAGTGAACTTTGCAACCATCTTCAACATCAACATCACTTTAGATGCTGCTGTTGCTGAAGCGGTTATTCCACAAGCACAAGCTTTAACTAGATGGAATGCCAAAGCTAGCGAAGGATTTATGGATATCACAACCCGTAATATTCCAGACGCTAACTACAATACCCCAGATAACCCAGCTACTTATCAAACAAGAACTGAGTACTACAACTAATTTCTAAAAATAACCCTAATATCTAATGTTTGAATGTGATAACATATCTAAGGATATTAGGGTTTTATTTATGACTTCTTTTATGAAAAAATACGGATATTTTATTGCCTCAGCGGCATTACTATTAATATTTATTGTTTTTACTATATTAGTTAAGACTGTGGACGTTCATTATTATTATAATAATACCTATGTTGGATTTTACTCTATTAACTATAAGTTTGGAGAGTTTGTCACTAACTTTGGTAAATATGAAGTAATGGGCAAATTCAGTGATATTATTCTATATTTATCCTTTGGATATATATTGATTCTCCTTGTCTTTGCGATTATTGAATTAGTTAAAACTAAATCATTTAAGAAACTCAATATTAACTATTATGTGGCTTTAGGAGGATATGTCCTTACAGCAATCTTATATTTAGTGTTCGAAGTGGTGAAGGTGAATTATTCTCCTGATTCCTTAGCGGACAAATTAAAACCATCTTATCCATCTAGCCACGTCTTTATTGGCTGTATGTTCTATTTGATCAATACTTTTACAGCGATGAAGTTATTAAAGCCAGAGAAGGATTGGATCAAGCCAATTGTTTATCTCGCTACTGGAATTATATGTATATTACTAGTGTTCACCAGAGCCTTATCAGCGAAACACTGGTTAACCGATTTAATCGCCTCTATAATCCTTGTTAGCGCTACATATACGTTATTTATCGGTGTATCAAAAAAACTCGCTCCAGAAGAGCCAAAAATAATAGAAAGCAAAGAATAACAAAAAACCATTCATCAAACGGTGAATGGTTTTTATTTAATCTAATTTATTTTATTTCTTTTCTTCGAGAATTTCTGCTCTACGAACTTTGGCTAATTTAGCGAGTTCCATTAAAGCTTTTCTAGCTCTACCGGCAGCGGCTTTGTTGCCCTTTTCGACGAATTTTGCGTTTTCTTCTACGAATGCTTCGTATGCGGCTTTAATTTTTTCAACTGTTGACATATTTACTTATTTAGACACACATCTTTATACTGATGCAGTCATTCCTTTCTGATTATTATTTTAGCAAATATTTAGAATAATCGAAATTATTTTTCTTTTTTATAATATGTGTGTACATTGTACTTACAATTTTGTTATAATAAAAACGGAGGTAACGATATGGCTGCAATAGCAAAAAACAATCGAATCAACATTCGTGTTTCCGATAATGACAAAGAAATGTTAGAGTTAGCGGCACGATATTCAAAACAAAGCTTATCATCTTATATTGTTGATATTGTTTTAAAGCAAGCCGAATTGGATATTAAAAAGAATGAAACTATTACGTTGAATAATGAGCAAAGAGATTTGTTTCTAAAAATTTTAGACAACCCACCTCCACCTAATGAAGCCTTAAAAAGTCTGTTCAAATGATTGAATTTAAAGCATTAACTTCTTTGGAAACAGCTTATATTTTCAAAGGCTTTGATTGTGGAGACGAGAATCTAAACAAATATATCAAAACTCATGCATATCAAAATGATAAAAATCATTTAAGCAAAACATTTGTTTGCTTTGATAATAATGTTCCAGTTGGGTTTGTAACATTATGTAATTCACAAGTGGATTTCGAGGAAATGCCAATTTCATATAAGAAAAAACATCCTCGATATCCTGTTCCCGCAATTAAAATAGCTCGACTTGCTGTTGAAAAATCCTTGCAAGGAAGAGGATATGATAAAGACATTATTACGTTCGCCTTCAAAAAAGCGGTTCAAGTATCGTTAAACGTTGGTGTAAAAGCAATCATAGTAGATGTAAAAGAGAATGCTAAAAATTTCTATATAAAGTATGGTTTCATTCATTTAAAAGATCAGACTTACTTCCTACCAATTGAAACAATTATTGAAGCTTTGTTGAACTAAAAAAAGACCTTTAAGGTCTTTTTTTGTTTTAGGTATTTATTTTGTTATTTTCTATTTAAGTAGTGGATGCTGATTGGCTTGATTTCTTGCTCCACACGGGCTAAGAATTCTTCGCTTCTTTCTCCGCTAGATTCAAATAGAATTTGGAAGACAATTTCTACACAGCTTTTGCCTTCAACTTCACTAACACTAGAAGACATTGAATGTAAGGAGCAATCAAATTCATTACAGACACTATGGAGTTTTCCTAATACTGCTTCGCCTGCTGGAACAACAATAACCATAGTTGGATTATTTTTAGAAATTCTCACTTCTACTTTTCTAAATAGTGTTAACACTAAGAAGATGAGTAATGTTCCGGCAACTGCAAGAATGAAATTGAATGATCCACACGCAATGCCAATGGCCATTGATACCCAAATAGTACCAGCAGTAGTTAATCCTTTAACTCCGCTACTACGGTGCATAATAGCTCCAGCACCAAGGAAACCAACACCAGTAATAACTTGAGCAGCTAATCTAGCGATGTCTCTAGCGTATCCTGCTGGGAAGCCATAGATAGAGATAATCATCACAATTGTGGAACCAATACCGACTAGTAAGTGGGTTCTAAGTCCAGCGCTTCGACCTTTTCTTTCTCTTTCAATACCAACGATACCGACTAGAAGTACACAAAGTACTAAGGCCGCTAAACTTAATAATAAATTACCAACTGGCCAACCACCAGGTTGCCAGACGTTACAATATTCTATTAATTTTTGATCGAATGTAATCATATAACTACCTCAATTAATAATTGTACTACAAATATATAATTATTTCATTAAATATAGAAATAATACAATTATTTCTTTTCTTCGAATTCGACATCTATTGCTTCATCTTTTTTAATTTTGTCGTCTTTTTCTTTTTCGTCGAGATTATCAACTATTCCTTTGGCGGTTCTACCAATTTGTTTGCCAGCCTCCGCAAAGCCATGTCCTACTTCAGTCCAAGCTTCTCCAGTTTTAGTCTTTTTACATTCGCCATTAGAATTATCTTCATTACCAAAAGCGACTTTCATGGTGGTACCCATTGCCTTACCAAAATTTATAAAAGCGTGACCGATATCTTTACCGGTTTCTTTAAAATTTTCTTTGTTATTTGCCATGTCAATCACCTTCTAAGCAATATAATGCGACAAAAAATATTAAAAATAAATAGAATATTTTTTCTTTTGTGCTCATAATTAGAACATGCGAGAGTTAACAAAAGAACAAAAAGCGGAATTAGAAGAAATATATCAACATTATCTTAATGATGAGAAAATCAAGAGAATGAGTGATATTCAAATGCATCGTGGATCTAGTTGCTATATTCATTCTTTTAGAGTGGCTAAGCTCTGTGTTAAAAAAGCCGCTAGAAGAAAAAGATATAGCATGCAAAATCTTAAAGATTTGTTAACTGCGGCGATTCTTCATGATTATTATTTATATGATTGGAGAGCACATCACGAATTAAAGAAAAAGCATGGAAGAAGACATCCTTTAGTAGCGTGCTCTAACGCTATTAGAGACTTTAATATTTCTAAAGAAGTGCAAGATATTATTAAAAGCCATATGTGGCCTTTAACAATTCATCTATATCCAAAAACTAAAGAAGCTAAACTTGTTAATAGAATGGATAATCATATCGCTACTAGAGAAGCTTTAACCTTTCGAGCGTTTAAAAGAAGAAAACACGAGAAATATATGGAGATGATTTCTCATTTATTTGATGAATAATATGAGTTATAAATTTTATGGTAGCAACACTAAAAGTGTTCATCCTATAAACCCTGAATATAAAAAGATCAAGGACCAAAGACACTTATATGATTTATTAAGTAAAATTTGGGATATTAATGTTTGTACCCCTAGACTTAGAAAAGAATGGTCCAAAGATAATAAGACATGCGGATGTTGCACGGTTACTTGTTTACTCGTCCAAGATATTTTTGGAGGAGAAATATATGGAGTATATGTTGACGGAAATGTTCACTGTTTCTCTAAAGTTGGAGAGGAGATTTTCGATTTAACTAGCGAACAATTTGGTGATACAAAATTAACTTACACATTAGAATATCCTCAGTCTCGAGAAGAGCATTTATCTAACCCAGATAAAAAAGAAAGATATTTATATCTTGTATCTAAATTAAAAGAGTTATTAAATAGATAACGAAAGAAGAATAGCTATGAAAAAAGTTTTATATTTAGTACTTGAAAATTCTCCTAAGGCCGTTGAGACTTTAGTGGAATTAAAAAAAGAAGGCTTTAACGCGACAGTCGTGTCTACTGAATCTTTAAGACACGCTCTTGATGAATCTCCAGAAGATCATCATTTCTTTGGTTTAAGACATTTAGAACATGAAGTGACAACATCTTCACTTTGTTTATTTATTATTGATGAAGATAAGTTGAGCATTATCACTGATGTGATAAAAGAAAAGACAAATAACTTTAAAGACATCAAGGGATTTATGTATTCCCAAAGTGTTGATAATTACGAAGGATCAATCTAATTAATTATGGATTTTCATATTTTCCTATATATAGGTATTCTTTTAATTGCGGCGTTACTCTCGACGAGATTAATGAAAATTTTTAAGCTCCCTAATGTTACAGGCTATATCATTACCGGTATCATTATGGGCCCGTTTGTTTTTGGTTTATTCTTTAATAACTTTACTTATGACGGGATTAAAACCTCGGTTATATATAATTTTGTTGACCAAATCAAATGGGTATCAACAATTGCGTTAGGTTTTATCGCCTTTTCGATTGGTTCATCTTTTAAAGCGAGTGCGATAAAAGCAGTTGGTAAGAAAGTACTAGTTATTACTATCTTAGAAGCTTTATTAGCTTCTTTATGCGTGATTATTGCTTTAATGATCGCTCACTTTATCGCTCCTGATAAGGTTAGTTGGCAGTTAGTGTTAGTCCTTGGTGCGATTGCTAGTGCGACCGCTCCGGCAGCTACTTTAATGGTTATCAAGCAATATAACGCTAAAGGACCTTTAGTGAATACGTTGCTTCCAGTTGTGGCGTTAGATGATGCAGTGGCGTTAATTCTATTTGCGATTTTATTTCAAATTGCTTCCGCTTTAAGTGTGGGTGGAACTTTTGATGTCTATAAGATGATTTTTAAACCAATTATTGAAATCTTTATCTCCTTAGGAATAGGAGCGGTATTTGGAGTTATCATCTCCTTATTAAACAAAGTATTTAAAAGCCGTAATAACAGAGTGATATTAGCGATCTTTGCTATTTTCTCTTGTTGCGGTCTATATTTCTTATTTAGAGCCGACTATATGGGTGGCTTTGAATTGTCTAGTTTATTAATGTGTATGATGGCTGGAGCCTTATATACGAACTTATTTAAAAATAGTGGACCAACTTTAGATGTCTTAGATCGATTTACCCCACCTATTTATTTATTATTCTTTGTAATTTCAGGGGCGTCTTTAGACTTGACCATCTTCTTTAATGACACTGGTTTATTAGTCTTAATTATCGCTGTTGTTTATATTATCTTTAGAGTGGTTGGTAAATATAGTGGTGCTAGACTTGGAGCGAAAGTCTCTCACGCTGAAGAAAGCGTTCAAAAATATTTAGGCTTTGCCTTAGTCCCTCAAGCAGGTGTTGCTATTGGCTTAGCTACTACCGCTAGTAATTTATTTACTGATGGTACCGGTGCTTTAATTATGGCGATTATATTAACCTCAACATTAGTCTATGAATTAATTGGTCCAGCTTGTGCAAAATTCGCCTTTAAAAAAGCTGGAGAAATTGAGTAGTAATAAAATATGGCCGAAAGGTCGTTTTTTTAGATCTAATCGAAAAAAACATTTTTATTTACGAGAGTTCTAATATTTGTGTATAATAACCTCTTTGATAAGTAAATCAAAGGGGATAATCGTCCGAGGAGAACCCTTATGAAAAGTTTAAAAATGAAATTTGTTAGTTACGGATTTGCTTTTGTTATGCTTGCTGGTACTTTAACTGCAGTTAACTTAAAACAAGCTAAAAAAGTCTACGCTGTTGGAGCTGTTGGCCCTAATGGTGGAATCGTATTAAGAAACGATGTTAAGGAAGAAGAAATGGTGAAACGCACTCCATTTTTGTCTCCAACTGACCCATATTATACCGGCGCATCTAAAGCTGATGATCCATATTATGGAACTGGTAAACAATATTATCAAAACGTCTCAATGGACAATGTTGGTGATATTGAAGCAACTTGGGAGAAATATACTGGCTCAGGTTCTTTAATCGCTGTTATTGATAGCGGTATTGAATATGACCACGAAGACTTTAAAAGAAACGGACTATCAATTATCTCTGATAAATCTGCGTATTTTGAAACTGATGAATATACAGGAACTGTCTCAATCCACAAAGCATCAAGCGAAGGCTGGTCGGTTTTATCTCATGACTACGAAAGTGATGGTGAAGGCGGAAAAGAGTGGGTTGACCATGGTAGTAACGTTTCTGGTAGCGCTGCGGCTAGTAATAATGGAGTGGGCACTGTCGGTATTGCCCCAGGCGCTAATATCTTAGCTTTAAAAATTGATTTCTATGACCCATCTATTAATGAGGCCATTAAATACGCTGCTGATAATGGAGCGGATGTTATTAACTTGTCTTTAGGTGGCTTTGATACCGATGAATATCCTGATGGATATGAAGATTATGCCTCTGATGGCACAAAAACTACCTTTAAAGATGCTATTGATTATGCTTATGACAAAGGAGTGATCGTTGTTGCGGCAGCGGGAAATGAAAGTACCGATTGTAAATCTTATCCAGCATGTAATGAGCACGTTGTTAGTGTTGGCTCTTTAGCAGCATATTCAGATAAATTTGATAATAGTTATTCTAATTATAATAAGAGCACTGATACTGCTTCGACAAAAGCAATCAGTGTTGATATTGCTGCTCCTGGTAGTGTGTGTGCCCCTGGAATCAAAGATCCAACTCAAAAAACAAAAACTTTAGGATATCACTTCACTAGTGGAACTAGTTTTGCTAGTCCAATTGTCGCTGGAGCAGCGGCGTTATGGAAAGAAAAATATCCTAACGGCACACCTGATGAATTTGAAGAAGATTTATATGGTTCTGCATATAAATGCAGCAGTTATTCGTTTAGATATTATGGACATGGCAATTTAGATGTCTATAACTTATTAGATATGGCTAATGATGGTGTCTCAGTTGATGCCAAATCATTCGAGTTAAATACTAAATCTAGCGATGTCACAGTCACCGCAACAAGTAAAGAAGGAACTATCTCTTCTTGGGTTAGTGGAAACACTAATGTGGTCACTGTTAGTGGTGATACGGGTAGAGTTAGCTCAACTGCAACAATTCATGTAGTAGGTGCAGGTACCACAACTATTACAGTTAGTGATAGTTTAGGTCAAAGCGCTACTATTAGTGTTATTGTTAGTCAATATGTTGCCGTTAACGGTATTTCTGTTAGTGAAAATATTGAAGTTAAAGAAGGCAAAAAGGTCAATTTAAATGCTTCTGTATTACCTACTAACGCCACTAATAAAAAAATCGAATATGTATCTAACGATACTAGTGTCGCTACAGTATCAGAAGAAGGACAAGTCACTGGTGTTGCTGTTGGAGAAACCACATTAACTTTAACTGCTGAAGAAGTCACTAAAACTGTTAACGTAAATGTCGTTGAAGCTACTGATGAAGAATATCAAATTGTTTTCTCTTCTAGTCAGCAAGATAGTAGAGAAGAATTAGATGATATTTTAGATATTGTAGAAAGCGGTGGTTTAATAATCTCTTCTACCAGTTCTTCTAGAGCGTATGAAGGTGTTAACGGCTTAAAACTTGGAAGTAGAAATAATAATGGCTCCTTTAGTTTAACTTTCACTGAATCTTTAAATATTACATCAATCACTATTAAAGCTTGCTGTTATAATACTAGTGCAAGCGCTACTATTACCGTTGGTAATAAAACAATCAATAACCTTACTTCCTCTTTAGCAGATTATGAATTAACTTATGATGGTACAGCAGTAAGCACACTCAGCGTTTCTGCTGAATCTAGAGTGTATATTAAATCATTAACTATTGTTTCTAGTGCGATTCCATTTGTTCCTACAACTCTTGAATCCATATCGTTAAACACTAGTAATGTTCAAAAGACATTTACAGTTGGCGATACATTCTCTAGTCAAGGTTTAGTGGTCACTGCTTCTTATAGCGATGGCACTTCAAAACCAGTCACTGGTTATTCAGTCAGAAATCCAAATATGTCTACTGCTGGCACTAAAATAGTCACTGTTTATTATACAGAAGATGAGATCACCAAAAGCGCAACTTATTCAATAACTGTTAATAGTCCAGACCCACAAAAGACTTTGTCTTCAATTTCTTTAAGTGGTAATTATAAAACTACATTTACACTTGGCGATACATTCTCTAGTGAAGGTTTAGTTGTCACCGCCTCTTATAGTGACGGCACTTCACAAACAGTTACTGGTTATTCAGTCAGTAAGCCAGATATGTTAACTTCTGGAACTAAAACAGTCACAATTAGTTATGCTGAAGATAATGTTTCTGTTACTGCCACTTACGAAATTGTGATTAATAAAAAACTAGCCCCAGCATCAGGTTGTCGCGGAAATATTGTAACCACAAGTGTCGTTTTATCGGCCTTAGCGGCAGTAGGGGTAATCTTGCTTTTAATCAAACGCAAAAAAGAAAACTAAACTACTAGTTTATAAATATAAAAAATCTTGCCTTAATGGCAAGTTTTTTTACTTATTAAACACCTCTTCAAAATAGGTTTTATTTTCGTTTAAATTAATTAAGATTTGACAGGCAGAGACAATGGCTTTAGACCCACTTGAACCTCGACATTTTAATACGGTCTTTTTAACTCCTAACATAATCGCCGCTCCACTTGATTCAAAGTCATATAGGCTAATAAGATGATAGGCAATTTCTTTGGCCTCTTTTTCTTTATTATTTAGTTTTCCGTATTTAATAATTTCTCTAATTAAGTTTGAGGCTACTCCTTGAGTAACTTTTAAAACTTGGTTGCCACTAAAGCCATCACATACTAATACATCGCATAAATGGTCAAGAGCTTTGCTACCTTCGATATTACCAATAAAGTTTATACCTTCTTCTTGTTCTAGAAGTGGATAAGTTTCTTTAACTAATTTATCCCCTTTAGTGGATTCTGAGCCAATTGAAAGTAATCCCACTTTAGGAGACTCTATTTTATAGAGTTTTTTCATAAATTCGCTTCCTAAATGAGCGAATTCTACTAGCTGATGTGGGCCAACATCGATACTTGCTCCAGTATCAACTACACAGGTACATTTACCTTCATCAATTGTTGGAAGTACCGCTGCTAAAGCAGGTCTAGTCCTATTTTTATCTAATAAGTATTTAATAGAGCCAACCATAAGAGCGCCAGTTGCCCCACTAGAAATAACACCAATTGAGTCAACATTTTCACTAGCCTCTCTTAGAGCTAGAAAGATAGAGACTTTATCTTTTTTGTAAAATGCTTCAACCGGATTATCGTAGTTAGTGACAGTCTCATAAGCCTCTATTATTTTGGTTCTATCTTTTGGAAAGTTATATTCTTCTATTAACTTAGGATCACCGACAACCACAAAGCCAATATCAGAATTATTTTCTAATACTTCTTTAATTCCATCTAATATTGCTTTAGGGCCTTGATCGCTTCCTAATGTATCAATCACTATATATTTCATATTTTTTTACCTGAATAATATTATATCTTTAATTTTTCATGAAAATATTGTCTTTTTATTTCAAAAAGTCTATCACCAACATCTGTTGGTGAAGCAATATAACTTGAATAATATTTATAATTTATTATAATAGTCAAGGTTGAAAGTAGACTATTAACGAATAATTTTATGAATACACAATCAGTAATTAATGGCTCAACATTTGTCGAACTATTAAAACTTGGATATAAAAACTTAGTGGCTCATCTACAAATTATTAATGATTTGAATGTTTTTCCTGTTCCTGATGGGGATACTGGCACCAATATGAAACTCACATATTCTAATGGGCTTAAAACCATTAGTGATGATGACGCCAGCGTTGGTAAAATCGCTGATGAATTCGCTAGAGGAATGCTATTTGGGGCTAGAGGAAATTCTGGAGTTTTATTAAGTCAATATTTTAGAGGTTTTGCCGATGCTATTGCTAATGTAGTGGAAATCTCAGTTCAAGATTTCGCTTTTGCTATGGTAGGAGCGTATAAAAATGCTTATAACGCTTGCGCTGATGTAGCGGAAGGCACAATTCTTACAGTGGCAAGAGAATCAATTGAAGCGGCTAAATACTGTATTACCGGAAAAGAAAACTATCTCGATTTCTTTACTAAAGTAGTTTTAGAGATGAGAAAATCATTAGACAACACCCCAAATCTACTCCCTGTTTTAAAAGAAAATGGAGTGGTGGATTCTGGAGGAAAAGGTTTATTAACGATCTTTGAAGGATATTTATCCTTCTTTACTGGAAAAGAATTAGAAGATGTTAATGATCACGAGATTGAAGAATCTAATCCAATGGATAAAATCGACTATTCGGCATTTAACGAAAATAGTGAATTGGAATTTGGCTATTGCACTGAATTTTTACTCCAATTACTAAACTCTAAAATTAATGTTGAAGAATTCGATATCAACTCATTTATCTCTTGGATGCAAAGTCACGGAGAATCTTTGGTTTGTTTCCAAACTGGCACCATTGTTAAGGTTCATGTCCACACTAAAACCCCTTATGAAGTAATTGAATACGCTCAAAGATTTGGTGAATTTGTCGCCTTTAAAATGGAAAATATGGCTCTTCAACATAATAACGTTATTAAAGAAGAGAATAAAAAACGTGGTGAAAGAAAGAAAATCGCCATTATTACTGTTGCTCAAGGTGACGGGGTTATCGAATCATTTAAAGGATTAAGAACTGATTTAGTCTTAAATGGTGGCACCACCATGAACACTAGTGTGAGTGAACTTATTGACGCCTTTAACTATGTTAACGCCGATGATATATTCCTTCTTCCTAATGAAGCTAATATGATTAAAACCGCTCATCAAGCAGCAGATTTATATAAAGATAGTGAAGTTCATGTAATTGAAACTAGAAATATTCAAGAAGGCTTTGCGGCGTTAAATAATTATTTTGACGAAGATCTATCTCCAAAAGAAGTAGAAGACTGCTTATTAGAAGGAGTTCAAGGAATGATTCCTTTAACTATCTTTAAAAGTGGTAAGGAGGCTAATATTGATGGTGAAGTTGCCCCTAAAGGAAGCTATGTTGAAGCCATTGGCCATAAATTAATTGGTTATCAAGAAGATATTATTGAAGCTACTTTAGAAGCATTTTCTAAAATTGAAGACATCGAAGATAAAAGCTTTGCTTTTGTTTTCTTTGGACAAAGCTTATCTGAAGAGTTAGCGAATGAAATTATGGAAGTATTAAATAGAGACTATCCTCAAGTAGAGATTGGTCTAATTTCAGGTAAACAAGATATATACGATTTATTAATAGGAATTTATTAATGCTAGAAAGACTTAAAAAACTCATTAAACAAAATATGCCAGATTCTGATGTGGAACACACCACTGAATCCACTAAATTAGTGGATTTAGGAATTGATTCTATCGGAATGATGATGCTATCTATGTCTATGGAAGAGGAATTTGGAGTGGAATTCACTGATGCCATTCCTTTTGAGACTGTAAAAGATGTATTAGATTATTTAAATAAAAACGCTACAAAATAAAAAAGAAGGTAATTATATGTATAAATTATTTTTTGATACTGACTGTGATATCACTCCAGAAATAGCTAGACGCTACGATGCTGGTTTAATTTCTATGCCTTATGTTGTCCAAGAAGAGGTTTATCCTTTTAAAAATAGTGAAACTTTTGATTATAAAGCATTTTATAAAATGCTTAGAGGTGGAGTTTTACCAACCACATGTGCGCTTAGTAAAGCTCAATATATTGAATATTTCGAACCTGTTCTTAAAGAAGGAAAAGATATTCTATATGTTCACTTTTCTAGAGTAATGACTGTCTCTATTGATGTTTGCGAAGAAGCAATTAAAGAATTATTAGCTAAATACCCAGATAGAAGAATTGAGCTAGTAGACACTAAAGGCATTACCGTAGGTGGCTATGTTTGTTCTTTAGAAGTTGCGGAATTATATAAACAAGGTAAATCCATTGATGAAATACTCGAATGGGCAAAAACTGGAATTGATCAAATGGCATTTTATTTCTTTGCCGATAACATTAAGTTCTTTAAAAAGAGTGGACGTGTTACCGGATTTAAAGCCTTTATGGGTGGAATGATGGGTGTTAAACCTCTTATCTATATTGGTGAAAATGGTAAGATGACCTCTATTGGAAGCGCAATGAGCCGTAAAAAAGCAATTGATAAGATCTTAGAATATGTCGATGAACTTCAAGTTGATATTAAGAAATATCCATGTGTCATCGCTCATAGTGACGCTGACTATTTAGTAGAAGACGTAAAAGCTAAGCTCCACGAAAAATATGGTGAAGATCTTAAAATCGAAGTTATCTATGTTAATCCTACCGCTGGTAGCCACTGTGGACCTGACGCTCTTGGCTTAGCTTTCCACGCTAAAAAAAGAACAGCGGATTCTATTAATCAAAAATAATTATCATCTAATAAAATACAAGAACTCCTATAAGGAGTTTTTTGTTAATATATTGACAATTCGCTCTTAATGATGTGGTTTTGGCCTTAACCCTTAGGGTTTTGGCTTTTTTTGTCTTGATAACTAATAAAAAAATTATTAATATACATGTAGATGGCCTGGGGGACCTTGGTCGTCCCGCGCTGAAGCCCCAGGTAAAACTGGCTGGTAGCAGAGTAATCTGCATTGCGGGGTCATCTATAATTACCCCAGAAATAGGGTTTTTATTTGTGAAAAAAAGTTTTAGCGAATTTAGTTATTACAAGTAATAAAAAATCTCACTTTTTTGTGAGATCTTAGAAGTCAGCGTCAATCATATGAGCGACTTTATAAGCGGCAATATCGTTTAGTAATGAACTAACAAAGCCGACAATTAACATGATTGGAATATTAATTAAGAACGAGATTCCTGCTTGAGCAGGAGTGGTATAGATTTTTAAAATAAAGTAATTAAATAATGTTAATGTTGGAGTGATTGCGACATAGAAGATTAACGTAGTGATTAATGTCGCTAGTAAGCGATATGGCATATTACCTGTATAAGTATCGTTTCTTATACCAAATAAGGCAGTGAACCATCTACCAATTTTAGTTAGTGGAACAAAGTTACCAATTAACATTGCAATAGTAAAGCCCACTAAAAAGTTATAAAGAATATTAATCCATTCAATGGCCTGGAAATCGATAATTAATGTTCCGCCATCGAATTTACTTGCTCCAGTAATAGCGGCAGCTAAACAGAGGAAGAAACAGACAGGGATATTACAGATTATGTTGTATACAAATGTGGCTAGTCTAATTTTCATAACTCAAGATTATAAAGCATATATATTAATAATCAATAAAATTCTTTATTTATTATTGGTTTTCCTTTAAGATTTAGTCAATATGAAGTGCATAGAGACATATTTATTTGATTTTGATGGGACATTAGTGGACTCCCATGATTCTTTAGTAGAAGTGTTCCACGGAGCCTATGCTTCGGTAGGAGTAGATGTTCCAGAAGGGTATGTTTTACGCCTAATGCGTATTCCTTTAATTCAAGGCTATGAAGAATTAGGAGCGCCAATGACTAAAGAAGCAATGGATGTTTTTGAAAAGAACATTCGCGCTTTATTAGACGCGGAATTTGTTCTCAGATTAACTAAAAGTTATGATGATGTTTTACCAACTTTAAATAAATTAAAGGCTAAAGGAAAACAATTAGGAATTGTTACTAGTAACAATGTTAAGCACGTAAAAGATGTCTTAGGTTTCTTAAATATCGATGAAAAGATGTTCGATGTTATTATCGGAAATGATGATACTGAAAAACATAAACCAAATCCGGAACCAATTTATAAGGCGATGGAAATCTTATCTTTGACTGATAAGAACAAGATTTGTTATGTTGGTGACGCACTCGATGATAAAAAGGCCGCACTTAATGCTGGAGTTACTCCTATATTAGTGGACCGAGAAGGTATATACGGCGAAGAAGATGGAATTGTTATTACTTCATTAGCGGAACTATAAAATGGATTCCTACGAATTAGAAAAGCTATTAGAAAGAGCATCTGTTGGAGATATAAAAGCGATCAATGATTTGGTCGATTTTTATATTGAGCAAAATGATTTATATCACGCAAAGCTAGAAATTGAGAGATTAAAATATATCAAGCAACCTGAGTCTTATCGTAAACTCGGTTATATTTATTCTTGTGGGTTAATAGATAAACCTGATTTTGACTCAGCTAAATTCTACTATAAAAAAGGATTTGAGTTAAGATATAGTGATGCGATTCCATATTTAACTTATGGTGTTAGTGGCAATCACATTCCTTCTATTAAGTTACTCGCTAAACTCTATATTGAAGGGAAAGTAGTTTCTAAAGATTTAGAGATCGCTTTTTCTTTACTTAAAAAAGCGTTAGAGTTAGGAGAAGTGGAAGTATATACATCTTTAGGGAAAGTCTGTTATCAGCTTCATAAATATGACGAAGCATTCAACTATTTCTCTCAAGGATTCCAACAAAAAGATCCTGACTGCATATATTATTTAGGGTTATGCTACGCTAGTGGATTTGGTGTTAAACAAGACCTTGCTAGAGCTAGATATTATTACGAAATTGGTGCAAATATTAACGAACCACGTTGCTTATATAATCTTTCTTTATATTATAAAGAGGGCATTGGAGTGGAGAAAAGTGAGGCTCTAGCCTCCTCTTTATATCAAAAAGCGATAGAAAATGGTTTTAAAAAATAGATGAATTATGTAATAATTGTATAAATAGAAGATATGGGTAATCAAAAATTAAAGTCAATTAAGGAAGTAAATGGGTGGAAAGTTAACCATCCACATAGTGCAGCGAATAATTTCTATGCGCTTTTCACTGTTATTTTTGCTGCCTTTCCTCTTTGCATACTTTTTATCCCTCTATATTCTAGAGTTGTACCACCAAATTTCTTTGATGGATTAAACGGCTTAGATATCTTTAGATATACAATTGATAAGTTGACCGAATTATTTAGTCAATTAATCAATGGTGCTCCTAGCGTGATTGCATCTAACGCTTATATTGATAAAATGGTTGAACTAGTTCAACCTGATGCTAATCCAGCAATGGCACAAGCGATCCCATATACATTTATGGCTATGGGCATCATTCTTGGCATCATGATGATTTTATCTGTGGTGTTAATTATTCTTTCTATTGTCCATTTCGCTAAAGGATATTTAAGATCAGCAGCAGCAGTGAAACGTATCGCAATTACTGATTTTGTCTTTACTTTATTTATCTTCCTAGGATTCATATTTATCTTCTTCACAGTTAGAGCCTTATCCGCTCCACCTGTGGACTTATTCATTTGGTTAACAACCATCCCACTTGCAGTTAGTATCTTCTTTGCAATCTTCTTTGCTTCATTCTATGGAAACTCTTTTAGAGATTCTATTTTAGAAGGAGATCTTAAACTTCAAGAAGAAGAAATTACTGTTGAACATATTTCTAAAGTTCACGAAATTAACAAAGTTAAATATACAGAAAGCACCACATTGCCACCAAAACTAGACTCTATTGGTGGACATGCATTTGCAGAAAATCAAAATTTAATTGTCGCTAATATTCCCTTAAATATTACCAAGCTCGGTGCTGGAGCGTTCGCTAACTGCTTAAACTTACAAGTAGTCTCAATTCCAAACTCCATTAAAGAAATTGGCTTCAACTGTTTCTTCAACTGTGTGGAATTAGAAAGAATTAATTACGCTGGCACTAAATCTGAATGGAGAAAGATTAAAAGAGGTTCTAACTGGCTTGCTAAAGCAAAGACTACTGAAGTTGTTTGCTTAGATGGAACAATCATTGTGAACCCATATCATTAAGATGAACGAATTTATTATTGATAATAATCAATACATAATCGCTAAAGATCAGAATAATAACGATGTCGATAACAAAAAAGTTCAAGACATCGTTTTTCAAATTATCTTAGAAATTGATCGCATTTGTCGTAAACATAAGATCGATTATGCTTTAAGTTTTGGTAGCGCATTAGGCTTATATAAATATGGAGATTTTATCCCCTGGGATGATGACGCAGATATCGTTATTGATTACTTTGATTATCCTAGATTTGTCGAAGCTTTAAAAAGCGATTTGAAGGATAATTTTTCATTTGATTGTTATTTGACTAATCCTCGATATAATCCTCTTATTCCTGCTCTTAAAATTAGAGATAAAGGCACTTATGTTAAAGAGGCTAATAGATTCACTCTTCCTGACCACACCAAAGATAGAGGCTTATTTGTTGATGTCTGTTTATTTATGGGTGTTCCTAGCGATAAAAAAGAACATATGAAACTCATTAAATATAGCAAACATAGAATGGCCAAATATGTAGTTGGTGACGCTTTCTTTCATCTTAAGATGAAAAGAACTAAAAGAAAGCTCTTAGAATTTGAAAAGAAGGTCGCAGAAAAATATAAAGATAGTGATTATGTTTCTCAAACTGTAATTATTCCTTTCCAAGATCACCCATATGGTATGGTTCATGAATTAGCGTTCCCTCGCTCTGTTATATATCCATTTAAGGAATATGACTTTAGAGGGCATAAAATCTTTACTTTTAACAATATTGAAGAATTTTCTCGACTTCGTTATGGAGAAAATTCGCTTAAAAAATATGATGAGGCCACAGGTCAATATGTTGAAAGCTATCCTCACAAAAAGAAAAAAAGTGGCCATTTAAAGAAAATTATCTTTCTTAATAAATAAAAATGTTTGCTTTTTAAATAATACATATGTATATTTATTCTTGCGTTTAGTAATAGACGCATTACTCTGAATAAGAGTGCCCAGATAGGCACTCTTTGTTTTTAAAGGAGATATATGGACATTAAATCACTTGAAAGCAAACTTAAAAGTAAGATTAACCTCTTGGGTTATGATTTTGTTTCCTTATCTAGCAAGAAGGACAAAGGCGACTTAATTTTATCCATTGTTGTGGATAAGGTTGAGCCGATCGATATGAATATGATTGTTAGTCTAAGTGAGGAATTATCTAAATATTTAGATGAAATCGATAATTCTAGTGAACCATATATTTTAGACATTTCTTCTTTAGGGGCAGAAAAGCCTCTAAAGATTGAATCCTTAAAAGATTATGTAAATAGGTACGTGCATGTTCACGTTACTAATCCTATTAAAGGAGAAAATATCTTTGAAGGCGATTTAGTGGATGTTAAAGAAGATGAAATCACTATCGCAGTGAGAAACAAAACCAGAGTAAATAATATCGTTATATTACTTAGTAATATATATAAAATTCGTTTAGCAATTAAATTTTAAGGAGTAATTATTTATGGCTATTAACGTGAATGAAATCAATGCTGCCTTAGAGGCCATTGAGGTCAACAAAGGAATTTCTAGAGACGTTGTTCTAACAGCTTTAAAAGAATCCATGATGAAAGCTTTTAGAAAATCCCTAGGAGCAGATGATGCGCTTGTCGGAGTGGACATCGATTTAGACAAAGGCGTTTTTGAAATGTATCAAATTAAAAACGTTGTTGAAGATGTGCAAGATGATTTACTTGAAATCTCCGTTGAAGACGCTAATGAAGATAAGGCAAAGAGTTATAAAGTCGGTGATGAATACCGAATCTATGTCCCTATCGAAGAATTAAGAAAGGCAATGGTTATAACCATTAAGTCTTTATTAAAACAAAAATTCGCAGAAGCAGAAAAAGAAGTCTTACACGAACAATTTAAAGATAAGATTAATACTTTAATCACAGGTCGTGTCGAACAATATGATGAAAGAGGGGCTACAGTTAATATTGGTAAAGCTAGTGTCTATCTCACTAGAAAAGAAATGATCAAAGATGAGAGATTCGCTGTTGGTGATACCATTAAATTGTTTGTTAACGATGTCGCTACTGGACCACGTGGTGCCCATATTGTTGTTTCTCGTGCTTCTGAAGGCTTTTTAAAAGCTATTATGACCGAAGAAATTCACGATATATATGATGGCACAATTGAAATTGTGTCTGTCGCTAGAGAAGCAGGTGAAAGAAGTAAAGTGGCTGTCACCTCTAAAGATATCAATGTTGATCCAGCTGGAGCATGTATTGGTCCAAATGGAACTAGAATTCAAAAAGTCGTTTCTCAATTAGGAAACGGTGCTTCTAAAGAAAAGATTGATATCATCACTTATAAAGATAACGCTGGCTTATACATCATGGAATCTTTAAAACCAGCTCAAGTTGTCGGTGTTCAAGTTGATGAAGAAAAGAAATCTGCCTTAGTTGTTGTTAAAGATGATTCTTTATCCTTGGCAATCGGTAGAAAAGGCGTAAACGCTCGTTTAGCGGTCAAATTAACTGGATATCATATCGATATCAAAGTGGAATCAGATGCTCTTGCTGAAGGTTTAACATATCAATCATTTGAAGAATTATCCGCTCAAGATATGGAAGAACATGCTAGAAAAGTAGCGGAAGCTCAAAAACAATCCCTTGTTTATCAAGGTGAATATAGTGGGGCTCTTCCAGGACTTCCAGAAGGATATGTTGCTCCTCAAGAAAGAAAATATGAAGCAGAATCTAATGACTTCGATGAGGCTTTAGAAGAAGTCGCTGAAAGCGAAGAAATTAAAGTTGTCGCTCCAAAAGTGGAGACTGTTAAAGAAGAAGTCAAAGAAGTTGAACCTGCCGAAGTTAAAGAAGAAGTTACAACTTCTGTTAAAACTACAACTACATTAGAAGATTTAGAAAAATCCTTAGAAGATTCTTCTAAGAGTGCGAAAAAATCTACTTCTAATAGACGCAAGAAAAAAGTTGAAGAAGAAAAAGAGGAAGAAAGTGTTGTTAAACATGCGGATACTCCACGTATGTCTATCTACACCGAAGAAGAACTCAAAGAAATGGAAGCTGAAGAAGAAGCTGAGGAAGAAGTCGAAGAAGAAGATATTGATTATGATGAATATGATCAATATTACGACGAAGACTAATTATTTAATTTAATGAATAAGAAAGCACCTATTTATCGTACTTGTATCGTTATGCGTAAATTATATTTAAGAAGTGATTTATATCGCGTGGTGAGATTTGCTAGCCAGGTTTATTTTGACAAAAGTCAAAAAATGCCTGGAAGAGGTGCTTATATATCAAAAGATTTAAAAGCGATTATTACTGCACAAAATAAACATCTATTATCAAAAGCTTTAAAGGTGGAAGTTAAAGATGATATTTATGTAGAACTAATAACTGCATTAAGTAAAGAAAAGAGGTAGTGAATATGGGAAAAAATAATAAAGCTAGATTTGAAAGAGAGACTAACGTTTCCACTAAAATTAATGCCGATAAAGTCAAAACCAAAGTTAATGGTGGTGTCTTTGTTTATACCGGTGCTATCTCAGTTAATGAATTATCTAATTCATTAAATGTTCCTGCAAGCGAGATTATCAAATTCTTATTTATGCAGAAGAAAATGGTGACTATTAACACCGTTTTAGATGATGAACTTATCGGACTTGTCTGCTTGCAGTTTGGTTATGATTTCCAAAAGAAACATATTGTTGCAGCAGAAAACTTTGAAGAAGTCGAAATTAATGATGATCCATCTAAACTAAAAGGTCGACCACCAGTGGTCACTATTATGGGTCACGTAGACCACGGTAAGACCACTTTAATTGATGCGATTAGAAATTCTAATCTTGTTGCTGGAGAAGTAGGTGGAATCTCTCAAGAGATTGGTGCTTATCAAAAAGAAATTAACGGACATAAAATTACCTTTATTGACACTCCAGGGCATGAAGCCTTTACTGCCATGAGAAGTAGAGGCGCATCTGTTACTGATATTGTTGTTTTAGTGGTTGCTGCTGATGACGGGGTTATGCCTCAAACTATTGAAGCTATTGATCACGCTAAAAGTGCAGGAGTTCCAATTATTGTTGCGATTAACAAAATTGATAAACCAGGCGCTGATCCAGAAAGAGTTAAAAATGAATTAATGGCTCATGAAATCGTTGCCGAAGAATATGGTGGAGATGTCATTTGTGTGGAAATCTCTGCAAAAAAGAAGGTTAATATTGATGGCTTATTAGAGACTATCATTTTAGTTAGTGAAATGAAAGAGCTTAAGGCTAATCCAGATCGATACGCTTTAGGTACTGTTTTAGAAGCTAAACTCGATAGAAACGAAGGTCCTAAGGCTACTTTATTAATTCAAAATGGTACCTTAAAAGAAGGTGACTATTTAGTTGTTGGTACATCCTATGGCAAAGCTCGTAGAATGACTAATGAATTTAAGAAAGTTCTTAATGTTGCTACTCCTTCTACTCCAGTATCTGTTATTGGACTTGCTGAAGTTCCTGAAGCAGGTGACCGCTTTATGGCGTTTGCGGAAGAAAGCGAAGCTAGAGCAATTGCTTTAAAACGTAAACAGCTTAAAGAAGCTAAAGAAAAGAATAAGACTAGCGCTGCTAGCTTAGATGACTTATATAAACTCGCTAATAGTGGAGATGTCCAAACAATTAACATCATCATTAAAGCGGATTCTACAGGTTCTGCTGAAGCTGTTAAAACCTCTTTAGAAAAACTTAATAGCGATAAAATTAACATTAACGTTATTAGAGCAACTTCAGGTGCTATCACTGAAAGTGATGTCTTATTAGCAAGTGCTTCTAAAGCTATTGTGTATGGCTTTAACGTAAGACCAGATGCTAGAACTAGAGCGAAAGCACAAGAAGAAAAAGTGGAAATTAGATTACATAACATCATCTATGCTTTAATTGAAGAAATTCAAGACGCGATGAAGGGCATGCTTAAAAAAGAAAAAGTGGAGAAGGTTACTGGCCAAGCCGAGATTAGAAAATTATTCAAAGTTTCTAAAGTTGGCACCATCGGAGGCTGTATGGTCACTGACGGGGTGATTAAAAACCAATCTCCAATTAGATTACTTAGAGAAGGCGTTGTTGTTTTTGAAGGAAAACTAGCCTCCTTACAAAGAGAAAAAGATCAAGTTAAAGAAGTAAAAGCAGGCTTTGAATGTGGCTTATTAATTGATGGCTTTAATGACATCAAAGAAGGCGACATTGTTGAAGGCTACGAAATGGTGGAAGTTGACTAATGGCGAACAAACAAGAACGCATTGCTTCTATCATTAGAAAAAACATCGCTGAGATTATTCAATTTGAGGTTAAAGACCCACACTTAGGATTTGTTTCTATTCCTGAGGTTAGAGTCTCCAAGGATTTCTCTTATGCGACTGTATATGTATCTTTCTTTAAAGATGAAGATGTCGAACCTTCTTTAGCTGCTTTAAATAAGGCAAAAGGATTTATTAGAACCGAACTAGCACATAAATTAGATACTAGACGAGTTCCAGAGATAAGATTTGTCTTAGATGAAGGCTATAAAAGAGAAGAAAGAATCTCTGAATTACTATCTAAATAGATTTAAAAAAGAAGACGAAAACAATCGTCTTTTTTTGTTACTTTTCTACGTTAACTAAATTAGTTCACAAGTTGTGAGCCAAAATGAAGCAAGACTAAAAAAGCCTTCAATTGAAGGCACATGATTTCTCGTGGATCTAGCTTAGTTAAAAGCTTGAATGATCTTTATAAATTAATCAAAATTATTGATATAGTTCAATAATAATTAAAATTAATCATCAAGATTGATATCGTGAACAGTGCCACCTGTCTCTTCCATTTGTTTCATGCTCTTACGCAATAATTCTTGATTAGCTTTACTATAAAACGGATCGGTTCTGATTTTAAACGGAATTTCACCTTCACGTATCGTAGCTTTGATAAACATATTAATAGCCGCTGATGCTGTTAAACCAACAGATTGACAAAATCCATCAAATTTTTCTTTGTCCTCTTTGCTAACTCTTGCTGTAATGATTGATGTCATATATTACCTACTACTATTATAAAGCGTATTACAAACGTAACCTATAGTAATACGTAAAAATATGATATATGAATTATGGGACAGGTTGTCCCACAAATTCAAAACATCAAAAGAAGAAAAGATTTTCTATAATTCAATTAATTTATTAATTGCTTGTATAAACTGGACATTGTCTAAAAATTTTTTTCACAAATTTTGAAAAAAACTCCCTCTATATATAATAGGAGGCTATAAATATGAACGGCATTGTAGACAAGTCTTATTTCAAAGATTTAGAGGCAATTAAAGAAACGATAAGAAAGAATCAAACAAGCACAATTTATGTCGTGAATAGCGCAATGATTATCACCTATTATCAAATTGGCACAATTATTAATCAAAGAAAAGAATGGGGGAATAAGTACATAAGGAAGCTATCGATAGATCTTGCAGAATATGGGAAAGGATATTCTTATGACCAGTTAAAAAGAATGTCTCGATTTGCTAATTGGTTTACAATTACTGAAATTAGGGCACAGCCTGTGCCCCAAATTCCTTGGAGCTCAATTATTGAAATAATGAACAAATCTTCTTCTAAAGAAGAAATGTTGTGGTATATTAATCAAACACACAAAAATAAATGGTCACGAACGACCGTTCTAAAGCAATTTGAATCAAAAGCATTTCAGCGCCAAACAATTGACCCTATTTCATCTCCTATTAAAGTTGATAGTGATGGACATATTAAAGAAATTCTAAAAGATACAGTGGTGTTGCAATTCTTGAACAAAAATGATTTGGAGGACGAAAGAACACTTAAGAATAAGTTGATGAACAACATTATTGCTTTTCTTCAAGAATTAGGGCCCGGGTTTGCTTTAGTAGGAAAAGAGTATAAGTTGGTGACTCCAACAAACAAAAACTTTTATATCGATTTGCTTATGTATCATACTAAAATCCATGCATACGTTGTTATAGAAGTAAAAATAGGCGAGTTCCAACCAGCGGATATTGGACAATTGACTTTCTATGTTAACGCTATTGATGATTTAGAAAGAACTGAATTAGACAATGACACTGTAGGAATCTTGCTTTGCAAAGACGCCGATACATATGTTGCCAAAACAACTTTATCAAAATTGGCAACTAAAATCGGTGTTTCTAAATACAAAATATTAGAAGAAATTCCAGAATATTTAGCTAACAAACTAAATGATATTGATGAAATATGATATTATATTTCACATGGATGGATTTATATTCATAGATAAAAAAGCTGGTGTAATGTCATCTAAAGTTGATGGAGACGTCAAACATCTTTTTAACACTGCTAGAGTGGGACACGTAGGAACTCTAGATCCTTTTGCCACAGGCTTATTAATTTTAGGAGTGAATAAAGCCACTAAAGGGATAACATTTTTTGATGATTTTGATAAAGAATATATTGCTACTATAAAGCTAGGTATTGAAACTGATTCTATGGATATAGACGGCAAGGAAATATCTAGAAGAGAAGTTCCTAATTTATCTAGTGATAAAATAGAAAAAGTTTTAAATTCTTTTTCAGGAAAAAGCAAACAGCTTCCTCCAATGACTAGTGCAATTAAAATAAATGGCACAGCCCTATATAAACTTGCCCATAAAGGTAAAGAAATAGATCGACCACTTAGAGATATAGAAATCTATGAAATTGAGTTACTAGATTATAAATATGATGAGATCACTTTTAGAGCATTAGTCTCAAAAGGTACATATATGAGAGTGTTAGGTTCTGATATTGCTAAGAAATTAGGTACAGTAGGTCACTTATCCTCTTTAAGAAGAACTAAAGTTGGTCCGTTTAGTGTAGATGAGGCTAGTAAAATAGAAGATATTAGTGATAAATCACTAAAATTAACATATGAAGTCTTATCTAGATTTTGTTCGATTGTTACTTTTGACGATAAGAAAATTAAAGATATCAAAGACGGGAAAATTAAAATTCTTGAAGGAAGTTACCCTAGTGATAAATTATTAGTAGTGGACTCTTTAAGTAACGTTATTGCGATGTATATAAAAACTAATAACAATAAATATGAGTTTGCTAGAGGCTTATTTTAATGAAAATCATTGAGATTGATGTTAACGATTTAAAAATAGAACCTAATCCTGATATCACTTTGTGCTTAGGTTATTTTGATGGTGTTCATATTGGCCACCTTGATTTAATTAATAAGGCTCTTGAAAGCGGTAACGCCGCAGTGATGACTTTTGATATTTCTCCTAGCTTCACCTTAAAAAAGAATCCTAGCGATAACATGTTAACTTCGTTATTCGATAAGGCCAATATCTTAAAATCATTAGGAGTGAAATACATGTATTTCTTAAGAATGAGCGATGAATTATTACGCTATTCTGCAAATGAATTTATTGAACAGATTTTACAGCCTATTCATCCAAAGAAATTAGTAGTGGGCGAAGATTATAGATTTGGCAGATACGCAAGCGGAACTCCAAAAGATTTAAAAGAATATTTTGATACTGAAGTTGTTCCTTTAAAACTTGTAGACGGCAAAAAGATTTCTAGTAGAACCATTAGAGAACTAGTCTCGTTAGGAGAAGTAGAAGAAGCTTCTAGATTACTATCTAGACCATACACAATTGTGGGCTTAGTAGTAGAAGGTAATCATAACGGAATGAAAATTGGTTTTCCAACCGCTAATTTAGATTTAGATTATCCTTATGT
>CADCEE010000012.1:59306-83843 GCA_902800355.1 uncultured Erysipelotrichaceae bacterium | reverse complement strand
ATGGGTTTTGTGAAATTTATGTCTAGCAAATATAAATGTATTATCTCAGTTTCCACTCACCCGACAATTATGGAACTAAATAAACCTCTTATAGAGGTTCACCTCATCTCTTATAAAGGTGATTTATATGGCAGAGAAATTGAAGTTCAATTTGTGAAATTCATGAGAGATATCTTCCGTTTTGGTTCTATGGAAGAGCTAAAAGCTCAATTAGAAAAAGACTGTGAGGAAGCAAAGAAGACTTTGCAGTTATAATATGGCCTACGTTAGAGATGCAAATAGAGGTAACTACATCTTTGAACTATCATCAAATTATTTTCGAATGATAAGTGATGGTTACTCTTATCGCATCGAAGGAGATTGGTTATATAACTTAAATCGCGGTTATCAATGTCGAGTGGAAGGCAATTACATTAGAAGCACTTCTAGAGGCTACATCCTTGAACTGGTAGGGAACATGATTAGAAGTGTCAGATCAGGTTATATCGCGGAGATTGTTTCTGGAAACTATATTCGTTCGCTAGATAATTCTAGACGCTATTATATAGAGGGTTCCATTTCTAAAATGGAATTGATGATGATTATCGCTGTACTTTTTGGAGATTGTTAATATGTGGAAGAGATACTTTTTTCAAGGGTTAGGAATTATTTCAACATTAATGATGTTTTTTGGAGTTGGCCTTTCTATTAGAGAATTTTCTCGAGACACAAATTTATTTGTGATGTGGCTAGCAATCGCAATTGCAGGGTTCTTAGGTTTATGCGTCCTGGCATTTAGAATTATGGTCCTTCAAAAGAAAATCAACACTCCAAGAGAAAAAGAAGAGGAAAAAAAGTAAAAAACCGTTTTACTTATTAGTAAATTAATATATTATATAGCAAGCGACTTATCTCTAGAGACTTCGAATCCTCAACGAATTCTCCGGGCTTAAGTTAAGAATTTAAAAGAAGGAGGAACTTGATTATGGCCCTTTCAAAAGAAAGAAAAGCGGAAATCGTCAAGCAATATGGTAAGAACGAAAAAGACACTGGTTCTGTAGAAGTCCAAGTTGCCTTACTTACCGAACAAATCAAAGCGTTAACCGAACACTTAAAGAAGAATCACAAAGATGCTTCTAGTAAGAGAGGATTAATGATTCTCGTCGGACAACGTAGAAGTTTACTTGATTATTTAGCCAGAACTGATAGAGACGCCTATTTAAGACTCATCGTCAGCCTCGGATTAAGAAAATAATCTAGAAAGACGAAACAAAAAACTTCCAGTTAGATGGAAGTTTTTATTTTATAAAAATATTTATTTTTTCAAATCATCAAATAATTCTTTGACACTTTTATATGTTTTTAATTTTTCTGGATGCTTCATCGATCTTTCTGCTTCTTTAATTGCTTTTATTGTTGTTTTATTAGGTACTTCATATAACTCAAATGGCAGTTTTCTTTCTCTTACAGATTGAAACAAAAATAAAGTGATAGCAGTGGATAAATCTAATCCCATAGAATGAAATAAGTTTACTGCCTCTTTTTTAAGTTTTGGATCTAAAGAAATATTAGTGTTAACTTTGGACATACTTAAACCTCATTTACATAGTAACAAAATGAAAAAGCGCATTCAACAACAATGTGTATATTATGCGCATAATCTTATTTATATTTCCATTTATATCCAAATGCTGTTTCGTAATTACCTTTTAAACACTCGGATATTCCTCTATTATTTGCTGATTTATTTAATGCCGTTAATGCTGCAGAAATTGAAGGATATGATTTGATATATTTTCCATCTAAAGTTAACTGAATTATAGCCTTAGTTTTATTATCAATTTCTTGTCCTTTTTTAAAAGCATATTTATCAATCTCATTATCTAATAAATAGCGGAATTTGGCTTTGCCAATATTCGCATATTTCTTATTTAATCTATCACGTAAAGTATGTGCGTCTATGTTATTAATTTTAGCGGCGTTTCTTATCGATGGATATACTTCAATAATGTTCTCGTTTTCATCTAGTTTCGCCACTGGTCTGATGGATAAAATAGTGGACTCTTTTTTAAGAGGAGAAATGCTATCTGGAACCTCTCCAACATTAAAACGTTTCCACTGAAGATTTTTAACAGTAGATATATCCCCTCTAATACAGCGGTCTATTGTACGCGGAAATAAGTGTCTACTACTAGCAGCTTTTTTCGCTGATTCATAAGTTTTCACTAATTTTCCTTCTAAAGTGTAACAGGCAACAACTGTATTGGAATTTCTACTCATATATACACAAATATAACCCCTTCGCTTAGGCACATTACTTAGGTGTCACACAGGGATTTTTCGCATGCAAAAAATCACACAATTCTTCTTGACAACATAAGGGGTGCAAATCAGTTAAAATCAAGTCAAGTTAATAACCATTTTGTATACAAAAAGTAGAAAAATATAAAAAGTTTATTTACATAGTAAATAAGTTAGCACTCTCAGAGCAAGAGTGCTTGCTTCTTCTTCTTCTTCTTCCCTCTATAATATGCGCATAAGCGGTCACTCCCAATAGGGAGATAGACGCTAGTGGTCGAAGCGTCGATCCCGAATAAAAGTGGCGGCTTATTTACGATAAGAAGTAGAAGAAAAGAATCACGGTGCACATGACTCTTAAAATTTCTCTCCGAGTCGTAACGTCAGTGGAGTTAGTACTAGTCCATTTAGGGACATGAATAGTCACTAACAAGCTGACAAAAATCTTTTTGTTGATACTTCTCTAATCGGGTCAATATTGGAAACCCATACGTTAGTGAAGTTAATCAACTTTACATCAAAAAGATTTATTCATACTCACAAGGCTAAATAACCAAAACGGCCTTGGAGATTTATCGAAAGGAGAGAAAGATATGAATAAATTATTAACAAAGATTGCTGGGTTAAGCATTGGTCTAGCCATGGCAATCGGTGTAGGTGTTGCTGTTGGAAGCAAAGGCATTGCTAGAGTTGACGCTGCACAAACGGATTATAGCTTTCAGTCTTCAATCCCTAGTACTTGGACTGCTTCAATGAATAATACAACAACAGAAGCTGGTGATCGTGGTGTTGGATGGGGTGCAGCAAAAGGAACTATTACGCTGACATTAACAAACACGTTAACTGTAACAAATGTAACCATCACAGCTTCTACCAACAACACAGGCAATACTTTAGCTGTGAAAGTAGGAAGTACAAATTTTGGAAATGCTCAATCTATTGCTAGTGGCACTAGTAATAAAAATAAACAGTATAGTTTTGATGGTTCATCTTCTGGAAATGTTGTTGTTACAATCGCAGATACTGCAAAAACTGTTTGGATAAAAGCTATTTCTGTAACAACATCATCTGCCTCAAAAAAAGCAACAACAACCGCTATAACTGCTACACCATCTTCTATTTCCATTGGTGGTAATTCGACTCTGTCTGCTAACGTTACTTACACAGGTGGAAGCATTTCAAGTCCATCGGTAACTTATACCACAGAAGACACCTCTATTGTTTCAATTTCAGGAAGTACTATTACAGGGCTCGCTGAAGGAACTGCAACCATTACAGGTTCTTATGCTGGGGACAGTACTTATGAGGCGAGTAGCGGAACAACAACAGTTACAGTTGCTGGAGCAGTTTACGAGGAGACATTTTCACTATATTCTGGTGATATTTCTGAAGGAGACTATGTAGTTTGCTACAACGGAAATGCAATTAAAAATAGTGTGTCTAGTAGCAGACTTACATATGCATCAGTTAGTCCAACTAATGACAAAATTGTGAATCCTTCGGTTTCTATAGTTTGGCATATTGCTCAGAGCGGTGATTATTGGACCTTATATAATGATGCTGTTGAAAAATATGCAGGAAGTACTGGTTCTAAAAACCAAGCAGCTCTACTTAGCGAAGTTACTGATAACGCTAAATGGACGGTTACCGGCTCATCAACGTATGATTTTGAAAACTTAGGCCGCTCTACAGGATCTGACCCTAACAACAAATGGTTACGATATAATGCCGGGTATGGTTTTGCGTGTTACGCTTCTGGAACTGGTGGTGCCCTAAGCCTTTATAAAGCACCAGTTTCTGTTACAGGCGTTACTGTTTCTCCGACTTCTAAGTCTTTAGTTGTTGGCGAACATCAACAATTAACAGCAACCGTTAGCCCTGATAATGCTACAGACAAATCAGTTACATGGAAATCTTATTCAGATTCCACATGTACAACTGAGAGCAGCGCTGTTGCCAGTGTATCAAGTACAGGTTATGTTACTGCTGTAGCTGAAGGAACAGCTTATATTCAAGTAAAAACAACTGATGGTGGATTTACAGCTAAATGTACAATTACAGTTACCGGGGCCTCAGTCCCAGTAACAGGTGTTTCTGTTTCGCCTACAGCAGCTACTATTACAATTGGCGGAACCCAACAATTAACACCTACAGTTTCCCCTGCTGATGCAACAAATAAGTCGGTTACATATTCTACTAATAATTCAACTGTCGCTACTGTGTCTAGCTCTGGGTTGATAACAGCTAATGCTGTAGGTAGCGCAACAATCACTGTAACAACAGTTGATGGCGGATTTACTGCGACTTGCGCTGTTACAGTTAACCCAGTTTCTGTTACAGGCGTTACTGTTTCTCCAACTAATGTATCGTTAGCAATCGGTGGAACTCAGCAATTAACAGCAACCGTCAGCCCTGATAACGCTACAGATAAATCAGTTACATGGAAATCCTATTCAGATTCCGCATGTACAACCGAGAGTAGTGCTGTTGCTAGTGTTTCTAGTACCGGTTTAGTAACAGCTGTAGCAAAAGGTACAGCATATATCCAAGTAAAAACTGTAGATGGTAATTTTACTGCTGTTTCTACTGTCTCAGTTCTTAATTTAGGAACAGTTACATTTGTCGCAGCGACAGATGAAGCATCAGGAACAAGTCATACCAAAAATGGTATCACTATTTCAACTACAAATGGATCGTTCTCGTCAACTGATTATCGTATATATAAAGGCGCTACTTTAACTGTTTCATCCACTGTTGGTAATATTGCTTCTATTGAAATGACATTTGATAATGTTTCAAATAATGGTGGATGGTCAAGCGATGCTTATTACAGTGAAGATGGTATTAATAGTAATTCTTGGTCAAAAACAACTACTTCTGGTAGTTCTGGAAAACAAGCTCGTATTACTGAAATGACTGTTACTTTTGAACAAGGAGAGACTTATACAATTACATATTACGCCAATGGTGGTTCGGATGAAATGGAACCAACGGTTGGCACAACACCAATTGTTGCGGCTAATGGTTTTACACCACCAGAAGGAAAAGAGTTCTTAAAGTGGAACACTTCAGCCGACGGAAACGGTGATGATTATCATCCTGGCGATGCTGTTGAAGAAGATTTGACTTTATATGCTATTTGGACTTTACCAGTTGGCGGTGACATTACTCTTAATAAAACAAGCACAGTCGTAACAACAACATCTGTTCAAAGAGATGCTGCAAAATGCGGTACCGGAAATGCTGGTGGCTCAACAGTTTTAACTGTCAAAAAAGCTGGTATCACCAAAATAAAAATGTATGTTGCTGGTTGGAGTGGTGACTCTACAGAGGTCTCGGTTTCTGTTAGTAGCGGTACCATTTCTCCTACATCTATTGAGCCGACTTCTGATGCTGGCATTTCAGGCAGTAGTTCTACTTATACTTTGGAAGAAGATGAGACTACATATAGATTTGATTTCACGCTAACAAATGTTCCGGCTGATGCGACTATTACATTAAGTTCCTCAGCAGGAAAGCAAAGATTTGTTGTGTGGGGACCTACAAATTTATTTGCAACATCATTTGCTAACACTTTCTTGACAGAATTAAGCTGTGATGAAGATGGCAATAATCAACCATCATTCAATGATGATTACTCTTGGGCTACTTTTAATGCTTTATATGACAATTTAGACGAAGAGGAACAAGGCATTTTGCATGATGCAACACCTGCTGAATATACCACACCATCTACGGATGAACAAAAAATTAGTGCCGCTATGGCTCGCTATGATTACATTGTAGGAAAGTATTATTATGGTCGTCACATTAATACATACAACGACTTTATTGATAGAAAACCATCACCTATTGGTAGTTATAGAAATATTTTAGGAATCATCAATAACGGTAGTGTTACTGCAGTAATAATCATTGTTATTACTTCTGCTGTAAGTGCTGCTGCTGTTGGTGGATACTTCTTATTTAGAAGACGTAAAGAACAATAATCTTAAAGATTAAAATCTTTATAAGAAAATAAAAGAACCGGATAGATTGACCATCTAACCGGTTCGTTTTCTTTTATATTATTTTCCGCGATAATTAACAATGATTGTGCCTGGGCCAGAAGACGCACCAATGATTGGTCCAAGAGGTTCAACAATGATGTTTTTAACTTTAACAGCCTTTAAAATCTCATCTTTAAACGCTTTAACATCATCATCTTTACAGTCTGCGTGCATTAAGTAGATTTCTTGATGTTCTGGATCATCAATATGATCTTTAATCATCTCTGCCATTTTGATATAGGCTTTTCTTCTACCAATTGCCTTATTAACTGCGATATTGCTTCCTTTATCATCAAATTCTAAAATTGGCTTTAAACCAATCATATTGCCCATTAAGGCTTTAGGGCCGCTCACTCTACCCGCTCTTTTTAAGTAGGTAAGAGTTTCTGGAATTCCTACTTCTAAATATTTAAGTTTATTATCTTCGATCCAATTAGATACTTCTTCTATTGATTTACCTTCATCTTTAAGCTTTTGAGCTTCCATGATAATCATTCCTAAAGACATGCCCGCTCTAAGGGAGTCGATAACAACAACTTTGTTATTTGGGTATTTTTCTTTAACTTCAGTTTCTACTAACTTTTTAGCGATATTAATAGAGTTAGAAAGTCCTGAGCTACAAGCAATATATAGAACATCTTTCTTTTCTTTAAGATATTTCTCAAAGAAATTCATATAGTCTTGTTGAGATGGCATAGAAGTGTAGAATCTAATTCCCCTTCTAATAATATCGTAGAATTCTTTCATAGAAAGAGTCTCCCAATCTAAATCGGCGATATTTTCGTGTTCTATTCCTTTTTCATCAGTCCAGTTTAAAAGCATTTTGACATATTCAATATTGTGTTTAGTTCTAAATTCTTTATTTAAATCACAACAAGAATCCACTAAGATGACGTAATCTTTCATATATTTATTTTCCTCTTTTAATAACCTTAACTTTAAACAAATTATAGATTAATCCTAATAATAATGTACATATATCAGCAAGGACTATTATAAGAAATACTCCCCAATTTATTTTATATAATACTCCAAAACATAGGACGAAAAATAAATGGAATAAATATGTAATAGTGGGACCAGTAGAACCTAAATAGTGATAACAAGTTTCTCCAAATTTACTGTCAGGTTTTTGAATGCAGTATATTAGAGTTAAAGAAGCTAATACGACACTAGATAAATAAAATTCATTAGGTTTATTACTAGTAGACTCATGATATATAACTTCTAATAAAGTGGTCCCTATTAAAGCAATAAATATTAACCAAAATGTTGGAGTGCTAATCTTTTTAAAATTAGACTGATGATGATAGATAAAACTACCAATAAGGAAACATGGTAAACCCGTAATTAGAAAGTTTCTTGTTACTTGATAAGTAGAGAAGAATCCCCAATCGTATTGGTTACAGAATATACGGTAGATGTACGCTCCTACTAATATAGATATAGGAACGATAATGGAGTATTTATTATCTTTAAACCATTTGATTTTATAGAGGAATGGATAAATTAAATAACATAATATTAAAGCGATGATAAACCATAAGAATGATAATTTTGGAATATAATTATTCCAGAATTCTAAAAAGTTAGGCCAGTTAAAAGATTCACTGAAGAGTTTTGGAGTTCCTAAATTAGACCAGTTGACTGGAATTAATATCACGCAATAAAAAGTAATTGTTATCCCAGCGATAATTAGAAGTCTTAGACATCTTTTAATGGTGGATTTATAGGTATAGCTTTCCTTATTAAGAGTTCTAGTATAAAAATAACTAGATAACATAAAAAAGAATAAAACAGTCACTCTACCAAATGAATCAAAATAAAGTTCTCCAGATGGAAAATTAGTGTGGGCAAATATTAGAAGTAGAGCGAATAATAACTCAAATAGATATAAGCGATAATTCTTCATTTTTTATTAAATCATATCTCCAGCGTTACTTTTTCTGGCTTTTTTAAACAGTTCCTTATCTTTTTTAGAATATTTTATATGTTTTATGCCTTCTTTGGTACAGACTTCTAAATTTATATATCCTGGATTAATTTGAGGATGTCTTAATATTCTAGTTTTACAAGGTGTGACCTCACCTTTACTAATTGCGATATATGAGTATTTTTCATCTTCATAAGGTGCATCTCCACCTTTAATATCTTTATGTAATTTAGATCTAGATACTCTATTGGAGAAGTGACACCAAGTATTTAGACAAATTCCATTGTGTGGACAAGGAGAAATGATATGTCCTCCTATTGATATAAGATAGTCTCTTATTTCTCTAATTAAATTAAATCCTTCAGGGGTACCTGGTTCCACAATTAATATTAATTTATTAGTCATATTCCACATCTTATTAATCGCATTAATACGAGAATTATGATCAAGTTCATTTAAGACATAATTAGATAACACTAAATCAGCCTTAATGTCTAAATTATCTAAAGATAAATCATAATTAATATAATTAAAATTATGAAGAGACTTACCGACCTCTATCATATATTTATTTCTTTCTAATAAAGTGTAGCTTTTGATATTTGGTAATAAGTGAGAGACCGCAATAGAAGCGGAGCCAGATCCCGCTCCCACATCAATAATAGAATCAATATTATCTTTATATAATTCAAGCGTGTGTTTAAGCGCGTCAGTAAAGGCGGAATATGTCGCTGGTAAACGATATACCGCGTAGACTTTTGAGACTAATAAAGAATTAATTAAATCATCACCTTTATAAGAATTATATTTATATTGCTCAATGATATTAGAAGCAATGCTTTTTAACTCTTTTAAGGAGTATCCATCTAATAATGATTCTAATTGATTTTTATTGTCTAAAGGTAAATCCATAAGTTCCTAATTAATTTATAATTAACGAATTAATAAAAAGTATTATCGTTTTTATCCTTATCTATGATAACATAATCGCGTTATGTTTTTTAAAAGGAAAAAAGAAAAGATGAAGAAAGTATTCGAATTAGAATTCGAAGGAAAGAAGTTCGTTGTTGAAACTGGCGAGATTGCCAAACAAGCCGACGGTGCTGTGCTTGTAAGATTAAACGAAACTGTAGTTCTTTCCACAGCATGTGCTTCTGATTTACCAAAAGAAGGCGATTTCTTCCCATTAACAGTTGGTTATGAAGAAAAACAATACGCCATTGGTAAAATCCCAGGTTCCTTCTTAAGAAGAGAAGGTAGAGCAAGTGAACATGCTACCTTAACAGCCCGATTAATTGACCGTCCTATCAGACCAATGTTCTCTGAAGGATTTAGAAATGAAGTGCAAATTGTTAACACTGTAATGTCTGTTGACTTAGACTGCACTCCAGAAATGACCGCTATGCTTGGTTCTAGCTTAGCTCTTGGAATCTCTGATATTCCATTTGATGGACCAATTGCAGGCGTTTATGTTGGTAGAGTTGATGGTAAATTCATCATTAACCCAACCGTAGAAGAAAAAGCCAAATCTGATATCAACTTGGCTGTTGCCGGTACCAAAGAAGCCATTAACATGGTCGAAGCTGGTGCAGATCAAGTCAGCGAAGAAGATATGTTAGACGCTTTAATGTTTGGTCATGAAGCGATTAAAAAGCTTTGTGTGTGGCAAGAAAAAATCATTAAAGAAGTTGGCAAACCAAAAAGAGAAATCGAATTATATGTCTGTGATCCAGTCATTGAAAAAGATGTTACTGAAAGAGCAGAAGCTAGATTAGTGAAAGCCATCTCTATCTTCGATAAACTCGAAAGACAAGATGCGATTGATGCGATTGAAAATGAAATTATCGATGACTATGACACTAGAAAATATGCGGACGAGAAAGAACATCAAAAAGCCGTCCACATGGTTAAAGAAACTCTTGAAAAATTAGTCGCTAAAGAAGTTAGAAGATTAATCACTGATGAGAAAATTAGACCTGATGGTCGTAAAGTTGATGAAATTAGACCACTCGACGCTCAAGTTGATTTACTCCCAAGAACCCACGGTTCTGCGATGTTTACTAGAGGACAAACTCAAGTTATCGCTGTTACCACTTTAGGAGCAAAGAGCGACGAACAAATTATTGATAATTTGACTGATGAAGAAACTAGACACTGGATGCATCATTATAACTTCCCACCATATTCTGTTGGTGAAGTTGGAAGAATGGGTAGCCCAGGAAGAAGAGAAATCGGTCATGGTGCTTTAGGAGAAAGAGCTCTTTCTTACGTTATTCCTAGTGCCGAAGAATTCCCATACACCATTAGAACAGTAGCAGAAGTTGTTGAATCTAATGGTAGCTCCTCTCAAGCTTCTATTTGTGCCTCTTGTATGTCTTTAATGGCTGCAGGTGTACCAATTAAAGCTATGGTTAGCGGTATTGCTATGGGATTAATTAGTAGTGGACCTCTTGACGGCAAACACCCATATACCATTCTTACTGATATTCAAGGCTTAGAAGATCACTTTGGTGATATGGACTTCAAAGTTGCGGGTACAGAAAAAGGTATTACCGCTTTACAAATGGATATCAAAATCAAAGGTGTCACTAAAGAAGTTTTACGTGAAGCTTTAGCTCAAGCTCATGAAGCACGTGCTAAGATTCGTGAAGTAATGAAAACCGCGATTAGTGAACCACGTCCAGATGTCGGTAAGTATGCTCCTAAGATGGACACATTCTTCATTGATGTAGACAAGATTAGAGAAGTTATCGGTACTGGCGGAAAAGTCATTAATGAAATCATCGCTCAATGTGACAATGTCAAAATTGACATTGAAGATAACGGACAAGTCACTTTATACCACATGGATAGAGAAGTCATCAACAAGGCCAAACAAATCATCCTTGATATTGTTAGAGAGGCCAAAGTTGGTGAAGAATTCGTTGGTGAAGTCACTCGTGTAGAAGACTATGGAGCGTTTGTTAAACTCTTTGGTAATGTCGAAGGCTTATGTCACGTCTCTCGCTTAGGCTGGGGATATGTCTCTAAAGCTAGTGATGTCGTTAAAGTTGGTGACAAACTCAAAGTCAGAGTCATTGAAATTGACGAACACGGAAAAGTTAAAGTCTCCGCGAAAGAATTTATGGAAAAGCCAGAAGGCGTTATTGAGACCGAAGAAAGAAAATTAGAACATCATCATCGTCCTGATAAATCTATCAAAGGTCCACGTAAATTCCGTAAATAGTTAAATTAAACAAAAAAAACTCTCGATTTATCGGGAGTTTTTATTATAATAAAGTTATATGTATGATGTATTAATTATTGGCGCTGGCGTAGTCGGCGCGATGGTAGCTAGAAAGCTTTCGCGTTATTCTCTTTCGGTTGCCCTATTAGAAAAAGAAAACGATGTAGGTAATGTCACTAGTAACGCTAATAGTGCCATTATTCATAGTGGTTATGATCCTCTTCCTGGAACACTTAAAGCCAAACTTAATGTTGAAGGTAATAAGATGTTTGACTTAATTAGCGAAGAACTAGATGTCCACTTTAAGCGTATTGGCTCTATGACTTTAGCCACTAATGAAGAGCAACTAAAAACTTTAAAAGAACTTCAAGTTAGAGCAGAGGCTAATGGAGTAGAAACTAGACTCTTAGATAAAGAAGAAACTAGAAAACTTGAACCAAATGTGTCAGACGAAGTTGTGGGTGCTTTACTAGCTCCAACTGCAGGAATTATTGACCCATTTAATTTAGTGGTGCACGCAGTAGAAAATGCAGTGGATAATGGAGTGAAATTGTTCTTAGAGCAAGAAGTTAAAGATATAAAATATCTTTCTGACCATTTTGAAGTTAAAACTAATAAGAGTCTATTTGAATCTAAAGTAGTCATTAACTGCGCAGGATTATATAGCGATGAAATCGCAAAGATAATCGAACCAATTGATTGGAAAATTAATCCAAGAAAAGGTGAATATTTTGTTTTAGATCACTATAAACTTGGTTTAGTGAATCATACGATTTTCCCTCTTCCAAGTGAAAAAGGCAAAGGTGTACTTGTCTCTTTAACTAGTTCTAATAACTATATTGTGGGGCCAAGCTCAGAATTTGATATTGATAAAGATGATGTCTCTACTGATTCAGAGACCTTAGCTAATGTTAGAAGACAAGCTACTGATATGATTCCTTCTATTCCATTTAATCAAGTAGTAAGAGTGTTCTCTGGTATGAGAGCCACTCCATCCACTCATGATTTTATTATTGAACCTGCTAAATCTAATAAGTGTTTTATTAATGTTGCGGGTATTGAATCTCCTGGACTTGCTTCTTCTCCTGCAATCGCGGAATATGTAGTAAATAACTATGTTTCTAAATTATTTAATTTAGAAGAAAAGAAAGATTATAATCCTCGAGTTAAAAAATATCATGTTTTAAATGATGTCTCTGAAGAAGAAAGAAATAGACTCATTAAAGAAAATCCAGAATATGGAAAAATTATTTGTAGCTGTGAAAAAGTATCTTTAGGCGAAATTAAAGATTTATTATCTAGAAGTGTTCCTCCTAAAACTGTTAAAGGAGTTAAAAGAAGATGTAGAGCGGGCTTTGGTAAATGCCAAGGTGGATTCTGTTCTCCAATGGTCACCATGATATTAGCAAAACATTATGGAGTTTCTCCTTTAGATATCAAATGGGATAAATCTAATTCTAATATCCTCGTTGAGGAGGTGAAGAAATTATGATTAAACGTGATTTAGTAATTATCGGTGGTGGTAGCGCTGGAATGGCGGCTGCTATTGAAGCTAAAAGAAACGGCATCGATGATATTCTTATCCTTGAAAAGGATGGTGTTCTTGGTGGTATTTTAAATCAATGCATTCATAACGGCTTTGGCTTAACCGAATTTAAAGAAGAATTAACTGGACCAGAATATTTATCTAGATTTGCTGATCAAGTCAAAGAATTAGGTATTGAATATAAACTAGATTCTTTGGTTTTAAATATTTCTAAAGAAAAAGTTGTAACTTATTCTAACGCGATTGATGGAGTAGTAGATATTGAGGCAAAAGCTATTATATTTGCTACTGGCTGCTATGAACGTAGCCCGGGAGCAATCCAGCTTTCTGGAGATCGAGTTGCCGGTATTATTACTGCTGGAACTGCTCAAAAATATTTAAATATCCATGGCTATCTAGCTGGTAAAAGAATTGTCATTCTTGGTAGTGGTGATATCGGATTAATTATGGCTAGACGTATGACATTGGAAGGGGCAAAGGTTCTTTGTGTTAGTGAACTTATGCCATATTCTAACGGCTTAAATCGAAATATCGCTCAATGTTTAAATGATTATAATATCCCTCTTTATCTTTCTAGAAGTGTTCTTAGAGTTGAAGGTAAAGGTAGGGTAGAAAAAGTCGTCCTTGCTGCTGTGGATGATAAGATGAAATTCATCCCTGGAACTGAGATGGAATTTGAATGTGATACTTTACTTTTATCAGTTGGATTAATTCCTTATGTATCTCTACTTGAAAATATTGATGTGAATATCAGTTCCACTAAAGGAGCAATGGTCAACGATCAACTAGAAACTAGTATTCCTGGCATCTTTGCTTGTGGTAACTGTTTACACGTTCATGATGTGGTGGATTTTGTTACTGAAGAAGGTAGAGAAGCTGGAAGAGCCGCTTCTAGATATATTAAAGGCGAAATTTCTAAGAAAGTGAAAATTAAAGTTAATCCAGGAAATGGAGTGGGATATGTCATTCCTCAATTTATTGAGACTGATTTAGATCATGATGTCACTTTTAAATTTAGAGTAAGAAAACCAATTAAAAATGTCTTCGTGAATTTCTCTAGTGGAGAAACTGTTTTTCATAAAGTAGTTAAACCAGTTCTTATTCCTAGTGAAATGGTAATGATTAAAGTGAGTAAAGATAAGCTCGCTAGTGTTAAAGACGAAATTACAGTGTCTTTGGAGGAAAGATAATATGAAAGAATTTACTTGTATAGTCTGTCCTCGTGGATGTCGATTAACTATTGATGATGAGCTAAATGTTACTGGAAATTCCTGCCCAAGAGGGGCCCAGTACGCAAAAGATGAAGTGACCAATCCAAAAAGAATGATTACTTCGTTTGTGAGGGTTAAAAATAGAGAGAATACAGTAGTCTCTGTTAAAACTTCTACTTCGATTCCAAAAGGGATGATTTTTGAAGTGATGGATGAAATAAATAAAGTCGGAGTTGACGCTCCAACTCATATTGGTGATATTGCTATTAAAAATGTTTTAAATACAGGTGCGGATATCATCATTACAAAAAACATTGATTAAATGTTTTAAAGTTTTTAAAATATAGTTAACTATAAGTTATAGTCAATATTCTAAATAGGAGATTTTGATGTCAGATCGAATAAAGGTATTTGCCCTTGGTGGATTAGACGAGGACGGAAGAGATTGTTATGTTGTCGAAATTAACGATGATATTTTCGTTTTAGACGCTGGATCTTCTTTACCTGATAAAACTCTTCCTGGAGTGGATTATTTATTACCTAACTCTGATTATCTTATTAAAAATAAGGAACGTGTTAGAGGCTATTTTATTACCCACGGACATGATGAATCTTTTGGGGCTTTAAGATATTTCTATAAATACGCTCCTAGTAAAGTATATTGTACCCAAACAACTAAAGTTATTATTGAAGGACAATTATCAATTATTGAGGCGAAAACTCTTTTTGACTATGTCATTGTTAAACCAACTGATGAAGTGATTGTCGCTAATCGTAAAATTAGATTCTTCCAAACTTGTCATAACGCTGCTAACTCCTTTGGAGTTGCTATTCAAACAGATCAAGGGAATATTATTTATACTTCTGATTTCATTATTAATTTTGCTACTAACGAAACCGGGTATCGTTTTGACCTTGGTATGACTAGTGAACTCGCTAAAGAAGAAACCCTTTTGTTGATGGCGGAATCTAAAGCTGCTGATAAAAACGGATATTGCTCTCCTAAACATCGTATTAATGACTTAGTGGAGAAATATTTCAAATTAAATAAACGTATCTTTGTGCTTTGCTATTGGCAAAATATGTATCGCTTAAGAGAAATCTGCAATTTAGCCAATAGATATAACAAGAAAATTTATTGTTATGACCAATATACTGAAACCGTGATGAAGTATGTTATGGAAGCGACTGAAACCACAACGTTTGCAAAAAACAACTTTGTTTCTAAAGAAGACTTATTAAGAGTTAAAAGTACTGACTTGTTAATTTTAATGGTCGGTCATTCTGATGATATCTTTAAAGAAACTGGTGCTTTAGCGCATGGCTTAAACGCTGATAAACGTATCAAAGTTACTCCTGATGATATCTTTATGAATGTGGCGGTTCCTAGACCAATATTCGAAACTAGCGCTACAAGAAATATGGATGAGATTTATCGTACTGGCTGTCAAGTAGTGTGGCTAAAAGGAAAAGATGTCCATTCTATGCACGCTCAAGAAGATGATTTAAGATTTATCTTAAATATTTTTAGACCAAAATATTATTTCCCTGTCCGTGGACACTATACCAAAATCATGGAAAACGCAAAATTAGCGGTCTCTTTAGGTATTGGTTTAAATCATATGAATGTCTTTGTTTTAGATAACGGCATGCAGTTAATATTTGAATCAGGAAAACGTCCAGTGATTTTACCAAGTGAAGTAACAGGTATAGATATTTCCCCTCTTATTGTTGACGGTAAAGGCGTTACTAAAGACGCGACCGAAGTAGTTGAAACTAGACAAAAGTTAGGTGTTGATGGAGCTGTAGTGATCGCGGCCACTGTTTCTTTGAAAGAAAAACGTATTATTGCGGGGCCAGATTGCCAGATGCGGGGCTTTGTTTATGTTAAAGAGGCAGAGCCTATCTTTAAATCGATTACTCAAATCTTTGTCGAAGAAGTAAATGCTGCTTTAGCTAAAGGTCTTAGCTTAGAACAAGCTAAAAATACGATAAAAGATCGTGCTAGATGGTTTATTAGAAGAGAAAATGGTCGAGAGCCGCTTATAGAGCCAATTATCTTAGTTAATGATAAATAAAAAGCACTTAATGTGTGCTTTTTTTCTTTCACTTTTCTACGTACACACATATAATATTAGCATGGGCGAGAAAAAGAGAATAACTATTAACTCTAAAATCGAAAATATTGTTAAGGGTCTAACCCTTTGTTTAATATCCGTTATACTGATTATTAATGTTGGCAAAGTAGCTCGTACTTTTGCTTTTGTTCCTTTATATTTATTTGGAGCTTCTTATTATATTATTTTTGCTTTAGTGTTCTTTTATGGTTTTTTAAGAATTATTTTTAGAAGAAAAATAAAATTAAAGGAAGCGAATATTATTTTCTCTCTTCCATTATTTTTCTTATCAATGTTTTTCTTTTTAAGTGTTTATGACGCTCCATATTATGAAAGTGTTGGCACTGCTATTAATTCTTATAATGCTTCTTTAAGTGGATATTATGCACCGGTATTTTTTAATCCGTTTAACTATGTTGGTGGATTTAAACATGGTTTACTTGGTTTATCTTTAGGAGTTGGCATTAACAATAATACAGTTGCTATTTTCTTAGGCATTATGTTGATGGTGGTTTCTTTACTCATATTCTTTATGCCTTTAATTACTTCTTGGATTAAAAATGAGAAGAACAAAGAAAAACCATTAAAACTTGTTGTAGAACTCCCAAAAGAAAATCGTGAAGAACCAGTAGTAGAAGTAGAGACCAATGAACCAATTAATTTAGTTAGCCCAGAACCAGTGGAAATTAAAAGAGGATTTGAAAGCGATCAAAGCCCATTTATTAATCAAAACAGTGGTTTTTCTAGACCAATGATGTCTTTAGATGATAACCATGGCTTGATTCACTCTCAAAACGATTCTCGAGAATTCACTCCATTAGTGTTCTCTAGACAAAGAAAAGTAGAATCTCCTGTAGTCGCTCCTATAGCTAATCCGGTTAAAGTAGAACCAGATCCAATCTCTGAAAGTTTTATAGAAGAAGAAGTTGAGGTTGAAAACCTCATTGAAACTAGACCAGAGGTTGTTAATGAAGTGGTTGAAGAAAAACCACAAATTGATGAATCTTTAGTTAGAGCGCAACCAATCTTCTTAAATGAGATGGATGAAGAGACCGCAATTAATGATCCTTCTCCTGTAATTATTGAAGAACCTAAGAAGAAAGAACCAATTAATTGGGTACCTCCTTCTACTGATCTTTTAATGACTTATGAAAATGATGATGCTAATGAGTTAAATACTCAAGTAGCCGATAATAGAGTTGAAGCTATTAACAATATTTTGACTAATTTTAAAGTAGGAGCACGTTGTACCGGCTATAAGATTGGTCCTAGTGTTACTCGTTATAACATCGAATATGATCCTAACGTTCCAATGAAATCAGTGGAGAAGTTAATTGATGATATTTCTATGAGATTAGGTGGAGTAAGAACTAGATTCACTCCAATTGTTAAAGACGAGACTTTCTCGGGTTTAGAAGCTCCTAACGCGAAAATTACCACAGTGAGCTTTAAAGAAGTAGTTGAAGCTCTTCCAGATGCTAAAAAGAAACCTTTAGCAGTGGGTTTTGGTAAAGACTTATCTGGTAATGTTGTTTATTCAGAATTTAATAAATTCCCTCATATATTAGTAGCAGGTACCACTGGTAGTGGTAAATCTATTTTTATTCACTCTATTATTTCTACTTTAATCATGAGAGCATCACCTGATTTATTAAGAATTGTTTTAGTCGATCCAAAAATGGTGGAAATGTCTAAATATAGAGATATGCCTCATTTACTCTGTCCAATTATTACTGAACCAGACAAGACTAAAGTCATGCTCACTAAGTTATGTGATGAAATGAATCATCGATATGAAATCTTTGCCGAAAACGGTATGGTCAGTGAAATTGATCAATATAATGAATGGGCCGAAGAAAATGGTAAAGAATTAATGCCTTATATCGTTGTTATATTAGATGAATATGCTGATTTAGTGGACCGCTGCAAAGATATCGGTTTACCAGTAGTTTCGATTGCTCAAAAAGCGCGTGCTGCGGGAATTCATTTATTAATTTCTACTCAAAGGCCATCCACAAACGTTATTACTGGTGTCATTAAAGGTAACTTACCAACTCACGTTGCTTTAAGAACAGCGGGATATACAGACTCTATGACTATTATTGGAGAAGGTGGAGCAGAACAATTATTAGGTAAAGGTGATATGCTTGTGCAATCTCCAGTAGTATCTACTGATGGAGTGGTAAGATTACAGGGCTGCTTTGTACAAAACAAAGAAATCATTCGTGTTGTTTCTTATTTAAAAGAGCATTACCCAACTAATTATGACCCTAATTTCTTAGATTTAGTGGATCATTCTAAAGAAGCGGGTAAACAATTAGTGGCCTCTGGAGAAGTTCAAAAAGAGGCTGATGAAGCTGAAGAGATGAAATATCAATCAGTGAAAGATTGGGTACTAACCCAAAAGTTTGTTTCTATGAGCAAAATTCAACGAGAATGTATGGTGGGCTTTAATAGAGCGGGTAAATTCTTTAAACGTTTACAAATGGAAGGGATAGTCTCTACCGAAGTAGACGGCAACACCAAAGGCTGTGCAGTTTTAGGCGCACCAAGTGATGACGAGGAATATATTCCTAGTAGTGATGAATTAATAAGTTAATTATGGATTATGGATTAATAAACGCTGAGTTAATTAATAAGAATTACTTGGCTATTATGTATTATGGAGAATCAAGCGACATCAATGATGTTAATTTCAACATTGAAATTAATGGATTGTCCCATCCTTTAAAGATTTCTAGATTCTCTAGAAGTGACAAACTTTTTAGAATTGAAGCATCTTGTGAGGAAGAGATTCTTTTAGGTAATTTAAATATTGTGAAAACTAATTCTGGAGATGAATTAGGTGTAGATTATCGTAGTTACGTCACTAGTAAAGAATTTGATGAATTATACACCCCAATAAATGAAGAATTTGGAGCCTTCTATTTCAAAGAAGAAACAATTTTTAAATTATGGAGTCCAATTAGTGATAAAGCCTTTGTAAAACTTGAAAAGAGTGAAAATAACTTTGTTCTTTTACCAATGAAAAGAAAAGAAAAAGGTGTTTATAAATTAACAGTGAAAGGCGACTTATTTAATAAGAAGTATAACTATGTTATACATCAAAACGGGACTATTAAAGAAATTAGAGATCCATATGGTAAAGGGACATCACTTAATTCTAAATATTCTGCTGTTATTGATTTAAACGCTTTAAATGTTGTTAAAAAAGAAAAACCAAAAACTCAAATTAAGTCAACTAATGAGGCTATTATCTATGAGATGGATATTAGAGACTTTACCGAGGCTGATAAGACAAATGAATGTCCAGGTAAATATCTAGGTGTTATAAATAAAATAGACTATTTAAAGAAATTAGGAATTACTCATGTACAAATTCTTCCAGTTCATGATTTCTTTGGAGTGGATGATGTAGAAGTTGACCATTATAACTGGGGATATAATCCAACTAACTATTTCTCTTTAGAAGGTAGTTATTCTAATTATCCTGAAGACCCTTTAGCAAGATTATTAGAATTTAAAAAGATGGTTGCTGAATTACATAAAAACGACATCAGAGTCATTCTTGATGTGGTTTATAACCACATCTATGAATATCAAAATAGTGACTTCCATAGGAATTTACCTAATTATTATTTCCGTAGATTAGGAAAAAGAATTTCTGAAGGCAGTGGATGCGGAAACGATATTGCTAGCGAAAGAAGCATGGTGAGAAAACATATTTTAGATTCTTTAAAATATTTCACCGAAACTTTTGATTTAGATGGATATAGGTTCGACCTTCTTGGCCTTATTGATTTAGAGACTGCCAAAGAAGCTGTTAGAGTGGTTAAAGAAATCAAACCTGACGCTTTAATGTATGGAGAAGGTTGGGACATGATGACGGGCTTATCTAAGGATAAGAAGTGCTGTAGCGATAACGCTCATCAAATTCCAGAAATGGGATTCTTTAACGATCAATTTAGAGATGTTATTAAAGGTGGAACATTTGATAAATACTCTAAAGGCTTTATTATGAATGAATATAATAAAGACGATTTAGATAATGTCTTATGTGCTTGTTTATTAAAAAATCGATATAACAATGCTTCTCAATCTATTAACTATGTTGAGTGTCATGATAACCAAACTTTATTTGATAAAATTTCTTATTTCTCTGACAATGAAGAGCTTAACCTTCAAAGAGTGAAATTCGCTAATGCAATAACTTTATTCTCTATTGGCGTTCCATTTATCCATATGGGACAAGAAATTGGTTTATCAAAATGTATGCTTGATAACACTTATAATGTTCCTAAAGTGAATAATATGGACTGGGATTTAGTGGAATCTAGACAAGAAATGGTGAAGTTCATGAGGGAGCTTATCAAAGTCAGAAAAATGATTCCGTTATTTAAAGTTAATAAAATTGAAGAACTTGAAAATGTTAATTTAGAATATTTAGAAAATGGCTTAGTTACTATTCAAATTAAAGAATCAAAATTGCTTCTTCCAGGATTTAAAGAAGGTCTAATTATTATTAATCCAAGCGAAGAAGTTAAGTCTATAGAATTAAAAGATTATTATCAGATTTTCTTTGACTCAAATGGTATTTGTGAAGATGAAGCGTACGCGAAAAATTTCCTCGCTGCAGATTTAAGCGTGACGATCCTTGGATTAAAATAATATGTGGCACATTATTAGAGCAGTCTTGCTTTTAGCACCTCGAATTATTGCTTCTTATTTTAAGTGGATGCTTTCTTATTCTAAGAAAAACACTAAAACCCCAATTGAAAAAAGATATAAAAAAGCAAGAAAGTTAATTCTTGTAGTTAATAAAAGATTAAGGCTAGATGTTCTAGTTGAAGGAAAAGAAAATATCCCTGATGAAACATGCTGCTTTTATTCTAACCATATGGGAGCGGCCGACCCTATTTTGTATTTTGAAGCTTTAGAAAAGCCAGTTACTTTCGTCGCCAAAAAAGAAATTGAAAAAATTCCATTTGTGGGTAAGGTTTTTAGAAGTATTAACGGACAATTTTTAGACCGCGCTGATTTAAAGCAGTCTTTACGTGTAATGATGAAAGTTCAAGATTCACTTTCTAAAGGAGAAATTAACTGGGTCGTCTTCCCTGAAGGAACTAGAAATAAAGACCATATGGGTAAGTTACTTCCTTTCCATCATGGCACCTTTAGAGCGGCAATGAAGGCTAAGGTTCCTTTAGTGCCTACTGTTGTCTTTGGTAGCTTTAGACTTTTATATATGAAACATAACTATAAGAAATATCCTACATATATCAAGTTCTTAAAGCCAATTTATCCAAGTGAATATGAAGGAAAAACCACTGAAGAAGTCGCTAAAATTGTGGAATCTAGAGTGCAAGCAGAAGTCTCTTTCCAAGCAAGAAAAATCGACCACTCAAGAATGGTCGAACTTCATGATAAATTTTATAAATTCAATCGAATCTACTAAAACTTTTTTCTAAGTCCTTTTGGATAATAATTTTTAATAACTTTTCCGTCTGTTTTAGCAATATCGACAGCGGATTTTTTATTTGTTAGAAGAATGTATCCTTTAAATACATTTTCTTTAGATAACTGTTCACCCGCTAAATACTTCTTTAATTCATCTAAAGCAAGTTCAACTATGTTGAAATTATCTTTAGCGCAGCTTCTAGCGTAGTGAAGGTCATATTTAAATAAATCTTTTTTAAATTCTCCAACTTTTACTCCATATCGATAAATATTAAAGCCTTTTAGTTCTAGTCCGTTATTAACTGCAAATAAATAGTCGTTAACTTTTTTAACGTCCTTATTGCCTTTTACTAGTTGAGGGAATTTATTTATATGAATATAGTTGGTTTTTGTTAATTGTCCTGGTTTTTCAAATTGGACAATATATTGTCCTTCTCCATTAAAATGAGAAGGCATTAATCTAAGTCCGATATCTTTTTTGTAGAAAGATTGTTGTGAAGGTATATCAACAAGTTTAGCGTCGCTATTATCTAATAAATATCTAGCGACATCTTCATCTTCTTCTTTAGAATAGCTACAAGTTGAATATGATAATAAGCCGCCTGGCTTAAGCATATAATAGGCTATTAAAATTAAACTTTTTTGGATTTCTTGATATTTATAAACTTTGTTTATAGACCAATCATTAAGCATTGATTCATCTTTTCTAAACATTCCTGATCCTGAACAAGGTGCATCTAAAATAATCTTATCGAATGTATTTTCATATTTAAGATAAATCTTACTTAAATCGTTATTAGTGATGATGACATTACCAATTCCTAGTCTTTCTAGATTGTTGCTTAATAAGCCACATCTAGAGAAAGATAAATCGTTAGACACTATTAAGCCTTTATCATTCATCTTTAAAGATGCTTGAATTGACTTTCCTCCAGGAGCAGCACACATATCTAACACTAAATCATCTTCTTTAAAATCGATTAAAGAGGAGACAACCATTGCGCTTGGCTCTTGTAAATAATAATATCCAAGTTCGTGATAGATATGTTTTCCTAATTCATATATATCTTTATCATAGATAAAAGCGTGCTTCACAATTGGGTGAGGTTTTATCAATGGGAACTCTTTTAAAAATTCTTCATCACTAATCTTATTTGTATTTAACAAAACAGCGTGTTCACTCTTTTTATCTAAAGAGGCGAGTAATAATTCTGCTTCTTTTTCTCCAATTGATTGAATTAAATGCTCTTTAAAAGTCATGCTGTTATTATAAAGTAGAGCAATATATATTTCAAAAATAAATGTATATAAATACATTATTTGTGATAACATATTAACGAGGTATATAACTATGAGAATGGTAGATTTAATCATTAAAAAAAGAGATGGTCATGAATTAACTGACGAAGAAATTAAGTTCTGGATTGATGGATATGTGAAAGGTGAAATTCCTGATTATCAATCTAGTGCGATGAATATGGCTATTTTCTTTAAGGGAATGACTAAAAGAGAAATCGCTACTTTAACCGATTATATGGAACATAGTGGTGAAGTTATTGATTTAAGTGAAATTGAAGGTATTAAAGTTGATAAACACTCAACAGGTGGAGTGGGTGATAAAACTTCTTTAGTTTTAGGACCAATGGTCGCTGCAGTTGGAGGAAAAGTTGCTAAGATGTCAGGACGTGGCTTAGGCCACACTGGAGGAACTTTAGATAAATTAGAATCTATCCCAGGATTAATTATTGCTAAAAGCAAAGAACAAATGGTGGAGCAAGTTAATCGCATTGGCTTAGCTATTGTTGGTCAAACTAGCACATTAGTTCCTGCTGATAAAAAATTATATGCGCTTAGAGACGTTACTGGAACAGTTGAATCCATTCCTTTGATTGCTGCTAGTGTTATGTCTAAAAAACTCGCTAGTGGAACCGATGTTATCCTTTTAGACGTCACCGTTGGAGAAGGAGCATTCATGAAAAACATGGATCAAGCTAGAGAACTAGCTAAAACCATGGTCGGTATTGGTAAGTCTTTAAATAGAGACACAGTCGCGGTATTAAGTGATATGAGTGAGCCTTTAGGATTTGCCGTAGGCAACTCCTTAGAAGTTAAAGAAGCGATTGATTCTCTTCAAGGAAAAGGCCCAGAAGATTTAATGGAATTATGCTATACCTCTGGTAGTATCATGCTTGTTCAAGCAAAAGTCTGCAAGAGCATTGAAGAAGCCCGCAAGAGACTCCATGAAGTTATTGAAAATGGAGAAGCTTTTGAAAAATTCTGCTTAATGGTAGAAGCTCAAGGTGGAGACGTCAGTTACATTAGACATCCAGAAAAATTTGAAATCAGTAAAAACATTGTTGAAATTAGATCTGAAAGAGATGGCTATATCAAAGAGATCAACGCTTTAGAGATTGGAATTAGCGCGATGAAACTTGGCGCTGGTAGAGAAACTCTTGAAGATGTCATTGATATGTCTGCTGGTATTGTATTAGCTAAAAAAGTTGGTGCTAAAGTTACTAGAGGTGACTTATTATGTACCATCTACACAAATAAGACTCCTGAAGAATATCTTCCAGTTTTAGACGAAATTAGACAAGCATATGCTTATAGTGAAGAAAAAGTGGAAGAACTTCCTGTTATTAGAGAAATTATTAGAGAAGCTTAATGAAAGTAGTATTGCAAACTGTTAAAAGCGCTCATGTAGATATATTAGGTAAAACC
>CADCEE010000012.1:0-59287 GCA_902800355.1 uncultured Erysipelotrichaceae bacterium | reverse complement strand
GTTACCTTTTACTTACCGGTTTCACTATGGGTGATGATAAGGAAATTGTCACTAAGATGGCGGAGAAAATTATTAAACTCAGAGTGTTTGCTGATGAAAAAAGACAAATTAATTTGTCTTTAGATGCAGTTAACGGAAATATCCTTTCTATTAGTCAATTCACTTTATATGCAGACACCACTGGAGGTAGACGTCCATCTTTTGTTAACGCTTTACATCCTCATGAAGCGGAACCTTTATACGAATTCTTTAATGAAGAATTAGCTAGATTAAGCGGTAAACATATTGCTACTGGTGTATTTGGTGCCGATATGGATGTATATAGCGTGAATGACGGACCATTCACTTTAGTGTTAGACAGCAAGGAATTATTTTAATGAAAGTATTAGTAGGCCTTTCTGGTGGCGTTGATAGTGCAGTAGCCGCGTATCTACTTAAAAAAGATGGATATGAAGTGACTGCCTGTTTTATGCGTAACTGGGATAGTCTCGCTAATAATGATTATTTAGGTAATCCGAACATCAATAATTCGCAGTGTCCTCAAGAAAAAGATTATGATGACGCAGTAGCGGTTGCTAAAAAGCTAGGTATTGAACTATTAAGAATAGATTTTGTTAAAGAATACTGGGACGATGTATTCTCTTATTTAATTAGAGAATATGAAGCAGGTAGAACCCCTAACCCAGATATATTCTGTAATAAATATATTAAGTTTGACGCTTTCTTAAAATTCGCTAAAGAAAAAGGTTTTGATATGATCGCCATGGGTCATTACGCAAAGCGAATTGATAAAGAAGGGAAAGCCTACTTATGTAAGAGTTTTGATCAAAATAAAGACCAAACATATTTCTTATCTCAAATTAGTCAAGATCAACTCAAATACTCATTATTCCCTTTAGGAGATATTGATAAAAAAGAGGTTAGAAAAATCGCTCATGATTTAGACTTAGAGATCGCCGACAAAAAAGACTCAACAGGCGTGTGTTTTATTGGAGAAAGAAACTTCAAAGAATTTTTGAAAAACTATATTCCTGCGAAAAAAGGAAATATTGTCGATATTGACACTAATCGAGTAATAGGCACTCATGACGGAGTGATGTATTACACAATTGGCCAAAGAAAAGGACTTGGGATAGGTGGAATTCACGGAGAAGCCGCTCAAGGATGGTTTATTGTTAAAAAAGATATCAAGAACAACATACTATATGTTGCTAGTGGTTCTGAATCTGATCGACTCAATTCTGATTCTTGTTTAGTGAGTAATTTAAATTTCATTACTGATAAGCCAAAAGAGGGCCAACATATCTACGCTAAATTCAGATATCGCCAACAAGATAATGGTGTGATAATATTCTATAAAGACGATGATCTAGTAGAATTAAAATTTGATGAACCTTATAAGGCGGTTACTCCAGGTCAAGCCGCAGTAATTATAAAGGTAAAAGAACAGATTTATAGGTTAATAAAAAGGCACTCTAGTAAGTGTCTTTTTGTTTGACTATTTTTCTTATTCCGCCTCGAGGCTTTTCTACATCCCCTTTATAGCGGGGGATGACATGCATATGGGTGTGCATGATACTTTGCCCACCGGCTTCTAAAACATTAAAACCAATATTATATCCATCTGGATGAAATTCTTTGTCTAAGTATTCTTTTACTTTTTGCGATAATTCGAACATTGCTTCGATTTCTCCTTCTGTAAGTTCAAAGTAGTGTTCGCTATGTCTTTTAGGAACAATAAGAGTGTGTCCTTTATTTACTGGAAAAGAATCAAAAAAAGCGACTGCTAAGTCGTTTTCAAATAATATCTTTTCTTTTAAATTACAAAATGGACAATCCATTATTTTTTAGCTAAGTCTCTCATATGAGAGTTAATGCTTTCTTTGCCATAAAATACTGAAAGTATTTCTCCAGCAATAGAAATAGCAACTTCTTCAGGAGAATCGCCACCAGTTTGTAAACCAATCGGAGAATAAAAATTAGTGAGATCGATATCTTTGCCATATAATTGGTAGGCTTTTTCTAAATAATCACCGATCTTCTTTTTAGAACAAAGCATTCCAAAATATTTTGGTTTAATCTTTAATTCTAAAATTTTGTTTAAGACATGAAAGTCATTTTGATGACTTGGAGTGCAGACAACTATATAACGATTATTTGGTAATCCATGTTTTTCAATATATTCTACAAAACCTTCATTGACTTTAACATCCGCTGCGTCATCTAAAGCGTTAATTACATAATCTCTTTCATCGATAATAGTGGTGAAAAAACCTAAAGGTTTAAGTACTCTAGCTAAAGCTGCCCCACAGTGGCCGGCTCCAAAAATATATACATATTGTTTAGGACCAATAAATTCATAGAATAATGTGACTCTACCTCCACATGCCATTGGTAGAATAATAGAGCCATCATCTACGCTGACAGTGCGGTCGTTTAACACATATTTTTCTGAGAAAGATATTCTATTATCTAGAACTTCTTTACATTTTTCTCTAGCGTAATATTCAATTGCCCCTCCACCGACTGTACCAAAAGCAACATTACCTTCAGTAACTAGCATTTTTTTACCAACATCAGCTGGTCCCATGCCACTTTTTTCAGTAACAGTGACTATAACGGCATCTTTACCTTGTTTTCTTAATTTGTCTAACTCTTTATAAATGTCGACCATAATGTTCACTAATTATTTTAAAGAGATAACTAGATTTAATATAGTAAAAAATTTTTTATTTTGTGCGCGTCATTCAAGGTTAATGACCGCGTGTGCGAGGCTAAAAATTGTGCTTTTTTATTTATAAAATCTATGAAAAAATAATGCCGAAAGGAAAGATTATATGAAAAAAATTTTTATTTTAGGCTTACTACCATTATTTGCCTTAACTGGTTGTAGAGAAGAACCTGCAACTGGACTTCCAGATTTTAAAGGAGATATTCAACTTCTAACTCCTGAAAAAACTTCTTTAACATCAACTGATTCAGAAACAGCAGAAGTAGTGACTCTTACTATTCCTGACACTGATAAAACATATCAAGTAGAAATTAGCGCTGGATGTAAACTTAACACCAAAGGAGCTGAGCCACAAATCCAACTTGCACCAGGCTCTTATATTAAATCAGTGTCTGAATTCACTGTTGATCGTTTAATGATTGATTATTTTGGGACAAAAGGAACTTTTTATAATGTTTATAACAATAAAGAGGGGACTGGCAATCCGGTAAAAGATTATGAAGCTCCTAAAGATTTACCTGTTTATGATCCTGATGGTGGAGGAAAAGTTCTTCAATTCCCAATCAATTCTACTGGTTGGATGATCAAAAACGAAACTGAACACAATAATCCAACTTTTTACGCGATTTATATTTGTTTAGGGTAGATATTAATTAAAAATTAAGTTAATATATTCCTAATTGGAGATGATTAGTATGACAAAGAAGAAAGTTTTAAATATTTTATTCTCAGTTTTATTATTCGGTGGATTATGGGGCATTTTAGAAGCTACCTTAGGTAGTTTACTTCATATGCACTTTATTCCTAACACGATGTTTTTAGCCTCAAGCACCATTATGGTGCCTATTGCCTATTTCTTAATGGGTGCATGTTATAAGAGAACTGGTACATTTGCTAGCTCAATTTATATGGCTATCCTTGCTGGTGCAATTAAACTAATTGCCTGTTTGGTGTTTGGCATGGCAATCAATCCAGTTTATTACATCCTCATGGAAGGTGCTTTCATGGGTGTCGCCTTATTAATTATTAGACCAAAAAATATCATTTCTTTTGCTGGCTTAGGCACAATGATTATCGCTAATACATTATATTTAGGTGTATCCACATTTATTAGAGTTAATCCAGCTTATGCCACTGCAAGCCAAGTTATTGAAAACTTTGAAAAATACACATTTATGATTAACTGTGTAGCAATTCTTTATACTTTCGCTGCTGGCGCTTTAATCTTTGGAGCAATGAGATTAGCAGAAAAATATAACTGGAACTTTGACAAAGTTAAAAAAGTTATTTATCACCCAGCGTTTGCTAGCGGATGTGCTGCACTTGCCTTAGTGCTTACAATGGTAATCCGCTAATTATTACTTTGTAATAAAAATCACCGAAATTCAATCGGTGATTTTATTTTGCCTTTTTTACGATTTTCTCTACTCCAGATCCATAGCAGTGTAGAAATATTCCTAGATAATCCTCAAAACTTACTTGGTGCAATCCATGATACACTGTGTCATATCTAACTCCATATTCACATGTTTTAAGATTATTATCTTTAAATCCGTTTCGTAAGTAAAATTCTCTTCTTCTTTTTCTTAATTCATTATCACTATATTTATCATCAACTTCGTCGTAGCATAGGATAAAGGTTTTGTCAGGATATTTTTTTAATACTTCTTGAACGATTTGACTACCATATCCTTTATTTCTAAATTCAGGAGAAACCGCTAAAAAGAAGATATAACACAAATCTTTATAAAATAAAAGATTAGTAAAGCCAATAAAAGAGTCTTTATCATAAACTCCATAAATATCGTTATCTTCCTTTAACGCAAAAGAGAAAAACATCTCTACTGGTGGTCTTTCTTCTTCTGGGAAGCTAGAGATATATAATGGCTCAATTTGTTTTCTAATAACTAAATAATCTTTGTAATTCATTAAGTTCATAAACACATTCTATCACTTTATGTTTATTAAAAATTATAAATTTGTAATAATATTTTGACAAACATACATAGGAGATTATTATGGCAATCAAGATAACTAACGAAGCCGAAAAAATGGTTTTTTCATATTAAATGTGAATACTGTTTAACGGAATTTGACTATGAACAAGAAGACTTAGGTTACAGACCATGGTACCCAAAGGGATTTGTGTATTGCCCTAAGTGTAAACACCCACTTAGACATCATCCTGAAGAGAATTTGAAAAAATAATAAGTTTATTAAAAATTGATAATTTGTAATAATGATTATTGAGGTGTATACATATGAAAACATTAATTGTTTATTTCTCTCGCACTGGAGAGAATTCTGTTAATGGTGAAATGGAAGTCATCACTAAAGGCTTTACTGAAATCGTTGCCGAAAAGATTGCAGCCAAAACTGGTGGTGAGCTTTATAAATTAGAGCCTGAAATTCCTTATCCCACCAATTATCAAGAATGTGTAAAAAGAAGCAAAATTGAAGATCAATATAATGAAAAGGTTGCTTATAAAAATCCACTTTCATCTTTAGATGAATATGATGTGATTTATTTAGGTTTCCCTTGCTGGTGGAGAACTTATCCTCGAATTGTCGCTAGCTTTATAAAAGATCATTCTTGGCTTGGTAAAACCGTTTATCCTTTTGCTACAAATGAAGAAGGAGCGTTAGGTTTAGCTGAACTTGAACTCAAAGGTTCTTTAAAAGGTGCATTAATTAAAAAAGGCTTTGCTTGTAAAGGTAGCGAAGTGGAATATATCGACGACAAGCTCAATGCTTGGATAGGAGCATAAATATGAAAAACGTCACAAAAGATATTTATTATGTTGGAGTTAATGACCACCAAGTAGATTTATTTGAAGGCCAATATGTAGTTCCTTTAGGAATGGCGTATAACTCTTATGTTATCGTTGATGATTTAGTGGTGGTTATGGACACAGTTGACCAACACTTCACTAAAGAATGGTTAACTAATATTAAAGAAGTGTTAGGGGCTAGAAAACCAGACATCTTAGTGGTTCAACATATGGAACCAGACCATTCTGCCAATATCATGAACTTCTTAAAAGAATATCCATCCGCGAAAGTTTTAGGTAACGCGAAAACCTTTAAGATGATGGAACAATTCTTCCATGAAGAAATTAAAAACAGAATCGTTGTTAATGAAGGTGATACCTTAAATTTAGGTAAACACGTCTTAACATTTGTCTTTGCACCTATGGTGCACTGGCCAGAAGTTATGGTCACTTATGATAGTTATGACAAAGTCTTGTTCTCAGCGGACGGGTTTGGTAAATTTGGCGCCAATGACGTCGAAGATCCTGAAGGATGGGATTGTGAAGCTCGTCGATATTATATCGGTATCGTTGGTAAATACGGCGCCCAAGTTCAAGCTTTATTAAAGAAAGCTGCAACCTTAGATATTCAAATTATTTGTCCATTACACGGACCAGTATTAGATCATGACTTAGGTCACTATTTAAAACAATATGATACATGGAGTTCTTATAGAACTGAATCTGAAGGTGTAGCAGTTTTCTATACCTCAGTATATGGACACACTAAAAAAGCAGTGGAGTTCTTGTGTGAAGAATTAAAAAGACTTGGCTGTCCAAAAGTTGCATGTAGTGATTTAGCGCGTGATGATATGCCTGAATGTGTCGAAGATGCGTTTAGATACGGTAAGATCGTTTTAGCCACAACTACCTACAACGCCGGTATTTTCCCATTTATGGATACTTTTATTGCTCACTTAGTGGAGCGTAACTTCCAAAATAAGAAGATTGGCTTAATTGAAAATGGTACCTGGGCTCCAATGGCGGCTAAAGTTATGAGTGATAAACTTTCTGGCTGTAAGAATGTGGAAATCGTGGAACCAAAAGTCAGAATATTATCTGCGATGACTGAAGAAAATAAAGCACAAATTTCTGCATTAGCAGAAACATTATGTGCTGAATATAAAGCTCATAAAGAAATCAAAGAAGAAAAGAAACCAGAACTTGATCCAAAAGCCTTATTCAAGATTGGATATGGCTTATATGTTGTGACTTCTAAAGATGGATCTAAAGATAATGGCTTAATTGTGAATACAGTTTCTCAGTTAACTGATTCTCCTTTAAGAGTCGCAGTTAATATCAATAAAGCTAACTATTCTCATGACATTATTAAAAAGACTGGTGTTCTTAATGTTAACTGTTTAAATATTGAAGCACCTTTCTCAGTGTTCCAAGAATATGGCTTTGTGTCTGGTAAAGACAAAGATAAATTTGCCGGCAAAGAAGTTATTAGAAGTGAAAACGGCTTAGTAGTGTTACCTAACTATGTTAACGCTTTCATTTCTTTAAAAGTTGATAGCTATGTTGATTTAGACACTCATGGCATGTTTATTTGTTCTGTTACTGAAAGTAAGATTATCAATAACGTTGAGACTATGACTTATAATTATTATCAGGCTAATGTGAAACCAAAACCAGACACCGCTAAAAAGAAAGGCTATGTCTGTAAGGTGTGCGGATATGTTTATGAAGGAGATGAACTTCCAGAAGATATTGTCTGTCCTTTATGTAAACACGGGGCAGCAGATTTTGAACCAATAAAATAAGGAAGGGCAATATGAAAACTAAAAAAGGTTTATTTATTCTTTTTGCTACATCATTATTAACCATTGCTGGATGTGGTGGCGGTGGTCCTACTACATTAACCAAATATCAAAAAGTCTCTAAAGCATTTGAAGCGGTTGGAAGAACTTTAGATTTAAAGTCTAATAGGTCCTCACTTTTGCCTATGCCTTATCGTGCGATTGATATTCACGGAGATATGACTGGATTTGAGTCTTATTTCGCCAATGCCTCAACAGACGAGAAAATTGAAGATCAAATTGATCTTAATTCTCCGCCATTTATGCAATTCCAATATTTAAAAATCATTTATGAAACTATAGGTGCTAATTATTCTTTTGGAACCAAATATAGTTATCCAATTACTGGAGATGTCTATATTGATTTTGAAACCGGATATCAAGATAAAGAAAGGTCTGAAGACAATAAATACAGCTTTACCTTTGATTTTTCGATATTCATTGAAATTGACGAAAATGATTTAATCACTTCAGAAGTAGGCATGGATATCACTCTTGTTAAAGGACAAAATTCTTATAAGAATTATAAATATGCTTATTTAATTCTCGATTATGACTTTGAAAAGAATGACGATAATTATGAATTAGCCTTATATGACTTTGGACAAGAAAAAGACATGCCATATTTATCTTGTGATTTTGGCTATGAATATGATTATTGTCTTGTCAGCAGTAATAAACTTACTGAGTGGCGTAAATTCCGTTATGAAGCGGATCGAAAAATGGTTAAAGATGCTTCTCACGATTCTTTAGATAGTTATCTTAAAGAAGGTGCCGTTATTACTGGCGATAATCAAAGATGGTATAAAAACAATGTTCTTAAACGAGTGGATTCTAAGACCGACGGTTCTCTTTTAATCGCGAAAGAACTTTATCGTAGTTTTGGTTTAAATGATACTGACATTGATACTGAAAGTTATTTTGCTAAAGAAAGCACTAATTCAACTGTAATTAAAACAATTTATGACCGCGCTAGTAGTGAATATGGTGATGAATTGATTTATCACATTATTGCTAAAAAAGAAGATGATGACGATCCTTCTAAAAATGATTGGCCAAGTGATAACATCGAACAAATCACCGGTATGAGCAACATTACTTTCTCTAGTAGAGAAGACGTTTCATATAGTTTTTATCGTGACGATGTAGATGGAGAATCAGCGTCCGTTGTTATTACAGTAAGCGGAGCAAATGCAAGCGATTATGATTATTTTGAAAATTCAATTTTAAACGATTACAACTTTAACGATGGAGGAGAGCAAAATAATTTCCATGTCTATTTCCTTGGATTAATTGATGGCTCATCGCTTTCTGTTTTAGTTTCTCGTTCCTCTAATACGATTGTCTTCATCCACTATTTTGGTGGCGGTGGTGGCCAAGGCCAATATGATCCAATCGAATTAGAAAACATGATTAATTATGATTTACCATATAATTTCTATTCAACTTCTTTCTATGTCTTTGAAAAAGAGGTGCTTGGCGATTTAGCAACCTTATTTAACGATGAAAATGTTAATAGAATATTTACTGAAAAAGTCGATTTACAAGCCTCTAAAAGAATAGAAATTACTTTAAGTGAGAAAGATATTGAAAATGTTGGTGATTCAAAGACTCTTGAAGAGGCTCGCGATAATGTCATGAATATGTATGGCAATTATTATGTTAAACAATGGAAAACCACCAAGATTCAAAATGGTTTTACTAATAACGATAATAAAGATTTAGTAGTTGTTAGACCAGGTGAAGGCGATGGTGAATTAGTTGTTTATTTCTTTAGATTTGTCGATGATACATTAAGCAAATATTTTGATGGCACTGTGGCTGTTATTATTGAAATCCCAATTTATGCCCACCCTCGTAATGGTGATGTCTATTTAGAAAGAACTATCGGAGTCAACAAAGGTGAAAGTGTTTTCCCATCTTTAGAAAGTGGTGTTGATTATTATCTTGATGGTGATATGACTGTCTTATTAACAAGTGAGAACTGTTACGCTTATCAAGGTATGGAACTCCATAAAAAAGCCTACGTAGACCCAGTATTTGATAAGTTCTCTGTTCCTGGTGGAATCGATTATGAATTACCTAATACTTGGGGAAACTCTAATCAAATGGAAGACAACGAAGAGATTTATCAACGTGTAATGAACATGGTTAACGATCCAAACATCCGCTCATATTTAGAAGGACATATCTCTTCTAATAATCCAACCAACATGGGATATCAAATTTTTATTGGACCAGATGTCGCGGAATATTTAGGAAAAGATAACTTTGTGGAAGCCGCTAGAGAGCTTTCCAATCAATATAAAGGTTTATACAAAGAATGGAAAGCCGGAAAGAAAGCAAGCTATTTCTATATTGGTGATAAAGAAGAAGATGTTATCTTTTTTAATGATAAAACTTTAGAAGAGGGAATGATTGAATTTATTCATGTCCGTCTCACTTATCCAGTTATGGCAAACTACGAATCCGGAAGCCAAGGTGGTGGTGGAGAAGGGGGTGGAGGAGGAGAAACTCCTACAACCGCTCAAGTCACATTAGAATTCTATTCAAATGGAACATACAATTACACTAATCACATTACTTGCCCAATTGGCGATAATGTTAGACTTTATCTAAATGGTATAGAAGGTTACTTCTATCTAGATAGTTCTTTTAACAAACTTCTTCCTGATGAATACCCAGTTACTGAAGGATTAACTATTTACATCAATGTTGTTTCTAGCGATGTTGAATGGGTCAAAGTAACTTTAATCGTTGATGGCGATAGTGAGTCACCACAAATCTATGAAATAGATGCCATTCTTGGAAATGACCTCTATGGATATCTAGTTGATTACGCTGACGAATTCTATTTAGAAGCTACATATCAAAATAGAATCACTGAAGGCTATTGTTCTGTTAGCTATGATATGACTGTTTACGGCAAAACCAATCAAAGTGTTAATACCTGTGTTGTTAATGTTTATGTCGTAGAAAATGGTCAAGAACCTTCTCTTCTTAGGCAAATGAAATTCACTCTTTACGAAGATGTCCGTACTGAAATATATGGTTTAGGAATAAATGGTACCATGTATGCCGATGAATCATTATCAGAACTATTAGATGAAACTAATTGCTACGCTCATGAAGGTATGTGTGTTTATATTGTGAAAGATAATTTTGATCCACCATCAGAAGAAATTCATGTAACCATCTATAAATTCAATAAAGACCATGAGAAAATGGGAATGGATGTCATTACTTGCAAAGATGGAGAAGATGTCCGTAATTATCTAAGAAAATATAACGCAGATTTCTTCCTTGATTCTGACTTCTCTACTCCATTAGATGCTAAAAACTGCTACGCCTATGATGGCATGGAAATATATGCTGTTTTAAGAGATTAAAATAATTGATAGGAGATTTAATATGAAATACGTTTGTACTGCTTGTGGATACGTCTATGACGAAGATGAGGGATGCCCAGAAATGGGAATCGCTCCTGGAACTAAATTTGAAGACCTTCCAGAAGACTTTGTTTGCCCATGGTGTGGTGTAGGCAAAGACATGTTCGAAAAAGAATAAGAAGATAACGCTCCTCGTGAGCGTTTTTTTCTTGCATGCGTATTTATTTCTTGTAATAATATCTTCCGAAGGAAAGAAATTTATTTCTTCTATTCTAAGAGAGCGTTACATTGGTGCAATAACGTAATAGAGAATAAATGGGCCACTCCTTGTCGTGTGGGTAATGCCACCGTAAAGTTAACGAAATAACTATTAATTAAGTGTCTCTCCCAATTTGGAGAGGAAATAGGATGGTATCGCGGCTTAGTCGTTCCTATAAAGGAACGTTTTCTTATATTTGGAGGAAAAAATATGAAAAAGATGTCTTCAAGTGAAATTAGACAAATGTGGTTAGACTTCTTTAAAAGTAAAGGCCACCACGTCGAACCAGGTAGTTCACTCATTCCTAAAAATGATCCAACTTTACTTTGGATTAACGCCGGGGTTGCGGCTTTAAAGAAATATTTTGATGGTAGTGAAGTCCCACCAAGTAGAAGAATCACTAACGCTCAAAAGAGTATTAGAACTAATGATATTGAAAATGTTGGTGATGCCACTCACTTAACTTTCTTTGAAATGTTAGGCAATTTCTCTATTGGAGATTATTTTAGAAAAGAAGTTATCCCTTGGGCGTGGGAGCTTTTAACTAGTGAAAAATGGTTTAACTTTCCAAAGGAAAGATTATACGTTACCTATCATCCAGATGATTTAGAAACTAAAAAATGCTGGTTAGATGTTGGAGTCGAAGAGTCTCATTTAATCAAAAAAGAAGACAACTTCTGGGAAATTGGAGAAGGACCTTGTGGACCTGACACTGAAGTTCATTTTGACCGTGGAGAAAAATTTGATCCAGAACATGTTGGAGTGAAGTTACTAGAAGAAGATTTACCAAACTTTAGATATGTCGAAATTTGGAATATTGTTTTCTCACAGTTCAATAGTGAAATTGGAAAGAAAAGAAGCGAATATAAAGAACTTCCAAGTAAAAACATCGATACTGGTGCGGGCTTAGAAAGATTTGCTTGTGTCATTCAAGAAACCGATACTGCTTATGAAACCGATTTATTCTGGCCAATTATTAAAAAGACAGAAGAAATATCGAAAAAAGAATATTCCTCAAATAAACGCGCTTTTAGAGTCATTGCGGACCATATTAGAACTATTACCTTTGCTTTAGCAGATGGAGAAATGTTCTCTAACGAAGGTAGAGGCTACGTTTTACGTAGATTATTAAGAAGAGCCGAAAGATATGGTCATGTATTAGGAGTTGACACTCATTTCTTGCATAAACTTGTTCCAGTAGTAGCGGAAATCATGAAATCCTACTACCCATATTTATTAGATAAACAAGAATTCATCTCTAAGATGGTCCAAGCTGAAGAAGAAAAATTCCTAAAAACACTACAAAACGGTGAATCTTTGCTTATGTCTTTGATTAAAGATTCTAAATCTTTATCTGGAAAAGACATGTTTAAACTCTATGACACCTTTGGCTTCCCTAAAGAATTAACTTTAGAAATTTGCGAAGAAAATGGTGTCACAGTGGATGAAAAAGAATTTGAAGAAGAAATGAATAAACAAAAAGAAAGAGCCAGAGCCGCGCGTGGCGATCAACAATCTATGAATAAACAATCCATAGATTTGATGAACTTCAAAGAACAAAGTTCTTTCGATTATGAAAAAGTTGAATTACAAAGCGAAGTTATTGGCTTATTTATAAACGGAGAAAAAGTAGATTCATTATCTGGAGAAGGTGACTTAATTGTTAAAGAAACTCCTTTCTACGCAGAAAGTGGAGGACAGGTATCTGATGTTGGCACTATCTCCAATAAATCTATGGAAGCTAAAGTTATTTCTGTTAGTAAAGCTCCAAATAAACAACATTTACATCATGTCACTGTTTTATTTGGTGAAATTAAAGTTGGCGATAAAGTTAATCTTAAGATTGATTCTTATAACCGTGAATTAATTAGAAGAAACCACTCTTCAGTACATTTACTTCAAAGCGCTTTAACTGAAGTCCTTGGTGACCACGTTGCTCAAAAGGGTAGTTATGTTTGTGCTGATTATATTCACTTTGACTTCTCACACTTTAAAAAGATGAGCGAAGAAGAAATCGCAGAAGTGGAAAGAAAGGTTAATAGATGGATCTCTGAAGCGATCGTGGAAGAGACTAAAGTCTTATCCATCGATGAGGCTAAAAAGATTGGTGCAAAAGCCTTATTTGATGATAAATATGGAGACATCGTTAGAGTAGTTTGTTTTGACGAAGTCTCTAAGGAATTCTGTGGTGGCACTCACGTTAGTAATACTAGAGATATTGGTGTCTTTGTCATTGAAAGCGAAGAATCAGTTGCTAGTGGAATTAGACGTATTGTTTCTAGAACCTCTATTGGCGCTTATGAATTACTTAAAAAACGTGAAAATATGTTAGTACAAGCTAGAAATAGCTTAGGTGCAGGTTCAATTAGTGAAGTGAATATTCGTCTAAATGCGATGTTAGCGGAGAAAGCTGAACTAAAGAAAACTGTCGAATCATTAAGCCAAAAACTCGCTAATGCGGAAAGCGCCTCATTAGATGGAGAGTTTGTTAAATTTGATGATAAAGAAGTGTTGATTAAACACATCAAAGACGCGGATAGAAACGCCTTAGTGTCTTTAGTTGATAAACTTAAAGTATCTCATAAAGATTCTGTGATTATCTTTGTTGGTGGAGGTAAAGAGTCTATCCCTGTAGTTTGTAGTGTAAACGGAAGCGCTCAAAAAGCTTATAGAGCTGGTGACTTAGTTAAGTCTGTTGCCACTATCTTAGGTGGATCAGGTGGAGGAAGACCAGACTTTGCTAGCGGAGCAGGAAAAGATGCTTCAAAAATTAACGAAGCTTTAGAGGCTGCTAAAGGATTAATGAAATAATGGAAAAATATATTGGGCTAGATTTAGGAACAACAACTTTAGGTGTTGCTACTAGTGACGTCTTAGGGTTTGTACATGGCTTAGAAACTTTTAGGTTTCCCAAAGACGCTTATTCTCAGGCTAGAGACTATGTCCATAAGTTAGTAGAAAAAACAGGTATTAAAAATTTAGTAATTGGTTTACCAATTAATATGGATGGCTCTCAAGGTTTTAGAGCGGATTCCTCTAAGAAATTTAAAGAAGACCTCTTAAAAAAAGACCCAACTTTAAAAATTGAATTAGTGGATGAACGTTTAACTACAGTGTCCGCTCATAAAACACTTAATCAATTAAATGTATCAGGTCAACAAAGAAAAGGCGCAGTTGATCGAATTGCGGCCTGTGAAATATTAGATTTCTATTTAAGAATGAAAGGAAGATAAAGCGATGATTGAAGATGAAAAACAAATTACTATTCGTGATGAAGAGGGAAATGAACATTTAATGGAAATTCTTTTTACCTATGAACACGATGAAAGAAAGAAAAAATACGTCTTCTTATACAATAAGGAAACCCCGGAAGACGTAATGTGTATGGAATATAACGATAAGGGCGAATTATTTGAAATCGAATCCGATGAAGAATATGAAGAAGTTGAAGAAGTCTTCAATGCCTTTATGGATGAAAACGCGACCGATTAAACGGTAAAGATAATTATTCCAAGTAACGCTGATAGGCCTAGAAGTTTAATAGCTCCTAGGCTTTTCTTTCTGACTTTTTTATAAATAAAGAGCATGCCAGCAAGAATAATAAGGATGGCAAAACTTCTGATATCAAACTCCCATTCTCCATTAAAAGAGTTGCTCTTAAAGAAGAGAACTTTGATAAATAAAACTAAAGCAGTGGATAGGATTAAAGCAAGAACGACTGGTCTAACCCCTCCTAAGGCTCCTTGTACAAATTTATTCTTCATGAATTTTTTCATGATCATGGCAATAATGAGGATAATGATAATAGATGGAAGAATTACTCCGATAGTGGCGCATACTGCTCCAAAGGCTCCTCCTACTGAGTTACCAACAAAGGTGGAAATATTAATGGCGAATGGTCCAGGAGTGGCTTCACTAACGGCGATAAAATCAGTTAAATTAGATTCTGTAATCCATCCTTTAGATACGACTTGTTCTTGAATCATTGGAATCATCGCATAGCCTCCACCAAAGGTGAATAAGCCGATTAGAAAGAAGGTATAGAATAACTCAAAGAAAATCATTCTTTTTTCTCCTTTTTGTTAGCGATTAAAGTTAAGACAATTCCAGTAATTATTCCTAATAAAATTAGGGATAAAGATAAATATTTAAAGCCAGTATCAATAAATGAGAAGACTAGCATTAAGCTTAAAACGATAATAAATAAAAGAATGCTTATAAAGTTGACCTTTACGCCTTTTTTAAGTCTAATAACAGCTGAGAATAAAAGAATAATGACTCCAACTTTTAAGCCTTTAAACATTGCAGCGATTACTGGCCACTTCATAAAGTCTTGATAGAAGAAAGAAATAACAAAAATAATGACAAAAGAAGGAATGGTGAGACCGATAGTGGCAAATATTCCTCCCGCAACACCTGCTACTTTATAACCAACATAGGTTGCAGTGTTTACTGCAATTGGTCCTGGAGTAGATTCACTAATAGCGAGAATATCCATGATTTCTATTTCACTAATCCATTTTCTTTTTTTGGTGACTTCTTCTTCGATAATTGGAATCATCGCATAGCCTCCACCAAAGGTGAAGACTCCAATTTTCATGAAAGTTAAGAATAAGATTAATAGCTTAAATAGGTAACTGTCCTTCTTCATACCTGACTTATTATATACGAAAGCAATAGATTAATCTATTTGAACCACTTATATATATTTTGGAAAAAATCTTGGAATATATAACTCGTTATTGCTATAATAACGCTTGACTGAATTTAAGAGGAATTAACAATGGCAGATAAAGTAATCTTAACAAAAGCTGGTAAAGAAGAACTCGAAAGAGAACTTCGTGAATTAATTGATAACACCAGAGAAGAAGTTAAAAGACAATTAACTGAAGCTCGTGCGCAAGGTGACTTAAGCGAAAACGCTGACTATGATGCAGCAAGAAATAGACAAGCTGAAGTTGAAGGACGTATTAAAGAGATTGAAAATATTCTCTCTAATGCTGAAATCATTGACGATGAAGCTAAATCCAAGAAAAGCGGTAACAAAGTCGCTCTTGGTTCAACCGTTACTATTAAATTTGTTGAAACCGGAAAAGAAGGCAAATACATGATTGTTGGTACTGTTGAAAGCGATCCATTCAATAACAAGATTTCTAACGCTTCCCCATTAGGTGAAGCCTTAATTGGAAAAGTGGTTGGCGACGTAGTTGACGTAAAAGGACCAAAAAAAGTCTACAAAGTAGAAGTAATAAAAATAGGCGCCTAAAAAAATTTTTTTCACAAAAAATCGAAAAACCTCCGTCTGTATAAAGTGTAGGAGGTTTTTAATTTTATGTTTAAAATCCTAATTGGGGTCATCGTTGTGACAATCGCCGTCATTGCCGCATTTGTAATCATTGACCCAAAGATGCAAGCCGATACTGCTGGGACAGTAACCGAGGTTGCAAATACTTTTACTGTCGCTATTGAAGGCGAGGTTTATAAGACTGGCAATTTCACCATGAAAGAGGGTAGCACCATGCTTGATTTAATCACAACTGCTGGTGGTACAACCGTCAACGCTGATTCTAGAGCATATTATGAAGAAGCCCTTTTAACTAAAGGAATGACTTATTATATTGCTTCTAGATATGACGCTAGTGATGTTTGTAGCGCTAGTGAAGTTACTAAAGTTAATATCAACATCGATGATGCAGAAACTCTAACTACTGTTAGTGGTATTACTTCTACTTTAGCCAATTCTATTGTTACTTATCGTGAAACTAATGGTATTTTTGCTACATTAGAGGAACTCATGGAAGTATATGGAATAGGTAATGCGACCTACCGTAAAGTTCGTAACTACGTTATTCTTCACGCGTGAGTTTATTAGTTCTATTTGTTCTTCTATATCTTGGCATCAATGTTAGAGCCTCGTTAATCTTAGGAATAATAGAATTAGTCATTGTCTTAGCTTTTGCCTTTTATCGCTTCAATAAGAAGATATTTATCGCCGGGATGATATCTTGCTTGATTGGGGTCGGTTTGTCGTTTATACGGCCCCAATTTGATAAAAGTGAATATTCTGGAATAGTGGAGGAAGTAAAAGAAAACTATTTCATCTTTAATTCCACATTTGAAAAACTATATATCTATGAAAAAGAACATCCTTTTGAAATAGGCGATATCTTAGTAATTAAAGGCAACAAAGTTTCTTTGGATTTTGAAACTATTGAATCGAGTTTCAATTTTCAAGAATACCTCAATAATAAAGGGGTATATTCCCAGATGTATCCCAGTTCAATTGAGGTTAAATTTTCTAATCCTTTACGCATCTTTTCTTTTAAGAAGGAATTTTTGTCGCATTTTTCTAGTAATGCGAAAGCTTTAATAGGATCGTTTCTTTTCTCTATGGGGAGTGATGAAGATGTTTATAGTGAGATGAAGTCTTTACACTTAAATAGGCTTCTATCTAATAGCGGATTCTATTTATCGATTCTATATTCTTTCTTAGCATTTTGTGTTTCTAGATTTATTAAAAAAGATAAATATAAGGACTTAGTTTTAATTGGCTTATTGATGCCTACTTTTATCTTGTCTTATCCGCGGTTTGTAGTTATCAAATTTGTCTTTTTAAAAGTATTAAGGTGGATTAATAATCATCTATTAAAGAAGAAATATACTTATTTAGAATTAATATCTTTTTCTGGATTTTTCTTTTTAATTATTAATCCTTTTTATGCTTATCAAGACGGATTCTTATTGACTTATTTAATTCCTATTAGCGTACTTTTCTTTAGAAACTCCTTTAAAGGATATAAGCCTCTTAAACAAAAACTTATTATTAGCGGGCTCGTTTTAATTGAGTTTATTCCTTTTGCGTTAGCCTTTTATAATGAAGTCTCTTTGCTCTCGTTTATTTATCACATTATCTTATCGCCGTTTTTCATTTTATATTATTTCTTATCTTTACTTTCAATTACCCATATTCCGATTTATAGCTTTATAAATGGGTATGGAGATTTCTTATCAAAGGTGATTAATTTCTTTTCTAAAATCAATATCACGATTTATGGAATTGAAATGAATAATTTAACTGTTGTTTTATTTGAAGTATTGTTTTTTATTTTTGTTTATTATTTATCGCTTAGATTTAAACCTTTGATGTATGTCAGTAGTGCTTTATTTCTAGTACTCAATTTGTTCTATTTTGTTCCTCTAAATACTTTATTTAATGACCAAGTTTTCTTTATTAATGTAGGTCAAGGAGATGCGACTTTAATTAGAAGAAAAGATACATCGATATTAATTGATACTGGTGGACAAAAGAATATGGATATCGCTAAAGAAAGTCTTATTCCATTTTTTAAGAAACATCAGATTTACGATATCGATTTATTAATTACCACTCATGATGATTTTGACCATTCAGGGGGAGTAGATTCCTTAATTAAGAACTTTACAGTGAAACGTTATGAAAAAGATTATAAATCTTTTCCTATATCTATTGGTGGCATAACTTTAACTAATTACAATGTGTATCCTGATTTATGGAAAGATGAAAATGATAGTTCGCTAGTTATCGGATTTAAAAGCAAAGAATATCACTATCTAATAATGGGGGATGCTCCTAAAAAAATAGAAACGCAAATTATGAAAGATCATGCCTCAATACCTTGTGATATTTTAAAAGTTGGGCATCATGGCTCAAATACATCTAGTAGTGAGGCTTTTATAAAATATCTATCTCCTAATGTAGGAGTGATATCGTGCGGCAAGAAAAATAGATATGGCCATCCTCATAGTGATGTACTAGCTATTTTAACTAGATATAAAGTGCAAATCAGAAGAACAGATTTAGAAGGAACAATAACTTATTGCTAGTGAAACTGACAAATAAGTTATAATAATAAGCGATGATTTATTTAGTTTATGGTAATCAATCTCCCACAATTAAATCCCAAATTCGTAAGATTGGGGAAACTTTTCTAGGAGAAGAAAAACCAGACGAACTTAATTTTATTAAGTTAGATGGACATAACGCTTTAGTTCAAGATGCGGTTGATGAATGTAAATATGTGTCTTTAGGTTATGAAAAGAAAGTGGTCTCTTTAGAAAATTGTTATTTTCTTTTAAAACCAAAACCAAAAAATAAAATTGAATCAGATCAAAACTATGATGAGTTATCTAGTTATATCAATAACAATGCTTTAGACCAAGACGCTTGTTTCATACTTTCAGTATGTAGTTCTTCTGTCGATGAAAAAAGTGAATTATTTAAAGCTTTAAAAGAAAAGGCTAAAGTGGTGCAAATTGTTGATCCAGATGAAAGAGGATGGAACGAATATGTTAAGGCTTATTTAGCTAAGCATGAAATTGTTATTGACCGTGATGCGGTTATGGAGTTAGCAGAAAGAACTTCTGGAGATGTCGCTTTATTTCAAAATAGTGTTCAGATTCTAACTTTATATACCGACCATATCCGTTATAAAGATGTAATCTTAATGATTAATAAGCCTTTAGAAGATAATGCTTTCTTAATCTTTAATTTATTAGTGGATAATAAAAACGCTGAGGCTATTAGCCTATTCCGTGATTTACAAGTAAAGAATATTCAATCTCCAACTTTAATCGCGCAATTAGGTAATCAATTTAGATTGTTATCACAAATCAGTTATTTAGTGAAAAAGAGAATGCCTAAAGAAGATATCGCTAATGAATTAAAAATTAAACCTGGTAGAGTCTATGTTCTTTCTAAACTTTTACCAATGATTAGCGATAAAGCTATTAAAAATACTTTAGATGATTTATATCAATTAGACTTGGACATAAAAAGCGGTCTTGTGGACCGCAATTATGGTTTTGAGTTATTTTTAATAAAATTTAAAACGCAATAAGGTTACTTATTTTAAAGAGTTAACTAATCTTTGAATCTCACTCTTTTGTCTAGCAGCGGTGTTTTTGTGTTGGACACCATCAGAGACAGACTTGTCAATTAAACGATAAGCTTCTAATAATGCTTTTTCCGCTTCTTCTTTTTTGCCAGCTTCAACAGCAACTTTCACTTTTTTAATAGAAGTTCTAATTGCGCTTTTAGCGGCTTTGTTTCTTAAGCGTGCTTTTTCGTTTGTTTTGTTACGTTTGATTTGAGATTTAATGTTTGCCATGTTTATACCTTCTTTTTTGCGTCAGCGATAATGATACTAAATGCTTAAAAATAATGCAAATAATATTTGTAATTATTTCTTCTTTTGTAAGGAAACAATTTCTTCAGCGAAATCGTTAATACAAGTTAACTTTCCATAAGATGTTTCTGGAATAGTAACACCAAATTGATCTTGAACAGTGGTGATTAATTCGACATAACTCATAGAGTCTCCACCTAATGCGTCTACCCAGTGAGCGTCATCATCAATCTTAAATTCTGGTAGAATTAAGATTTTTGAAAAAATCTTTCTTAATGGTTCAACAACTTTTTCTACAGTTTCTTTAGAGAAGTTTTTGCTTGCTTTAACTTCTTTTTTGAAATCAAATGGGATATAGTCGCCATTCATAGTTTCGATACCTTTTTTCACCACGAAACGTTTGACTTTCATGTTATTAGCGACTGGTAATTTATTTCTTGAGAAATAGAATTCAGTAATTTTGGTGCCTTTTGGTAAATCTAATCCAGCTTTTTTAACTGCTTCTTTTAAGGCTTCGATATCTTCACTAGAAATACTATTATCAATTTCTACAACACCAACAATCTTTTGGTTTTTTGTGCCTTTTTGGTCAACACCTAAAACACAAACTGCTTGAACATGAGGAATTTTCTTAAAGAAGATTTCTAGTTCGTCTGGGAAGATATTTTCTCCATCAGCGTTAATGATGACATCTTTCATTCTACCTTTTAGATAATATCTATTTGTCGCGTCAACTTCCGCAATATCTCCAGTAGAGAAATAGCCTTCGCTATCAAGTTGAGTTTCTTTTTCAACTCCACCAATAATTTCTCTAATATGAGTGATTTCAGATTTTACTAATAATTCACCTGTACGAGCTTTACCGTTAGTTGGTTTAATCTTATAGGAAACTCCATGTAAAGGAATACCAATTGATCCTTTTAGTCTTAACTCGACAATTGGGGAAAGTTCTACAGAAGTAATACCGATTTCGGTCATACCATATCCATTATACAATGGATAGCCAACACCGTTAATCACGGTTTGGGTCTTGCTATCTAAATATCCGCCACCGGAAATACAGAAGCGAATTTTGGTGCCTAATAATTTCTTTTGAATAGTTTTTTGAACCATCTTCACTGGACCAGCTTCTTCTTTTAAGATCTTGCCAGTGTTATAACCAATTAATTTATCTATATATTGCTGTCTAGATGGAGTTTCTAAAGCCTTCTTTCTTTCTAAGCCTTGGGCTAAAGAATCCCAGAATAGTGGGACAGAGAAGACGTGAGTAACTTTACATTTTTGACAGACACTTTGAATTTCTGATGGGGCTAAATTACGAACGAAAACAAAGTTTGCACCGTAATAGAAATACCATAAGAAAGTGGCGATAAATCCAAAGATGTGGTGGAATGGAATCATTGCTAAGACTCTTAGTGGTCCCATTGATTTTGGATATAAGAGGTCTTTAGAAGTTTCTGCAAAATCTAAAGCCGCTAAGATTTGATGACATAAATTTTCACCGTTAAAGACCATGAGTTTGACATCGCCTGTAGTGCCGCTAGAACAGAAGATGACTTCGTTTTCCCAGTTAGGAGCAAATTCATAGCTGTGTTTTTCTTGTAAAAGATCTCTCAAAGAGAACTTTGGAACATCGTAAGTGAAATTATCATCGGTGATAATAGCAACAGCCTTACCTTGTTTAATTAAATTTTCAGTTCCTTCTTTAGAAGTTTTAGCGTCCACTAAAAGTGGTTTATAACCAGTCATTAAAATCGCCCAGAAGATTTCTCCCCAGTGTGGTCCATTATTTGCCTTTAAAACGATTGGAACGTTTTTAGGTTGTTGAATCATGAAGTTAGATAAAATAGAGGCGATTTCAAAAGCGTGTTTTCTAAATCTGGAATATTTATATTTTTTGGATTTACCTTCATTATTGGTGTAGGTAACCGCGATTCTTTTTAAGTTTCTTTTTGTGGATAAGACAAATATGTCTTCCATGGTTCTAGATGTCTTAAGAAGTTCATTAGCTTCTTCAGCGCATGCTTTAATTTTTTTATACTCAGGATACATAATAATCTCCTTTATTCCTTGTGTATTTTAACTTATTTGTTTATTTATGAGAACATTTTTCGTTTCAATATCATAAATTATGATAGTGGCTTTCTCCTTTTCGATATTCATGGTCATGAATGTTCCGTTGGTGTTATCTCTAGGTAAAGATAGAGATCCCGGATTAAGAAAAATCTTGTCACTTTCTATAGAAAAACTATATTGATGGGTATGTCCATTGATTAAAAATTTATTATCTTTAATTTGTTCGTTAGTAAACCAAGGTTTATGTTTTACTAATAAATAGCCCATTGGGGTATAGATACGAATTAATTCATCAAAGGGATAATAATCAGTATTTCCTTTGACTGAGACAAAAGGATATAGAGTATCTCTATCTAGCCCGCTGTCGCCAGCGTGAAGATAATAATCCATATTCGGATAGGCTTTGACTAGTTCTTTTAATAAAGACTCATTGCCGTGAGAGTCACTCACCACTAAGATTTTCATTGATAAACATTATACTCTTTTCTCTTTAATATATCATCACTTGAGTCTATAATTATTCTTATGAATAACAAACGCATTGTTTTTATGGGAACTCCAGAAATATCAGCCTCCGTTTTAGAAGGGATTATTTCTAGTGGCTATAATGTGGTAGGAGTCATCGCTCAACCAGATAGACCAGTCGGAAGAAAAAAGATTTTAATGCCTGTTCCTACTAAAGTAGTTGCAGAAGCGCATCATATCCCTGTTTATCAACCATTAAAGATTAGAAAAGAATATGAGTTTGTTAAAGAATTACATCCTGATGTGATTATCACTTTAGCGTATGGACAAATCGTTCCCCAAGGCTTATTAGATATTCCTCCTTTAGGCTGTTTAAATCTTCATGGAAGTTTACTTCCAAAATATCGAGGGGCCGCACCTATTCAATATGCGCTTATGAATAATGATGAAGCGACGGGCATGACTCTTATGAAGATGGTCAAAGAGATGGACGCTGGAGAGATGTATGCGACTGAAGAAGTAAAAATAGATCTAGAAGATAACTCTACTTCTTTATTTAAGAAGATGGCAGAAGCCGCTCTTAGATTAATTTTAAGAGAATTACCAACAATTCTAGAAGGAAAGTTAGTGGGCGTTCCTCAAGATGAATCGCTAGTGAGCTTTGCGCCAATTATCAAACCTGAAGAAGAGAAACTTGATTTAACCAAATCAAAAGAAGAATTACATGGTTATATTAGAGCCTTAAGTGATATTCCAGGAGCCTATTTATATTTAGAAGGACTTAAATTTAAAATTTATCGTTCTCAAATTATTTCTGATGAAATTCTAGGTGAAGTTGGTGAGATCGTTAAAGCTGATAAAAAAGGATTATATTTACAAACTAAAAACGGTTTACTTGCTTTAGTTGATGTTCAAATTGAAGGCAAGAAGAGAATGGATTATATGTCTTTTATTAATGGACATCCAAATTTATTACACGAATTATTACAATGAAAATAGAAAAGAAAGCTCATATTGAATTATCGGTCCATCAATTGGTGGATTTTCTTTTAAGAAGCGGGGATATTGATAACCGTGTTTTTAATCGTTCTAGTCAAACTGAAGGGAGTCGCCTTCATAGTGTCTATCAATCTAATCAGGGTAAAAACTATATTTCTGAATATCCTTTAAGAAAACAATTTTTAATTAATAATATCGAAATCGTTCTTCAAGGTCGAGCGGATGGAATCATTAAAAAAAGTGAAAACGAATATATTATTGATGAAATCAAAACCACAGTGATAGAGCTAGAACAGTTCCGCGAAGAAAATCTTGATTGGCATTTAGGGCAGGCTAAATGTTACGCCTATATGTTCCTAGACGCTTTAAAGCTCGACCATATCGGGGTCAGACTCACCTATATCAAACAAGGGAAAAATAGCAAGAAACTAATTGATGAATATTATTATCAATTTTCGGAATTAGAAAAAGATGTCTATGGCTATTTAGATAAATACTTAGAGTTTTATAACATCATTATGCGTTTAAATGAGCAAAGAAACGCTTCTATTGAGAGTTTATCTTTCCCATTTAAAAGTTATCGTAAAGGACAAAAAAGCTTCTCTAAGGCCGTTTATGAGGCCGCTCAAAATAAAGGAAAAATCTTTATTGAAGCTCCTACTGGGATTGGGAAAACCATGTCAGCGATTTATCCCTATGTTAAATATTTAAAACAAGACGAATTAAGCAAGATCTTTTATCTAACCGCGAAGGCCACAGGAAAAGATAATGCATATAAAGCGCTTAATATCCTAAAGGATAATGGGCTAAATATATCGGATATTATTATTACCTCTAAAGAGAAGATTTGTTTTTGTAAAGGAAAAAGCTGTAATCCTGATGAATGCCCATTTACTAAAGGCTATTACAACAAAATCAAAGATGTCTTAAAAGAATCAATCATGAGATATGACGATTTTGATTATGAGACTATTTGTCATATCGCTAATAAAAATATGATTTGTCCTTTTGAATTAGAATTAGATTTATCTTTATTCTGTGATGTCATTATTTGTGATTACAATTATGTTTTTGATCCTATTTCATATATGAAGAGATATTTTGATGAAGATGCATCTCATTATCTAATTTTAGTAGATGAGGCTCATAATCTTGTAGATAGAAGTAAAGATATGTATTCAGCCTCAGTAGATAAAAAACTATTCTTAAAAGCCAAAAAGAGTTTAAGGGGAGTTTCTAATCGCAAAATCAAAAACGCTTTAGCAAGAATTAATAAAGTATTTGAATATTATGAAGACACTTTTGAAATTGGAACAATCAAAGTTGATGATTTTTCTTTAGAAACTTATAAAGAATTTAATCACTTTATAACTGCTTATCAAGAAGTCAGTAAAGAAGATAACAAAGTTATCAGTAAAGAATTAACTGATTTATATATTGAGATTAATAAGTTTATTAAAATCTCTGAACTTATTTCTGACCATTTCTTACTTTATGTGAAAAAAGAAGAAGATAATGTGACATTTAAAATTTATTGTCTTGATGCATCAAGATTTTTAGCTGCAACTTGCTCTAGAGTTAATTCAACCGCTTTATTCTCTGCAACCTTATCCCCAATTGAGTACTATGCGAATGTATTGGGCGGAGATATAAATAAAAACCAGACAATGATTTTAGAATCTCCGTTTCCTAAAGAGAATTTAAAATTAATCATTGCTCCTAAGATTTCTACAAGATATAAAAATAGAGATAAGAGCTATTCTGATGTCGCTAATTATATTAAGACTTTTGTCTCTAACAAGGTTGGTAACTATTTTATTTATTTACCTAGTTATGAATATCTAGATAACATTCTTCCAATGCTTGAGTTTGATGAAAACGTTGATGTCTTTATCCAAAAGAAAGATATGAGTGAACAAGAAAAACAAGACTTTATCTCTAATTTTCATCAATTTGATGAAAGAAGTAAGGTAGGACTCGCAATTATTGGAGGAGCTTTTGGAGAAGGAATTGATTTAGTTGGTGATTCTTTAATAGGGGTTGCTATTGTGGGAATTGGTTTACCAAAGATTAATTTTGAAAGTAATCACGTCGCTGAATATTATAAAAGCAACAATATTGACGGCTTCAATTACGCCTATACATATCCAGGCATGAATAAAGTTATGCAGGCCGTAGGAAGATTAATTAGAACTGAATCTGATAGAGGTGCTGCCTTATTAATTGATGAAAGATATATGTGGAATGATTACAAATCTCTTTTTAAAAAAGAGTGGAGTGATTATGAAGTGGTCCTATCAGTGGACGAATTAAAAGAGACACTACAAAACTTTTTCAAATCCTAACATAAATGTTATAATGCTTACCAAGTTATGAATTTTGATCAAAAATATACTAGAAATTTCTCAATCATCGCTCATATTGATCACGGCAAGAGTACTCTTGCAGATCGTATTTTAGAATTAACTGGAGCGGTTTCTACTAGAGAAATGAAGGATCAAATCCTCGACTCGATGGACCTAGAAAGAGAAAGAGGAATCACTATTAAATTAAATGCGGTGACATTATCCTACACAAGTGATGATGGTAACACCTATATTTTTAATTTGATAGACACTCCAGGGCACGTCGACTTTACATACGAAGTATCACGCTCTTTAGCAGCTTGTGAAGGAGCGGTTTTAGTAGTGGATGCTACTCAGGGAGTAGAAGCTCAAACTTTAGCTAATGTATATCTAGCTATTGATAACGATTTAGCAATTTTACCAGTTATCAATAAAATTGATCTTCCTAGCGCTATGCCTGAGTGGGCCAAAGAAGAAATTGAAAAACGTATTGGAATATCTAGCGAAGAGGCAGTGGAAGTATCTGCAAAAACTGGTTTTCATATTCATGAATTATTAGAAGCGATCGTTAAAGAAATTCCTGCTCCTAATGGAGACGAGAATGCGCCACTAAAAGCACTAATATTTGACTCATACTATGACTCCTATAGAGGAGTAGTAATTCTTATTAGAATTAAAGAAGGTTCAGTTAAGATTGGTGATCACATCAAATTAATGCAGTCTAATAAAGACTACGTTGTTACTGAACTAGGAATTAGATCTCCAGATGAAATTAAACTCAAAGAGTTAAAGTGTGGGCAAGTTGGATATTTATGTGCGCAGATTAAAGATATCCGTGATGTCCGTCCTGGTGATACAGTGACTTCTTTTGATAATCCAGCCTCTAAGGCTCTTCCTGGATATCGCGATATCAACCCTATGGTATTCTGTGGACTATATCCAGTTGATAGTGATGATTATCAAGATTTAAAAGATGCTTTAGAGAAATTGTCTCTAAATGATGCTTCGTTACAGTTTGTTCCAGAAACTTCTCAAGCTTTAGGCTTTGGCTTTAGATGTGGCTTTTTAGGATTGCTCCATATGGATGTCATCCAAGAAAGACTTGAAAGAGAATATAATATCGATTTAATTCTCACCGCACCTTCGGTGATTTATCACGTTTATCTCACTAATGGAGAGATGATGCCAATTGATAATCCATCTAAACTTCCAGACTCTTCTAAAATCAATCGAATTGAAGAGCCATATGTGAAGGCTAACATCATGACTCCAAAGGAGTATGTTGGACCAATTATGGAACTATGTCAAGAGAAGCGTGGCATTTATTTAGATCTTCAATATTTTGATGATACAAGAATGATATTGGTGTATGAATTACCATTATCGGAAATTGTTTACAATTTCTTTGATAAATTAAAGAGTTGTACTAAAGGCTATGCCTCATTTGACTATGAGCCATCTATTTATAGACCAAGCGATCTTATTAAGATGGATGTTTTATTAAACGGACAAGTGGTTGACGCTTTATCTAGCATTGTCTATAGACCACAAGCATATAATAGAGGCTTAGGTATAATTCATAGAATTAAAACTGTTATTCCTCGTCAGCAATTTGAAATTCCAATCCAAGCTGCAATTGGAGGAAAGATTATTGCGCGTGTAGACGTTAAGGCTGTCCGTAAAGATGTTCTTGCTAAGTGTTATGGTGGAGATATCTCCCGTAAAAAGAAGCTTTTAGAGAAGCAAAAAGAAGGCAAGAAACGAATGAAGAAAGTAGGATCTGTTGAAGTTCCACAAGAAGCATTCATGTCAATCTTGTCGATTGACGAAGAAGAAAATTAATAATTATTTGGTATAAAATTAGTAGGTTTTTAGTTTTGCTATTGTAAAACAAATCTGCTTTTTTTATAATATAAACAGCAAAGGAGTAATTTTATGGGTGTTAATGATATTGCAGTAAGATTTACTGAAGATAAATACGCAACTAAAAATGAAGTATCTAGAGAATTAAAGATCTCAGTGATTGATGGTGTTTGGGATAAGATTTTATCTTATCGTGCTCCATTTTGTCATTATTTAGCCATTAGAGGAACAGACAAAAATCAATTAAGAGTTTGTTTATGTCCAACTATTTCTAGTAACTTAAATACTGTTGAAGCAAAATTATTAAGAATTGTTAGCGAAGCAAACAAACTTGATAGCATTAATAGCGATAGACAACATTTCAAACATTCATGTTTAGTGAAAAATATTCAAAATGTTGCTTTAGCAAACATGGCAGTTTGTGATGAAGAGCACGCTAGAAAAGTAGTTTTGGGAACTGCTAGCGATGTTGCTTTAGCAAACTACTTAAAAGGATTAAGGTTTGTTGAAACTAAATATGAAGCAACACTTGATGTTGATTTCCTAGCGGACTTATATAGCAAAGTAACAGGTAATGATGAATTAACCTCTTTCTACCGTACAAAGGAAGTAGAAGATAGCGGGGCTAATATCCTCATTTCTCGTGTCTATAAATGCGCACCTACCCATTTAATTGAACCAATGATGGATTCTTTATTCAACTTTGTTGAAAAGACTAATGTTTCTCCTTTATGCCGTGCTTTAATTAGCTATTATTACATTCAATTCGTCAAACCATTTGATAAATGCAATAATGAGATTGCTGTTTTATTTGCTAAAGCAGTCCTTGCTCATTATTCAGTTGGTGATTTTTCTATTTATCTTCCTATTGAAACTTTCTTAAATGAAAGCGAAGGGGAGATCGAGAAGATTTTCCATGATGTACAAACTAGTTCAGATGTGACTTATTTCTTAACATTTGCTTTAAGATTTATCGGCAAAGAATTTGATAAAATGCTTGATTCTATAGCGGAATATTCTGCTAAGGTCATCAAAGATGACTTCTACCAATTAGATGAAGAAATAAAACCAGTGGTTGAACCTGCTCCTGTTGTCGTTGAAAAGAAGGTTGTTAAAGAAGAAGTAAAAGTCGAACCAGTTAAACCAGTTGTGGTTGAAGAAGTAAAACCAGTGGTTGAATCTGCTCCTGTTGTCGTTGAAAAGAAAGTTGTTAAAGAAGAAGTTGAGGCTAAACCTGCTCCAGTTATTGAAAAACCAGCGGGTCTTGCTGTATCTTATATCCCAGAAGAACTCGATGAGAAAACCGCTACTAGATTAGAAAGACATCTACTTGAATCGCTAGACACTGCACGCTTGGCATGTATTACACAATCGATCAATACAAAAAGGCCACTAAATGTGTCTATGAAACTGCGAGAACTTCCATGGATAAACTCGTAGAGTTTGGCTATTATGCTAAAGCTCCAGCTGGGAAGAAATTTGTTTACACCCCAGTTAAAAGAAACTAATTAGAAAGCGAGATAAATATTTATGACATTAGCAGCATTAAATGGAGGAATTATCTTCCTTATCATCTTAGGCGCCGCAGCAGTTATTGCCTTAGTGGCCTTCTTGATTTATTTGTATTTAAAACCAAAACTAAAAAAAGACGATAAACCAACTGACGAGCAGATCGTTAAAGAAGAGATGGAACGCGTTTTAAAACCTATTGAAGACGAAGAAACCGCTAAAGCGGTTGAACAATATAAGGATGAGGACGAAGACTAATCTTCCAAGCGCTCTATATATTCACATCCCGTTTTGTGAATCAATATGTGATTACTGTGACTTTACCAAGTTACAGTATTTTCATTCTTTCGCAGTAAAATATCTAGTTGCTCTAAAAAAAGAATTAATTGAAAGAGTGACTAATAAAGAATTAAGAACCATTTATATAGGTGGAGGAACTCCAACATCTTTAGATGATTTACAATTTGAAGCCTTATTAAAAATGGTGGAACCTTATTCTAAGCATGTTGAAGAATATACAGTAGAGGCTAATCCTGAATCTTTGTCTTTATCAAAGATAAAGTTATTAAAGAAATATGGAGTTAACCGTGTCTCAATTGGAGTGGAATCCACTAATGATCAGATTTTAAAATCCATTAACCGTAAACACACTTTTAGTGATGTTAAAAACGTTGTTAAGAATTTAAGAGATAACGGGATTAATAATATCAACCTTGATTTAATTATTGGCTTGCCTAATGTCTCTTTTAAAATGCTAGAAGAAGATATTAGAAATATCTTATCATTAAAACCAAACCATATTTCTTGTTATAGTTTAACTGTTCATGAACATACAGTGTTCTATATCAATAAAATCAGTGAGCCTGATGAAGAATTTGCTTATCAAGCTTATAAAGTGATTAATGAGTTATTAGAAAAGAATGGATATAGCCATTACGAAGTATCTAACTGGGCTATATCAGGACAAGAAAGTAAACATAATTTAGTCTACTGGAATAATGAAAGATATTATGGGGTTGGTTTAGGCGCTAGTGGATATATTGATAATATAAGATATAAGAATTCCACAAACTTTAATGAGTATGTTTCATTTAAAAATGAAATTGAAGAAGAAATTGTCACTTTAAAAGATGAAAAAGACTACGAATTAATGCTTAAGCTCAGAACCAAATTTGGTTTAAATCTTGTTGAATACAAGAATAAATTTGGTGTTGATTTATATAAGTCACATACGCAAGTAATTGATGATTATGTCACTAAAGGTTATTTGATTCATAAAGAAGATTATCTCATACCTACTTTTGAAGGAATGATGATCCTGGATAAGATTTATCTAGACCTACAGTAAAAAAATAAAAATATAAGGATTTATAGGCGCGAATAGCGTCTTTTTTCTTGTTTTTACTTTGTAATTAAATTTTTTAGCACTTTGGTGTTGACAGTGCTAACAAAGAAGTTATAATAGTATTAGCACTTAAAGTTGTGGAGTGCTAAAGGAGGTTACCAAATGTCATTAACAAGAAGCGAAGCCATCTTAAAGATGATAGTGGAATATTTCATCAAAACAGCCGAACCTGTTGGCTCCCATACTCTTATTGAAGAATATCAACTCCCTTATAGCAGCGCCACAATTAGAAATGAAATGAGCGCTCTTGAGAAGATGGGATATCTAGAAAAACCTCACACAAGCGCAGGTAGAATTCCTTCTTCTAAAGGATATGAATATTATTGTGAGCACCTACGTGATAAAGATGTAGATGACCAATTAAGATATTCTCTTCAAAACGTCTTATCTAGCAAGATTCAAAGTATTGAAGAAGTGATTAAACAAAGCTGTGAGATTATATCTCATATGACTAATCTAGTTAGTGTGGTATCTAGAGGCGATGAAGATCTAGAAAGACTTGCATCAGTTCAATTAGTGCCAATTAATGAAAATACTATTACCGCGATCTTTGTCACTGATAAAGGGTATGTTCAAAACAAAACCTTCATTCTTGATGAGAGTATTAAATCAGATGATATCGTGAAATGCGTGGAACTCTTAAATCAAAGATTAAAGGGAACCCCAATTGGTGAATTAGTGCCAAAAATGGAACTCATTAAACCAATCTTATCTGATTATGTGATTAGTCATGATGCGGTGTATCAAGCTTTGCTTGAAACATTCGTAAGATTCGCTGGCGATCGTTTATCACTCTATGGAAGAGAAGAATTATTCTCTCATCCAGAATTCAAAAATGATACGGAAGCGTTAATTAGAGTAATGAAGTTATTGGATGATGCTTCGCTATTTAAAAAAGTAGATATGAAAGCAATCGGTGAAAAAGAACCAGTAGTGAATATCGGAGAGGTGGAAGGAAACCCAGATGTCGCTCTTGTGACAGCAAAAATCAAAGTTGGTGATGAAGAAAATACCATCACCTAGTGGGACCAAAAAGAATGGACTACGATAAAGCGATGTCCGCTCTAGAATATCTCTCTAGTGAATTAGATAAATATTTCAATGATAAAGGAGGAAATGACAGTGGAGAATAAAGAAGAATTACACGAAGAACTCCCTAAAAAAGAAAAGAAGAAATTAGAAAAAGCTAATGAAGAAATTGAAAAGTTAAAAGCGGAAGTTAATCATTGGAAAAATGAATACTATCGAGCCTACGCTGATACGAAGAACTTAAGAAATAATCTTGAACAAGATTACAAAAACGCTCTGAAGTATCGTAGTGAAGGATTTATCGAAGAACTTCTTCCAATCTTAGATAGCTTCCACATGGCACTTGCTAACGAGCCAAGTGATCCGACATTAAAGAATTACTTAACCGGATTCCAATATGTTTATCGAAACTTAGTGTCGGTACTCGAAAACGAAGGAGTGAGCGAGCTCGTTCCGGAAGTTGGCAAAAAATTCGATCCAAATACCATGGACGCTGTTGATACAGTGGAAAGTGAACAAGATAATCTTGTTACTAAAGTCTATGGTAACGGATATAAATTACATGACCGTATCATTCGCCCAGCGAAAGTACAGGTCGGTGTAGTAAAAAAACAAGAAAGTAAAAAAACCGAAGACAAAGCATCATACGATGCATAGGAGGAAATAAAATTATGGCAAAAGAAATTATCTTAGGTATTGACCTTGGTACTACTAACTCAGTAGTTTCCTATTTACAAGCAGATGGCACTGTTAAGGTTATCCCTTCTCTAGAAGGAACAATGAGTCAGTTCTATTAAAAGAAAAATGGGCACTGCTGAAAAAGTGCACATCAACTGTGTAAACAAAGATTTCACCCCACAAGAAATCTCTGCAAAGATTCTTGCTTACATGAAGAAATATGCAGAAACTAACATCGGACATAAAGTAGAAAAAGCAGTTATTACTGTTCCTGCTTACTTCAATGACGCTCAAAGACAAGCGACTAAAGACGCTGGCCAAATCGCTGGCTTAGATGTTGTTCGTATTATTAATGAACCAACCGCTGCCGCATTAGCGTATGGCTTACAAACCGAAAAATCCGAAAAGATTTTAGTGTTTGACTTAGGTGGTGGTACATTCGATGTCTCTATTCTTGATATTGGAGACGGCACCTTCGAAGTTGTTTCTACCGCTGGAGATAATAAACTCGGTGGCGATGACTGGGATGCTGTAGTTGCTGATTACATCAAAGCCCAAATCAAGATGGATAGTGGTGTTGATATCACCGATAAAGGTAGCTTACAAAGAATTAAAGAAGCCGCTGAAAAAGCCAAGATTGAATTATCTTCATCCTTAGAAACAGTGGTCTCCTTACCATTCATCTCTATGACAAGCGCTGGTCCTGTGAACTTTGAACACACTTTAACCCGTGCTAAATTCCAAGATTTAACAAGACATCTCTTAAAGAGATGTGAAGAACCAGTTAGACGTGCATTAAGCGACGCTGGTATGAAAGCTAGTGAACTTGATCAAGTCTTATTAATTGGTGGTTCTATCCGTATGCCAGCGGTTCAAGAATTAGTTAAATCCTTAACTGGCAAACAACCAAACTTATCTGTTAACCCAGATGAAGCAGTATCAATTGGTGCGGCTTATCAAGGTGGTGTGGTTTCTGGTGATGTTAAAGATGTCGTTCTTCTTGACGTTACTCCATTAACCTTAGGTATTGAAACTTTAGGTGGTGTGTTAACTCCTCTTATTAAGAGAAATACCACAATTCCAACCACTCAAAGTCAAATCTTCTCAACCGCTGCGGATAATCAACCTGCTGTTGATATCATGGTTTATCAAGGTGAAAGACCAATGGCCCATGATAATAAATTACTTGGTCACTTCCAATTAACTGGTATTAAACCAGCTAGACGTGGCGAACCTCGTATTGAAGTTACCTTCTCTATCGACGTTAACGGTATCGTTAAAGTATCTGCTAAAGACTTAGACACTCAAAAAGAACAAGAAATTACCATTACTGGTAGTAACGGTCTTTCTAAAGAAGATATCGATAGAATGGTCAGAGAAGCCGAAGAAAATGCGGAAGCTGACGCAAAACGTAAAGAAGAAACCGAAGTTAAAAATAAGGCTGAATCCTTAATTAATGACATCGACATCTCTTTACAAGAGAAAGGCGATAGCATTGATCCTGCTCAAAAAGAACAAACTCAAAAATTAAGAGATGAACTCAAAACTGCGTTAGACAATAACGATATTGAAACTCTTAAGACTAGAATTTCTGAATTGGAGCAAGCAGCAGCTTATATGGCTAACGCTCAAGCTGGTAAAGGTCAACAAGCTGGTCAAGAAGGCACCCCAGGAAGTAATCCTGATGATGTCGTTGACGCTGACTTCTCTGATAAAAACAAAGCGTAATTTATTAAAAATAAATTTCCTTTCGCTAGAGGGCTTCGGCCCTCTTTAGCCTAAGGGAGAAAGGAGCAACATGGCAAAAAGAGATTATTATGAAGTTTTGGGTGTTAGTAAAACAGCATCCAAAGATGAAATTAAATCTGCTTATCGTAAATTAGCGAAAAAATATCACCCAGATAATAAAGAGACGGGTGATGAAGCGAAATTCAAAGAAGTGCAAGAAGCCTATGATGTTTTGTTTGATGATCAAAAGCGTGATGCCTATAACCAATTTGGCCATGCTGCATTCGAACAAACTGGAGGTGGCCCTGGTGGAGGTAATCCATTTGCGGGCGGATTCTCTGGTTTTGGTGAAGATATCAATTTAGGTGATATATTCTCATCTTTCTTTGGTGGAGGAGGTGCTAGGCGTAGCGCTAGAAGAACTGGTCCTCAAAGAGGAGATGACATCTTAATGAAACATCGCGTCGAATTTATGGATGCGGTGAACGGTAAAGATGAAGAAGTGTCGTTCGACTTTGAAGAAGATTGTCCACACTGCCACGGCTCAGGGGCTGAAAGTCCTAGCGACATTAAAACCTGTGCTAAATGTAGCGGTAAGGGCACAATCATTCGTCAACAACGTGGCATCTTTGGAATGATGAATACCGAAACGATATGTCCAGATTGTAATGGTGCAGGTAGAACAATTCTAAAGAAGTGTTCTGTTTGCGGTGGATCTGGCCATAAACGCGTAAAGAAGACAATGAAAATCCATATCCCAGTGGGTATTCAAAGCGGTCAACAAATCCGACTTCAAGGAATGGGAGCGGCAGGAAGTAATGGAGGAGAACATGGAGATCTCTATATTGAAATTACTGTCAAGGCGCATCCATATTTCCAAAGAGAAAGAAATGATATCCATCTTACTATTCCACTCGACTTTGTCGATGCCATCTTAGGAACTAAGATTGAAGTTCCGACAGTCAACGGTAATGTTTATCTTACTGTTCCAGAAGGAACTCAGCCAGGTCAAACATTAAGAATGCGCGGACAAGGTATTAAAGATTTAAGAACAGGCAAGCCTGGAGATCAATATGTACACTTAGATATCAAGTCTCCAACTTCACTTAATAAAAAGCAAAAAGAAGCTTTGAAGGAATATAAAGATAACACTAAAGAAAGCGATAACCCTTTCTATAAATTCCAAAAAAACTTTAAAAAATAAGACCCATTAGGGTCTTTTAATTTTCTTTGACAACTTTTTAAAATTTTTTTCGCAAGGTTGGCGATTTTTCCAGTCTTTATTATATGTAGGGACCTTTCTCTACAAAGGAGGAAAAATGTACTTTATATCCCAAGTCGGCCAACATGATTGTGCCTTCACTTGTCTAAAGATGTTATTGGCCAATTATCATCATGACAAGAACTATCTATTTTTAAAGGGCGAGGATAAACCATATAGCTTTATGGATTTAAAGAAAATCGCCGCGAATTATCATATGGACGTATCAGGTATCCGTATTAGTGGATCAAATGAAATTGAAAGGAATAAAGAATATCCCTTTATTGTCACACTTGAAAAAAGAAAAGGAGTTAAACATAGCGTTCTCGTTTTAGCAATGAGCCGGAAATATGTCACAATCTACGATCCGGAAATAGGCAAAAGAAAACTCCTAAGAGAAATCTTTTATAGCCAGTGGGACCATAAAGCGCTGGTGGTCAATAAAGAAAAAGGCTATCAAAAGGTGAAGTGTGACATTCAAATCAATGATTTCATTGATAAAAGGGATAAAATAACAATTCCGCTTTGGCAAATTGTGAGTTCTATTTCTTTAGCGGTAGGAATGTATTTTATTAACGCTAATTCTTATTTCTTTGTCCCGATTATCTTTCTATCTTTATTCATTATCTTTGAGATTATGTTTAGGAAAAACCTGATATCTGCTATGCAGAGAATGGATGATAATATTTTTAATTATCGAATTAACGCTGAAAAAGAACAGTTTTATGATTTCTTTGAAGTGATGGAAAAATATCGTTATGTTGCTTTAACAATTATTCCAAATCTACTTTATACAGTATTAATCTCGATATTTATCACCGCTGTCTTAGTGATGAATAACACAGTAAACTTAGTTTATGTCTTCTTAACTTTGTTACTCGCTATCATTCATGTTTATGTTTATCTTCCATATCAAAAAAATAAATATGATGAAATAGCGGATAAAGAAGAAGTTATTAGAAATGTTGAGAATGTATTTCAATTCCGTTCAGTAGTAAATGCCGCTCATGAAGGAGCATATAAACTAGGACTATTTAAAAATGCTTTAACATATGTAGAAATAACCGCTTTATTAATGAGTATTATTACTATTATGGCGGTATCTCATGTTGTTAACATTACCTATGTTATATTCTATCTTTGTATCTCTATTTATCTAAAAGATAATTTTATTAGGCTGATGCAATATTCAGAACAAAGTGAAGAATATAATAACCAATTGGCCAAATTACTTCATTATATGGATTTGTCTATTAAGAATAATCCCGTGGAATGAGGCGATTATCTATGATAAGATATTCACATGGAATTAGATTTTAATTCAAAATTTGCGGAGTGCGAATCTTACGAGAGCTTTTATTTAGAACTCATGGATGTGACTTATAAAAAACTAGGTCTTAAATGCGACCCAATTGTCTCGGTGAGCATTGTTGATAACCGCTATATCCATAAGATCAATAAGAAATATCGTGGGATTGACCGTCCTACTGACGTTATTAGTTTCGCTTTCCTAGACAATGAGAATAATTATGATAAAATACTATTCTCTCATGGTCCAGTAGTGCTTGGAGATATTTATATCTCTTTAGATAAGGCTAAAGAACAGGCCGAGGAATACGGACATAGTCTACACCGCGAATTATCGTTTTTATTCGTACATGGCCTACTCCATTTACTTGGATATGACCATATGAATAAGGTAGACGAAGAAAAAATGTTTAAATTACAAGAAGAAATCTTATCAGAAAAAGGAGTGTAATCTCATGGACAAGAATCAATTAATTATCAAAGCTAAAGAAGCAAGGAGCTTATCTTATTCTCCTTATAGCCATTTCGCTGTTGGAGCCGCAGTATTAACTAAAGACGGAAAAGTCTTTGTTGGTGCTAATGTGGAAAACTCCAGTTATCCATTATGTATGTGCGCTGAAAGAAATGCGTTATATAATGCGATGATGAATGGCTATAAAAAGGAAGACTTTGTGGCTTTAGCCTTATCTGCAGATACTGACGAGCCATGTTCCCCTTGTGGAGCGTGTCGTCAAGTGATTAGTGAACTCTTTCCTAGAGAAGCTCCTATATATATGTCTAATCTTAAGGGAGACGAAAAAGAAACTAGTGTTGATGAACTTCTCCCATTTGCTTTCTCTGGAGACGATCTTAAATAATGAAATCCGGATTTGTCACCATCTTAGGACATCCTAATGTTGGTAAATCGACCATTTTAAATGGTCTTATCAACCATAAGATATCTATTGTTACCGATAAAAGCCAAACCACTAGAAATGTGATTAAAGGTATATATCGGGGAGAAAATTCACAAATTATCTTTATAGATACTCCTGGTATTCATAAGCCTCATGCAAAATTAGGAGAGGAAATGAATGCGATGGCTTATTCTAGCGCCCATGACGCTGATGTGAATATTTTAGTGGTGGATGCTTCTAAACCTTTTGGAGAGGGAGATCAATATCTACTCGACCATTTAGATATAAAAAACGCTCCTTTAGTGATTGTTTTTAATAAAATTGACCAAGCGAGAATTGATAAAGTCGAAAAGTTAAAGGAAGTTTATAGAGAAAAACTCCCAGAAAGCCACTTTATTGACACTGTCGCAAGCGAAAGATTCAATTTGGACTTGCTCATCAAAGTAGTGGAAAATCTCCTTCCAGAGGGCCCAGAATATTATCCTGGAGAAGAAATCACCGATAAAGATGAAGTTTTCCAGATTAAAGAAATCATTAGAGAGAAAGCTTTAAATATCTTAAGAGACGAAGTACCACATAGTATTGCAGTCTATGTTAACAAGATCGATTATGAAGCTAAACCAGTGCATATCGTAGCTTCGATTATCGTTGAAAAAGATTCCCAAAAGGGAATAGTGATTGGTAGTGGTGGTAAACGCATCAAATTAATCGGTCAAAAAGCTAGACAAAGTATAGAAAAACAATTAGATAAACACGTTTATTTAGAATTATTTGTGAAGGTACAATCAGATTGGCGTAACGACGACGCTTCATTAGAAGCGTATGGATATAAAAACAAAAAGAAATAACATGAAAGTTATTATTTTATCTAAAAGCAGTTATAAAGAAAAAGACTGCATTTATAACGCGATTAGCCAAGAAGGGTTTATTTCCTTTATGGCTAAAGGCGCTCAAGATCCAAAAAGTAAATATGTATGGCTTAATAACCCCTTAACTATCGCTGAAGTCGAATTTTTAGCAGATGGGCGATATAAACATAAGGTGGTGAATAATGCGACTTTAGTTTCTTCTCCGATGCTTGGAACAACGGATTATGATTATTTAGTTTCTATTGGTGTACTTACTGAAATTACTAGAAACATCTTACCTGACGAAGAAAAACACTTAGCGTTTAACGAATGTGAAGCTGCGCTTAACGCTTTAAGAAGTGGTAAGGACCATTATATGGTCGTTCTAGTTTATCTTGCTAAATTAATTAAGTTTAGTGGGGCTGAGTTAGAAGTTGAACATTGTATCCACTGCGGAACCAAAAATGACATTGTGGCATTTAGTTTTGAAGATGGTGGATTCATTTGCCAAAACTGTCAAAGTGAAGACACTGTGAAAGATTTAAATGGCACACAAATGAGATTAATCCGCTATATCTTTAAAGCCAAAGATTATTCTTTACCAAAAATTGAATTATTCTCTGACAAGGACAAGAAAAAGATTTTAACTAAGTTAAAAGAATTTGTTGATGATATTGTCGGAGTCAGACTCAATTCTTTAGACACACTAATTAGTGCGAAATAATTAATACACTTAAAATAGGTTGACAAGAAATATAACTAACTTTATACTTTTTCATGCTGTTTTGGAGGTATATCACATGAGTGATTTTAGTTTCGATAAAGTATGTAGTCACTTGATTTCATCTGGCTTTTATTATCAGGGAAGCGAGATTTATGGTGGCTTATCTAACACTTGGGATTATGGACCATTAGGTTCAGAAATCAAAAATAACATTAGAAAAATGTGGTGGAAAAAGTTTGTTCAAGAAAGTCCAACTAATGTTGGAATTGACGCGGCAATCTTAATGAACCCAAAAGTTTGGGAGGCTACTGGACACGTTTCTACATTTAATGACCCATTAATTGACTGCAAGAAATGTAAACAACGTTTTAGAGCTGATCAATTAATTGAAGCTGCTGATCCAAGCGCTCCAGTGACGTCAATGAATAACGATCAAATGATGGAATATATTCGTTCTCATCATATTGCTTGTCCAAATTGTGGAGCTGAGAATTTCACTGATATTCGTCAATTCAATATGATGTTTAAAACACATATTGGTGTAACTGAAGATTCTAAATCTACAGTGTATTTAAGACCAGAAACCGCTCAAGGCGTGTTTGTGAACTTTAAAAACGTTTGTCGAACCACAAGAAGAAAATTACCTTTAGGTATTTGTAATGTTGGTAAAGCATTTAGAAATGAAATTACTCCAGGTCAAATGACCTTCAGAATGCGTGAATTCGAACAAATGGAAATGGAATTCTTCTGTAAACCAGGTGAAGACCTTAAATGGTTTGCCCACTGGAAGAAAGAGTGTTTAGAGTTTATTAATACTTTAGGTATTAAAAATGATAATCTTCGTTACCGTGATCATGACCCAGAAGAATTAGCGTTCTATTCTAAGGCGACCACTGATATTGAATATTTATTCCCATTTGGTTGGGGTGAAGTCTGGGGTATCGCCGATAGAACTGACTATGACTTGAAGCGTCATATGGCTTATAGTGGTGAATCTTTAGAATATTTAGATCCAGAAGATAACTCCAAATATGTTCCATATTGTATCGAACCATCAGTTGGTTTAGATAGATTAACACTTATGGTGTTATGTGACGCATATGACGAAGAAGTGCTTGAGAACGGTGAATCACGTATCGTCATGCACTTATCACCTTTAGTGGCGCCTATTAAAGCTGCTATCTTCCCTTTATCTAAGAAGTTAGAAGATAAAGCTAGAGACATTCAAAGAATCTTATCTAAATATATGCCTGTCATCTATGATGATACTGGTAGTATCGGTAAGAGATATCGTCGTCAAGATGCAGTGGGAACTCCTTTCTGTATCACTGTCGATTTCGATACACTTGATGATAATCAAGTTACCATTAGAGAAAGAGATTCTATGAGTCAAATTAGATTACCAATTGAAAAGTTAGTTGAATACTTAGGAGTCAAAATATTTTACTAGTTAATAATTAGTAGTAAATTAGTAGATTTATAATTTTATTATATGGCATACAATAAATCAATTGCAGAAGATGTATTAAAGCATGCGGATATTGTTCAAGTCATCTCTTCCTATCTTCCTTTAATTAAGCAAGGTAAGAACTATAAAGCGGTCTGCCCGTTTCATGATGACACAAATCCATCTTTAGTAGTGTCTCCTGAAAAGCAATTCTTTAAATGTTTTGTATGCGGAACAAGTGGAACTGCAATTTCCTTCGTTCAAAAATATGAGAAGATCTCCTATGGAGAGGCTATTAAAAAAGTCGCTGATATTGTTGGCTATCATCCTGAAGGTTTAGATTCAATTTCTAGACCTAAGAAGGTTGATGAAAGAAGAGAATCACTTTTAAAGTGTTTACATGACTTATGCCTATATTATCAATTCGCTTTAAATACACCCGAAGGTAAAGAAGGACTCGATTATTTTGAGTCTAGAAAACTAGACGCTCCACTTAGAAATAAATACAAATTAGGCTATGCCTATAAAGATGGAAAAGCCACAATTAATTATTTACAAAAGAAAGGTCACTCTATTAAGACTATCGAAGATACTGGTGTAGCCAAGATGATTTCTGTTGGTAACTACGCTGATATGAATGAAGGTAGAGTGGTATTTCCAATTTGTGATATTGATGGCAATGTAATTGGTTTTAGCGCCCGTCGTCTTGTTAATGATGATACCGCTAAATACATGAATACACCTGAGACTTATTTATTTCATAAATCTAGCAACTTATATAACATCCATATTGCTAAAGAAGCAGCGAAATTAAAAGGCTATATCTATATTTGTGAAGGCTTTATGGATGTTTATGCCTTAAGTAAGATTGGCATTGATGCTGCTGTTGCTATTATGGGAACAGCGTTAACTAATGAGCACATTCAAATCTTAAGAGGATTAAATGTAGAAATTAGACTTTGTCTAGATGGAGACTTACCTGGTCAAAGTGCAATGATGAAAATCTCTAAAGCGTTATCTAAGGCTGGATTAAAATATCGTGTCGTTGATAATCAAGGAAGTTCTAAAGATCCTGATGAGATATTGAATGAAGATGGTAAAGAGGCTTTAGAGGAGTATCTTAATAAATTAACCACTCAAGTGGACTTTGCGCTTAATTATTATTTGAGATCTAATCCGCTTAAAACTGTCGATGAAAAGAAGGCTCTTATTAAAGAATTCTTGCCAATATTATCAAAGATAAATAGTCAAATTGAATTAGACACATATTTACGTAAATTAGAAAAGATTACTGGATTTGATGTGGAATCAATTAGAGGGGTAGTAAAGAAAGCTAGACTATCGACTGCAGATGATAGTGTAGATTCAACTAGCAAGATAATTGAAGAATATCGACCAGAGAAAAAAGAGCTTCAGAAGCTTTTAACAGCAGAGAGAGAACTTTTATACCAAATGACACAAAACAAGTCTGCTGTGGGCTTTTACGAGGCAAAAACGCCAGGATTCTACGATGATGTCTACCGCACAATTGCAAATTTCGTCGTTGAATATGCCGCAGGCCATGAAATGATGGATGATGTAGGCTTGATGTCGTTATTAGAATCTAGTGATTTAGAAAATAAAGAAAGAATTATTCGTGACTTGGTTTCGATTTATTCTGAGACCCACCCTCAGGAGTGTACAGAAGAATTGTTGAACAATTTATTAGACACTATTGTGAGTGAAAGAAAACGCATTACTGAAGAAGATGTCTTGTCTCAATCTCTAGAAGGTAAGTCTGAATTAGAGAAAGCTAGAATCATTAATGAGTTCAACCGTCGTATGGTTGCGAAGAAATAACATAGTTAATTAGAAATCTTGTTGATTTGAAGGGAGAACAAAACAATGGGAAGACCAAAAAAGGGTGAAGAGCCAAAGAAAGAAACAACAGCAAAAAAAGAGCCAAAGAAAGCAACAGCAAAAAAAGAGCCAAAGGCTAATGTTTCAAAGAAAAGAAACACTAAGACTTTAACTACTTTAGCAGAAATCGAAAGTAAACTTCTTAAGAAGGCTAAGGCTAATGGGGATTGTATTGATCAAGATGAAATTTATGACGCTTTAGCGCAATATGAACTTGACGATGAAGTAATCGAAGATTTAATCAAATATTTCTCAGATCATGATATTGAAGTCTTATCATCCGACGAAGATGACGATGAAGATTTAGATTCTGAAGACGATGAAGAATTTGATGAATCCAAAATTTCTTTAGAAGATGACGATGACGATTTCTATGAAAATGATGAATCTGACGAAAATGAAGAGTTAGATTTCGATATCGATCACTTAGACACAACTGTCGGTGGCGATGTTAAAGTTAATGACTCTGTTAAGATTTATCTTAAAGAAATCGGTAAATTCGAATTATTAAAACCAGAAGAAGAACCAATTCTCGCTGCTAAAATCTTAGAAGGCGATGAAGAAGCTAAACAAAGACTTATTAACGCTAACTTGAGATTAGTTGTTAACATCGCTAAACATTATGTGGGCCGTGGTATGTTATTCTTGGATTTAATCCAAGAAGGTAACCTTGGTTTAATGAAGGCTGTTGATAAATTTGACTACACCAAAGGATTTAAGTTCTCAACATATGCGACATGGTGGATTAAACAAGCTATCGCCAGAGCGATTGCAGACCAAGCTCGTACCATTCGTATTCCTGTCCATATGGTAGAAACAATTAACAAGATGACTAAAGTTCAAAGACAATTAGTTCAAGACTTAGATAGAGACCCAACCGCTGAAGAAATCTCTGAAGCAATGGGAGGAGAATTAACTCCAAAAAGAATTAGAGAAATTCAAAGAATCGCTCTTGAACCAGTTTCTTTTGAAACCCCAATTGGTGAAGAAGATGATTCTCACTTAATTGACTTTATCGAAGATAAAGATAACGAATCACCTGTAGAATATACAACTAAAAAACTTCTTAAAGAAGAACTTGACGCCATTCTTACCGAATTGACTGATAGAGAAGAAAGAGTTTTAAGACTCAGATATGGTTTAGATGACAATCGTCCAAGAACCCTTGAAGAAGTTGGTAAGGAATTTGGTGTTACTCGTGAACGTATTCGTCAAATTGAGGCTAAAGCTATTAAGAAACTTAAACACCCAACTAGAAGAAAGAAATTAGGAGACTATCGTAACTCATAATGAAATTATCCAAGAGACTACAAGCCATTTATGATATGGTCCCTAACGGTGTCACCGCTGACATTGGAAGTGACCATGGGAAATTAATAATTTCCTTATTTCAAAATGGCATCATCTCTAAAGGATATGCGATTGAAAATAAAAAAGGACCATATAATAGACTAGTTAAGGCCATTGAAGATAGTGGATGTATAGATTCTGTGATTCCTATGTTCTCTGATGGCATTAGTGAACTTCCTAGTGATGTTGACACAATTGTTATCGCTGGAATGGGAGGCTTCAATATTATTGAAATCTTAAAAGCACACCCACAAAAGCTTAAAAATGTGAGAACGATTATTGTTGATGCTCATAATTCAATTCCGGAAATGAGAAAACAAATTTGTTATATGGGTTATATTATCGCTGATGAAGATATCGTCAACGATGGTGGTAAGTATTATGAAATAATCAAATTCATTGCTGGTGAATGTGCTTATTTAGATAACAATGACTATGAATTTGGTCCAGTATTAAGAAAAGAAAAATCTTTAACTTTTAAAGAGAAATATCAATCTAGAATTACTGAAATTGATAATTTATTATCAACAAAGAAACTTTCTGGAGATAGAATCTCTGATTTAGACAAAGAAAAAGAAAGAATTAGAAGTGTGTTATGAAGACTAAAGATCTCTTAAGAAAATTAGCTAAACAATTTCCAAAACGCTACGCCAAGATGAATCATGACTATGTTGGTTTAGCAGTGGGAAAACTTCCTGAAGATGTTCATAAGATTTTCTTATGTTTAGATTGCGATTGGGAAATATTCCCAACCATTGAAAAAGAGAAACCTGATTTAGTGATTACCCATCATCCGTTTATTTACGGAACCAAACCTAGAGTATATAAAAGAGATCCAAGTAAAAAAGTTCTTTTTGATAAATTAGCAAAGCTAAATATTCCAGTTTATAGTTATCACACAAACTTCGATACTGGAATAGGCGGAATGAATGACGCTTTGGCAAACGCCTTAGGTTTACAAGACGTGAAAGTAGTAGAAGGTAACATCATGATGCGTGGTGGTAGACTAAAAGAGTCTATGAAAGTAGAAGACTTCGCTAGATATGCTAAAAAGGCACTAGGTGTTGATTATGCCTTATTAATTGCATGTGGTAGTCCAGTAGTAGAATCCGTAGCTGTAATTGGTGGCGGAGGTTCTGGACACTGGGTAGAGGCTAAAGCAGCAGGATATGATATTTATATCTCTGGTGACGCTCCTCATCATGTTAGAAGAGAAATCGTTAACGCTAAATATAATTATTTAGATGTACCTCATGAAGTAGAAAAAATCTTTATCCCTACAATGAAAAAAATCCTTAAAGGATTTGATGGAAGTTTAGAAATCGTGACTGTTGATCACGAGAAAATGCCAAAAGTTATTTGCTAAGCAAATAATTATAAATGTCATCCACAACATATTGTGGAGTAGAAGCCCCTGAAATAACAGAGGCTTTTCTTTTTGCTTCTATATCTTTGATAGTGGATAACTCTTTTAAATCGTTGACCATTAAAACAAAGGCATCAGGATAATTAGATTTAGCAATTTCAAATAATTTATTTGAGTTACTAGATTTTTGATGCCCGACAACAATAATTAAATCAGTATCTTTGTCAATTTTAGTAACAGCTTCTTGTCTTAATCTAGTAGCGGCACAGATTTCATTTTCAATTCTAGCGCCTGGAATATGTTCCAAAATATCAGAATAATACTTATCTAAACTCTTATAATTGAGTGTAGTTTGATTAATTACATATGGATTTTTATCAGTAATTAATTGGTAGTTAATTAGTAGTTGTGTATCATATAATGATACATTTTTGGAAACTGATAAAGCAGCATTAGTTTCTTTATGACCCATTTGACCAATATAAATAACTTGATGGCCTTGTTCAATTTCGTGTTTAATCTTCTCTAAATTACTTTTTACTTTAAAACAAGTTGCGTCATAGATTATTAGGCCTTTTTCTTTGGCTTTATTTTCTATTTCTTCTCCATGTCCATGCGCAGTAAAAATTAAAACATCACCCGCTTTTAAGCTTTCTATAGCGGCGAATTCATCATTATCGTTTAATGTAATTAAACCTTCTTTAGTTAAATCGTCTGTTAAAGTTTTATTATGGGCGAGCATCCCTAAAATATAAACATTCTTGTCTGGATGCTCTTCTTTGGCTTTTTTGGCTATAGATACGGCTTTTAATACACCAGAACAAAATCCTTGTGGTTTTACTAGGGTAACTTTCATAAAAATATGTTAACATATTCCAGAGGATAGCAAAATATGGAAAAACCTGAATTATATATTGGCAGTCATGTAAGTATGAACGCTCCTGAATTTTTTGTAGGCTCTGTAAAAGAAGCAATATCCTATGGATCTAATACCTTTATGTTTTATACGGGTGCACCACAAAATTCATTCCGTAAGCCACTTGGAGAATTAAAGATAGAAGAAGGAAGAAAGCTTCTAAAAGAAGCTGGATTTGATGAATCTAAACTTATTGTTCACGCTCCTTATATTATTAATGCTGCAAATTATACAAAACCAGATTTATGGGAAATGTCTATCAATACAATTGTCAGTGAACTTAGAAGAACAGCGGCATTTGGTGTTAAAACATTAGTTTTACATCCTGGTAGTCACGTCGGTATGGGTGCAGAAAATGGCATTTTGGCATTAGCCAAAGCCTTGGACTTAGCCTTTGCCACGGACGGGACTGATGTTAAAATCGCTTTAGAGACTATGTCAGGTAAAGGCCATGAAATTGGTATTACTTTTGAAGAGATACGTTCAATTATTGATCACTGTAACCATAAAGAACGTTTAGGAGTATGTTTAGATACCTGCCATATTAACGATGCCGGATATAATGTTGATGACTTTGATGAAATTCTAAAAGAATTTGATCGAATTATCGGCTTAGATCGATTATTGGTTGTTCATGTTAATGACACTAAGAATCCAATTGGCGCTCATAAAGACCGTCATGAAAATATTGGCTATGGTTATTTAGGATTTGATACATTATATAAAGTTGTCCATCATCCTTTATTAAAAGAAATTCCTATGATTCTTGAAACACCTTATTACAATGAAAAAGCTCCTTATAAGCAAGAGATTGAAATGCTAAGGAGCGGTAAATTCATTAAAGGTTGGAGAGATTAGAATTTATTAATTTCTTCTATTAAAGCTTCCAGGGCTTCAGCTTCTGGAATTTTTTTTATCACTTTGTCTTTTTTAAAGATAACATATTCGTGATGTCCACCGGCAATACCAATATCAGCGTTTTTAGCTTCTCCTGGTCCATTGACTACACATCCCATAACCGCGACGTGAATTGGTTTATTAATAGTTTCTAAATATTCCATAACTTTCCTAGCAAGTTGTTCAACGTTAACCTGGGTTCTACCACAAGTTGGACAGGCTACTAAAGTTGGATAGTTAGGATATAATCCGCAGTCATGTAAAAGTTGTTTGCATACTTTTATTTCGTCTTTTGGATCTCCAGAAATAGAAATACGGATTGTGTCACCGATTCCTTCTAATAATAGTGGAGCAAGTCCTGCAGAACTTCTCACCATAGAAATCTCTTTATATCCTGCTTCAGTAATTCCTAAATGAAGTGGATATGGGAAAGTTTTTGAAGCTAGTCTATAGGCCGCTATTGTTTCTAAAATATTAGAGCCTTTTAAAGATATGACTACGTCATAAAAACCAAGATTTTCTAATATTTCTACATGTTTTTTAGCAGATGCTACTAGTTTTTCTGCAGTGTATTGCTCTGAATAATCATGGATTGTTTTATCTAATGAGCCGGAATTCACACCAATACGAATTGGAATGTGTTTTTCTTTGGCCATTGCGACGACTTTTTTAACATTTTCAATGTCACCGATGTTTCCTGGGTTGATTCTAATTTTATCAACTCCGTTTTCCATCGCTAATAAAGCTAAACGATAATCAAAATGAATATCCGCCACTAAAGGAATAGAAATTCTTTTTTTGATTTCTTTAATAGCAATAGCGTCTTTTTCATCCATAACGGAAACACGCATCAATTCTGCTCCGATACGTGCGCATTCATTAATTTGCTCGCTAACAGCGAGGTAATTCTCGGTTTTGATATTGCACATCGACTGAATGACAACTTTATTTTGTCCACCGATAGCTAAATCTTTAACCTTTACTTGTCTAGTTAATTCTCTTTTTGTCATCTTTTGTATTTTAGCACCCACCATAGTGACTTCTTCCCCCACCACTTATAGAAGATGGTGGCTTCCCACTCAAGAAATCTAGCGATTTCAGTATCAATGGGCTATCCCCGAGAGTCCCTCGGTTAAGAATATTTTATATCAAGATATACAACTTGTTTATAACTATTTAATTAGAAGGATTAAGAATCATTCTCATGCCTTCTTTTTTGATGTTAATCGCCGCATTATGGTCTCTGTTATGTTTCACTCCACAGTTTGGGCAAATCCAGGATTTAGTTTTAAGTAATAAGTCAGTTTTTCGATATCCACATTCAGAACATAATTGACTAGATGGGAAATATTTATCTACTTTTACTAATTTCTTATTTAGCCATTCTAACTTATATTTAAGCTGAGTTAAGAATGTGCCAAAGGCTAAATCACTAACAAATATACCTAGTTTTAATTCCTCTTTTCTTTTTACCATCTCTTTTAAATCTAGATCCTCAACAAAAACATAGTCATATTTATTAGCAATATATCGACTAGTTTTATGTAGATAGTCTTTTCTTTGATTAGCAATTCGCTCATGTAGATTAGTAATCTTTAAAAGTTGATCTTTATAGTTATTACTACCCTTTACCATATGAGACAGTTTTCTTTGTTCTTTTGCTAGTTTAGTTAAAGACGATTCATAATACTTAGGCATATTAGACTTAGTTTTAGAATCACTAACAAATAGATTTGCTAAAGAAAAGTCTAATCCGATGGAATTAGCTAAATCTAGAATATTTTTACTATGTTTTTGATAATCTTGATATTCTTCTTCCCCAATTAAAGAAACATAATAATATTTCCCAATTCGAGAGACCGCTACCATCGAGTAGCTAAATGATTCTGGTAACTTACGATGATAAACAAATTTTACTCTACCGATTTTAGGAATTTGGATCTCATTACCTATAATACGGATAGAGTTATTGACGTTCATCGTGATATAACCATAATCATTCTTTTTCTTTTTAAACACTGGGAAGTCACTATTATGTCTAAAGAAGTTTCTATAAGCTTCATATAGATGAATAACGCTTTGCTGTAAGGCGATAGAATCAACTTCTTTTAAATAGGGATATTTCTCTTTATATTCAGGAAGTAATTTTATAAGGTCATATTTATTAATCTTATAATTATGATCTTTTTCATATTCCTTTTTAGTAAGAGAAAGAAACTCATTATATACCTGTCTAGAACAACCTAAAGTTTTCTCAATTAAATCTTTTTGAGAATTATTAGGATATAGACGAAAACGATAGGTTCTTTTTATGAGTTTCATATGCATTAAATATCGAAGTTAGATATCAATTAATTGATATCTTTCTTACATATTAATTATATCAAAATCTCACCTATATTAATAGTAATATCTATAGTTTTTTGTGTTATTTTTTGACAAATTCATCCCCCACCTATAGAGGTAGCCAATAACAAAGCCGCTGTGAGGCTCTTCTTTGACATTACGATAATAAAAATGTACTTTTATTATTTTAAGTGATGTGATAACATAACATACGCAATTCAAGGAGACAATATCTATGGCCAAGAAAGAAGATAGAATTTCTATAACATTAAAGTGTACAGAATGTGGTGAAGAAAATTACCTTACTTCAAAAAATAAAAAAGCAAATCCCGATAGATTAGAAAAATTGAAGTATTGCCCACGTTGCCAAAAGAAAACACTTCACAAAGAGAAAAAGAAATAGGTTCAAACCTATTTTTTATTTCATAAAAAGATATGAATATTTATAAATTCGATTATAATCCAATAGATGATTTAGTCAGTAACACCTATATAGTTAGTGATGATAATTTAAAATGCGTTATTGTTGATCCAGGTAAAGGAAACGACAAACTAATTGAATTTATAAATAAGCACGAATTAAAACCAACAGCGATTTTATTAACACATGGGCATATAGATCATATCCGTGGAGTAGATAGATTAGTAAAAGAGTATTCTATAGACATCTACATTCACTATTTAGATGAAGAAATGCTTAAAGATGAAGAATTGAATCTTTCCACTCAATTAGGAGAGCCACTTGTTATTAAGTCTAATATTAAAACAGTTGGTGATAATGACGTATTAAACCTTTTCAAAGAAAAGATAGTAGTAATACACACTCCATTTCACACAAAAGGTAGTGTCTGTTACTATATCCCTGAAAGAAAAGTATTATTCACTGGAGACACATTATTTAGGCAATCTATCGGAAGAGATGATCTACCAAATAACGAACGTCATAAAAGAGTGGAATCTCTTAACAAAATTAAAAAACTTCCAAGCGATGTGACCATTTATCCTGGTCATGGACCTAACACAACTTTAGAAAGTGAATTATTAAATAATCACTTTTTAATAAATTAATAGTTTGGTATAATACCAACGGTATTTAAAGAAAGAAGGTTTAAAATTATGGTTAACGTTACTGAATTAAGACCTGGCAACTATTTCATTGAAGAAGGTAATATTTACCAAGTTCAAGATATCTTATTGAACAAAACCGCAATGAGAAAGATGGTTGCGAAAGTCAAAGTTAAGAACCTCCGTACAGGCGCTGTGACAGAAATGGCCCGTAATAGTGGATACGGAATCGAAACTATCAGATTAGAAAAAAGACAAATGCAGTATCTTTATGATACTGGTGATGCCCTTTGCTTCATGGATCAAGAAACCTATGATCAAATTGAAATCTCTAAAGATAGATTAAAATGGGAAATTCAATTCTTAAAGGGCGAAGAAACAGTTGAAATTACCAGTTATGAAGGAGAAGTCCTTGGTATCAACTTACCTGCTAAAGTTGCTTTAAAGATTACACACTGTGAACCAGCTATTAGAGGCGATACAGTTAATAAAGCAATGAAAGATGCAGAATTAGAAACCGGACTAAAAGTCCGTGTCCCATTATTTATTGAAGAAGGCGAAGTCGTCTTAGTCAGAACCGATAATGGTGATTACGACGGAAGAGCGTAGTTAGGAGGCTAATATGTCAACAGGTGGATGGGTTGGATTACTAGTTGCTGCTGTTATTGGCGCTCTTGTCGCTGGATTCTTCCTTGCTAGATGGTTCTTCAAGAGACAACTCGAAAAGAATCCTCCAATCAACGAAGGAATGATTAGAGCCTTATACCAAAGCGTTGGAAGAAAGCCAAGCGAAGCTGACATTCAACGTACAATGGCTGCTGTTAGAAGACAACAAAAATAATTAAACCATATAGGTTAATAAAAATAACGTCGTAAATCGAATTTGCGGCGTTTTTTGTTGTTCATCGAATCAGAATCGTGATGGAGACTAAAGTGTCTTAAAATAGACGTTAAAGTCAATCAAAACGATTTGATGTAATCAAATAAAAATCCACATTTTCGTGCAATGTGGATAATTGAATTCACAATATGTTAAATATACTAATAATGTACTAATTAATTACTATAGGATTATTTCATCCAAGTAATTTTTCTTTCTGTGCCTTCTCTAATACGTTTGATATTAGCGTGATGTCTAAAGGTTAAAATCGAAGCAGCAAAAGTAACGACAATTGAGTGCACATAACCAAATTCCATCATTGTGTAATATCCTGGAACCCAGCTATAGGCAAATGGTATGGCTCCTGTTAACATTAAAATTGTCCAAATCCATGTTAGTGCTGTGGCAATCCAACTTATGGATATACTAGCAAGGGAAACCATTTTCTTCCATTTAAGGATAACTAAGAACAAACAAGCTGGGATAACTCCGAACAACCAAGAAGAAACAAAGCCAAATCCAATAAAGGAGGAAACATTTTTACCTCCTTTAAATCCGGCAAAGATTGGCCAGCAATGTCCAAATGTACATCCAACCATAACCATATAATAAGCTGGCCATTGAACTAAATATGCTGATGTATCCGGATTATTTATCTTGGCAGACACACTTGGAATTAGTGGCAAACCATGATACATAGGCACATTGGTTAAAATTGCCCAAGAGATAATAAATGGAGCGATAACTTTTAAACAATCTAAAACGATACAAAGAACACCAATTTTCTTTCCAAAAACTCTTCCGACGTTAGTTCCGCCTGAATTTCCAGAGCCAAAATCACGTGGATCTTTATGGAAAAATAACTTACCAATCCATATTCCGTTTGGTATAGAACCAAACACATAGCCGATAATTATCAATAAAATTGCTACCAATATATTATATAAAATAATATCCATTTTTTGCCCTCGTTCTATTTTACTAAATAACTTTAATTTTGCAACATTTTCCGTTTATAATAAACGGCGAAAAGAGAGATATAGCATGGCAGAGAGACAATATACCGCTAATGATATTCAGATTTTACAAGGCCTCGAGGGTGTTAGAAAAAGACCAGCAATGTACATCGGAAGTTCTAACGCAAGTGGTCTTCATCACCTTGTTTGGGAAGTCGTCGATAACGCTGTTGATGAGGCGTTAAGTGGATATGGAAAAAACATTACAGTCACCTTGCATAAAGACGGAAGTTGTTCTGTTTTAGATGAAGGACGTGGTATTCCAGTTGGCATTAATAAAGAAACTGGAAGACCTGGTGTAGAGATTGTTTTTACCGAATTACATGCTGGAGGAAAGTTTAATTCCGCAGTTTATAAAAGCGCTGGTGGACTTCATGGAGTCGGAGCTTCAGTAACTAACGCACTCAGCGAATGGTGTGATGTCACCGTTTTTCAAAACGGTGAAGTTAACCATTTACGCTTTGAAAAAGGCGGACATTTAGTTACTCCACTTGAAGTTATTGGCAAAACTAACAAACACGGAACATTAGTAAGATTCAAACCAGATCCACTTATTTTCTCAACCGTGGATTTTAAATATGACACAATTTCCAGTCACTTAAGAGAGTCAGCTTTCTTAATGAAAGGTGTACGTTTCATCATTATTGATGAAAGGATTAATGAGAAGCAAGAATTCTTCTATCAAAATGGTTTAGTAGAATATGTCAATGTTCTTAACGAAGAGAAAAAAGAAATCATTCCAGTAGTGGAATTTACAGAAGTTGATGCCTCAACTCAAATTGAAACTGAAATCGCTCTTCAATATTGCTGTGAAGACTACAACGAAACTATCTATTCCTATGTTAACAATGTCAAAACTGGTGATGGTGGTACTCATGAATCTGGTTTCAGAACTGGAATTACTCGAGCAGTTAATGACTTTGCCGAAGCGCAAGGATTACTTAAAGGAAAGAAACTTGAAGGTAGCGATATTAGAGAAGGTTTAACGGCGATTATCTCTTTAAAAATCCCAGAAGAATTATTGGAATTTGAAGGCCAAACAAAAGGTAAATTAGGTACTCCTGCCGCTGCTCCTGTGGTGTCGAGTTTAATTTATAATAAGTTTACTTATTATCTTACTGAAAATAAAGAAAACGCAATGCGCATTATTAAAAAGTGCATTGATAGTCAACAAGCTCGAATTGCCGCTAGAAAAGCAAAAGATGAAGCTCGTAGTAGTAAAAAAGCCAAACAAGAAGTCATTCTTTCGGATAAACTAACACCTGCTCAATCTAAAGAATATATGAAAAATGAGCTTTTCATCGTTGAAGGTGATTCCGCTGGTGGTACCGCTAAAAAGGGAAGAGATCGTTTACATCAAGCAATCTTACCACTTCGTGGTAAACCACTTAATACTGACTCTATTGCTTTAGATAAATTGGTCCATAATGAAGAAATTGCGACCATTATCAACACCATTGGTGCAGGATTTGGTCAAACTTTTGATATTAACGATATAAGATATGGCAAAATCATCATCATGACCGATGCTGATACTGATGGCGCTCATATTCAAACACTTTTACTCACTTTCTTCTACCACTATATGAGAACTCTTATTACTACTGGACACGTCTATATTGCTGTTCCACCTTTATATAGAGTGGCTCGTGAAGATAACAAAAAAATCATCCAAGAATATGCTTGGGATGATGCTGGACTTGAAGCCGCTAAAAAGAAAGTTGGTGGTGGAGCTCAAGCTAAAATTACCAGATATAAAGGTCTTGGTGAAATGGATGCAATTCAGTTAAAAGAAACAACTATGGATCCAAAAACTAGACTATTAATTCAAGTCGATATTAACGACCCATTCTTAGTGGAAAAACGTGTTAACGTTTTGATGGGAAAAGATGCCTCACTTAGAAGAAAATGGGTTGAAGAAAACGTTGATTTCACTAACGTTGATACATTCTTAAAGGAGGCAAAATAATATGGCGAAAAAACCTGAATTAATCGAAGAAAAAATCGTCGAGAATATTTCTGTTGAGCCCCTTGAAGATGTCATGGGGGATCGATATGCCACCTATGCAAAATATGTTATTCAAGATCGTGCTATTCCTGATGTTAGAGACGGATTAAAACCTGTTCAAAGAAGAATCATTTTCTCTATGTATAAAAGTGGAAACACTTTTAATAAACCAACCAAAAAATGTGCTCATACAGTTGGTGCAGTTATGGGTACTTATCATCCACATGGCGACACCTCAATTTATGAAGCTTTAGCAAGAATGAGCCAAGACTGGAAAGTTAGATATCCATTAATTGACTTCCAAGGTAATAATGGTTCTATCGACGGAGATTCTCCTGCAGCGTATCGTTATACTGAATCTAGATTAAGCGAATTATCCAATGAATTAATCTCTGATATTGAGAAGAAAACAGTGGATATGCAATTTAACTTTGATGATACCGAGTTAGAACCAACTGTCCTTCCTTCTAGATTCCCAAATCTATTTGTAAACGGCACTGAAGGTATTGCAGTTGCTTTAGCAACTGAAATCCCACCTCATAACTTAAGAGAAATGATTGATGCAACTATTTATCGCATTAATCATAAAAATGCAACCGTAGAAGATTTAATGCAATTTGTAAAAGGACCAGATTTCCCAACTGGTGGTTTTATTTATGATTCTCCAGGACTACAACAAATGTATTTAACAGGTCGCGGAAGAATTGAAATTGCTGGTAAAGCAGAAATTGTTGAGAAAAAGGATATTAATCAAATTATTATCACTGAAGTGCCTTATAAAGTGGTGAAAATTCAGCTTGTCTATGAAATAGACAAAATTAGGCACTCAAAGGCCATTGATGGCATTATTGAAGTTAGAGATGAATCTGATTATAAAGGAATTAGAATCGCAGTTGATGTTAAAAAGAGCGCAAAAGTTGATCTCATTCTTCAATATTTAATGAAGAAAACTAACTTACAAACCGGTTATACCGCTAATATGGTAGCGATTGTTGATGGTAGACCAAAAACTTTATCATTACTTGATTATATTGATGCCTATATTGCTCACCAAGTTGATGTTGTTACTAGAAAAAGCCAATTCGATTTAGATAAATATTCTAGTCGTTTACATATCGTTAACGGACTCATTTTAGCTTCGCTAAATATTAACGAAGTTGTGGATATTATCCGTAAGAGTAAAGATAAGAATGATTCTAAAGTTAACTTAATGAAACGCTTTGAATTATCTAATGAACAAACCGAAGCAATTGTGACTATGCCTTTATATAAGTTAAGTCATACTGACGAACTAATTTTAGAAAAAGAAAAGGCTGATTTAGAAAAAGACATCGCGAGATTAAAAGAAATTCTAGAAGATCCAAGTAAACTCAATAGAGTAATCGTTAAAGATTTAAAAAATCTTTCTGATAAATATGGAGACGATAGAAGAACACAAATTATTGAAAAAGGCGAGACCAAAGAAATCGATAAACGTGACCTTATTGCTAAAGAAGAAGTTATGGTTGCAGTTAGCTATGATGGCTATTTAAAACGTAGTTCAATCAGAAGCTTCTCTAGTAGTAATGGAGAACTTCCAGGATTAAAAGATGGAGATATGCTTGTTGGTAGTGGCAAAGCCTTAACAACCGATTATCTGATTTGTTTTACAAATCAAGGTAACTATGCATCTATTCCAGTACACTCATTAACTGACACAAAATGGAAGGATGAAGGAACTCATATTAATGAATTCACAACTCTAGCTAGTGGTGAGAAAATCATCAAGACTATGGCCATTAGTGAATTAAGAAATGACCTATATTTAGTTATCTTAACTAAATTTGGTCAAATCAAACGTATGGCTCTTTCTAGTATTGAAGTTGTTAAACGTTCACGTCCTGCTAAATATATGAAGTTATTACAAAACGACTCTATTGCCGGTATCCAATTAGTGTCTGGAGATAGTGATTTATTAGTTATAACTAATAACGGTAATTGTTCCTTCTTTAACGAGAATGAATTAACTATCTTAGGAAATAAAGCGGGCGGCGTGAAATCTATCTCTGGGTTAGGAAATAATCAATTAGTGGGTTTATTAGCCTTTGAGAAGGATGAAAAGTCTAAAATTATATTATTTACTAATAAAGGACACATGCGCGTTACAGACATCTCTAAATTCTTTAAAACAAATAGATTAGGTAAAGTCCAATCAATCTTACAGTCCTTTAAAGGTGATCCACATAGTGTTGTCAGCGTATTTAAAGCCAAGAGAGATGAAAGTTTAAATATAAATTTATATTTAAATGATAGAACAAATAAGATAATCACTATTGATGAGCTAAGAAATACAGAAGCGCAATACGCGAAAAAGAACATCGATGAGATTACCGCTAAACAACATATTGCCTTTGTATTTGACTCTGAAGTAGTGACTGTGAATAAAGATATAGTTTCTCATCCAGTCGCCGTTAAGGAAGCTAAAGAAGAAGAAAATAGCGAGATTGAATCTGAGGTTAGTGAAACTGAAGAAAGTAAGCCAGAAAAGGAAGAAACCAACTTCGAACAGATCTCAATATTCGATGATTTAGATTAAATATAACATAGTTATATAGTATCAAAAAATAGTTAGAAATTAGTAGTTAATTAGTATATATAATTAGCTACTTTTTTCTTTAAGAAAGAAATAAATTGTGCGATTTTTTATAAAAGTCTATTTTTATAAGACTTTTTCGTATAAACTATTTGTAAGGTTTATGATGTTTAAAAAGTTTATTCCATTCGCTCATGCTCAATCAATTTACGAAATTGATCCTGATTTTTTTAAAAGAAATGGCGTGAAAACGTTATTTGTGGATTTGGATAATACGTTAGACAGTTATAAAGCTAGAGAGCCAAAAGAAAGAACTATTAATTATATTAATAAGTTGAAATCTATTGGTATCGAACCTGTTATTATTTCGAATAACAAGCCGCATCGTGTGTGCGGATTCGCTAGTAAGGCAGGTATAGAATTCTTAGCAAGCGCTCGTAAACCAGGCGCGAAAAGGATTAAGCAAGAAATTGCAAGGCGTGGTAGAACTAATGACGAAGTCATGCTGGTTGGTGATCAAATGATGACTGACGTCCTAGCAGCTAGAAAGACTAAAATCCGAGTGGTTTTAACAGAAAAGCTAGTTAAGGAAGACCAATGGACAACACACATCAATAGATTGATGGACAGACCTATTAGAAGATATCATCGTAAAAGAGGCAATCTAAAAGATTGGAGGAACATGTAGTATGGCAAATGCAAGAAGAGTAATTAGATGTCAAAGTTGTGGAGCAATTCTCCAAACAGAATCTAAAAGTAAACCAGGCTTTATTTCTAAAGCCGTTATTGAAAGTGGAGTTCCAAGAATTCCATATTGTAATTCATGTTACGAAAAGATGCTTGCCCTCAATAGTAGTTCCCTTGATCATGAAACTGATAAGGATATTTTAAAAATCCTCAAAGATGCTGTTGCAACCGACTCCTTAATCGTGTGGATGGTGGATTTATTTACATTTAATGGTACATTAAATCCAGACGTGGTTAAGCGCGTGAAGAAATTAGACATCGTTGTTATTGGCTCTAAAAGAGACTTAATGCCATCTGCAGCCACTGATGAAATGCTCATCAGATATATTGATGAAAGATTTGCTGATGTTGGTATCAACCCAATTAATATTGATTTAATTGGAAGTGAAGACTCTTTAGACATTAAAGAAAAACTCACCAAACTTGGTGAATTAAGAAAAGGTAGAGATGTCTATTTAATCGGTGAACTCAATAGTGGTAAAACAACATTTGTTAACAAAATGTTAAAAGACTATAAAAATAACACCAGATGGCAAATTAAATCTGAGTTATATCCTGGAACCAACTCTAACGTATTAGAGATTCCTCTAACTAACTCCTCATTCTTCTATGAATTACCAGACTTGAGCAATAACACATCTGTGTATTCACGTGTAGAAGCGAGTATTCAAAGAATAATCACTCCGAAAAAAGAAGTGGCGTTTAATAGAAAATTTATTGGCGCAGGATCCACAATCGTGGTTGGTAACTTAGCTGCCTTCTCTATCATCCGCGGACATCACACATCTGTGCGTTTCTTCGCAGGCGAGAAGGTTGGATTCAAGGTTATTGATTCCAATAAAATTGATGATTTCCTTGCTTCTAATTTAAAGAAGAAATCTTTAAAACCTGTATCCGAAAGATATACATCTTTCAGAGACTACGATATCTTTGAATATGATTTAGAGTCAGATGATTTAAGACATGATATTTCTGTTGAAGGATTATGCTGGTTCTCTATTAAAGGAAAAGGCCAAACTGTCCGCATTCTTTTGCCAAAAGGTGCCGCTGTTAAAGAGTCCTTATCCAAGATTAGGTAATTAGAATGTTAACTCAACCTCAAAAAAAGCAATTAAGAGCATTAATTGTCCAAGATAAGACAAAATATCAAATCGGAAAAAGCGAAGTCACAAACGCTCTTTTAGATATGCTAGATAAAGCTTTGACTGCTCGTGAGTTAATCAAAGTTGAAGTTTTAAAGTCTGCTACTACCCCAGTAATGGAATTAACACTTGATTTATCAAGTAAATTACATGCTGAAGTCGTACAAGTTGTAGGAAGAGTTATAGTTTTATACCGTAAAAATAAAGAAAATCCAAAAATTAAGCTTTGTAAATAAAATGAAAAATATCGTCCTCTTTGGTGGTGCTTTTGATCCAATTCATAATGGCCATATAAATATGGCGCTAGAAGCATCTACTCAACTAGATGCCGATATTTTCTTTATTCC
>CADCEE010000011.1 GCA_902800355.1 uncultured Erysipelotrichaceae bacterium | reverse complement strand
GGTGGTCCGCATTTCGCCCTTGATGGGGGCGGCTAGTAATAGAGGGCTAATATCTGCCCGACTATGAAAAACCACCGGATTGTCCGGTGGATATTTATTTGAGATAAGCAAGAAAATATTAATCTAGTGACATACTCCCACCACTTATAGAAGTGGGGGCTTCTTGCTCGATGACTCTAATGAGCCAAGCATAAACAAGCTATCCGGATGTGTCCCATCCTTAGTAAGTATTTCAATTCCCTTACGTAGAATATTTTTAGCCGCGTTTATATCTCGATCATGGACCATTCCACAGTTTGGACAGGTCCATTTTCTTACTCTCAAATCTTTAGTGAGAGGATTTTGATAATTGCAGCATGAACATAGTTGACTACTAGGATAATTAGAAGGAACTTTAACTATAGTGTTCCCATACCAACTAGCCTTATAAATAAGCGTAGAAACAAATCTAGACCAGCTCGCATCAATTATACTCCTAGCGAGTTTGCTGTTTCTAGTCATATTTTTCACTTTCAAATCTTCAATACAAATGATTTGGTTTTCATCAATGATTGATTTTGATAGTTTATGTAAGTAATCATTACGTTGGTTTTCTATCTTTTTGTGAATTTTAGCCACTTTAATTCTTTGTTTGTTACGGTTATTACTACCATTTTTCATAAGAGACAATTTTCTTTGCTCTCTAGAAAGTTTGTTTTGTGACTTGGTTAAGTATTTATGGTTTTTATATTTATTCCCGTTAGAGTCAATAATTAGCTCTTTAATTCCTAAGTCTAGTCCAATCGCATTATCTAATAATTTAATACATTCATGGTTCTCTTCTACTAATAAAGAAATATAGTACTTCTCATCAGTGGTTTTACTAACTGTTATTGATTTAATCTCACCTTTAGAGTTACGATGTTTCTTAATTCTAATACGAGGACATTTAGGAATAGATATGTAGCGGTCATTATTAGAAAACTTTACACTTCCCTGATTATTAGTGGTGTAGCTTTGATCATTCCTTTTAGATTTATATTTAGGGAAAGCGTTTTGTTTTTTAAAGAACAATCTAAAAGCTGCGTTTCTTGCTAATTGGGCGTTACATAAGGCTAAAGAATCAACTTCTTTTAAAAATGGATAATCTTTCTTATATCTAGCGGGAGTGATATTTTTAGATTTACCAGTAGATTTATATAACTCACACATATCAGAAAGAGACTTATTATAGAAAAACCTTACGCATCCAAAAACTCTAGAGAAGTATTCCTTCTGAGCCGCGTTAGGATAGATACGATATTTATAAGCTTTTCTAATCATAAACCTCCTATTTCAAGGAGTGAGATTAGTTATCATTCTCCTTGAGATTCGATATATCTTTTAATGATTTCGATACTAGCCCCACCTGTAGAGATAAGGCAGAAAGACTGAGACCAGAATGCTTCTTTATATAATCTAGATCTAATAGAAGGATGCTCTTTTTTTATTAATCTAGAAGAAGCAGACTTATAAGCATTGATGAATTTTGAGATATTAGAGTTTGGTTCACTTCTAAATAAAATGTGAACGTGATCTAAATCAAAGTTCCATTCTTCAAGGGCAATATTATAATTACCCTCAATACTCCTAAAAATCCCTTTTAACCTTTCAGATATTTCATCATTTATCACCTTTTTGCGATATTTAACTACCAAGATTAGATGAAAATGAATCGCGAATACTGAATGGTTATTACTCCTTAATTCCACATCTATATTATATCATTATTTATAATTATATAAAAGAATAGAATTATTTATTATATATCAATTACGACTGAATATAATAATTGCAATTCATCCCCCACCTATAGAGGTATCCATCAATTAAAATAATTGCTGTGGGGGACTTCTTGCTTGGATACGTTAAATATTTTATAGTAAAATAATTATTTGAATGAAAAATAACGAATACAACATTGTAAATATCACTAATGAAAAGAACAACTTTAGTGGTGAATATACTAAAGCACAAAAAGATGAATATTCTTTTCAACCTGAAAATAAAAATACGCTTAAAGATGAACTAAATGATAGCTCCATCATAAATGATAAAGTAGAAGACAATCTTTCAAAAGCCACTAGGGAAAAAGAAAAGAAACAACAAGGATCTGAATCTTTAAAAAGTAGTACTTCCTCTTCTAATACTGCATCAAGTGCAGCAAGTAGTAGTGCTAGTACAGCCGCAGCATCTAGTGCTGGAGCTTCTGCTGGTGGAGCATTAGGCGGAATCGTTGCTGCCGCTACTGTTTCAGTTGTCGCAATTGGAACAATTGTTGGAGTTAATGTTATGTCTACTCCACAACCAGAGTTAGCGACATTCTTAACTAGCGAAGTTACCGCAAATAGTATTGATTATTCTTTCTCGATGCCTTCTCAACTACTTCATTATAACGAAGGAAGTGGAGATGAGCCGGTTGGTCAAAAGACCGTTGTTGCCACAATTTCTGATGGCTTAAACTATAAAGACGAAGAGTATTTAGTTGAATATAAAGAATACGATGAAAATACATTTATTTTCCATCACGCTTTTTCTGGATTAACTCCTGATACAGCTTATGCCTTAACTTTAAACGTTAGAGAAGAAAATTCTATCACTGAAGTATATAACGACACTCAACTTGCGTATCGCACTTTTAGAACTAACGCCAAAGGTGAGGCCTTTAAATTTGAAAGTGTTATTCCTACATATAACAGTGTCTCTTTCTCATTTATTGTTGAAAATAGTGCCATTGGATATAATCCAGGTGAATCTCGACTTCCTGAAATTCTAGCCTCTATTTCTAGTACCGGTGCCACTACACAAGAGAAAATAATAGAAAGCTTAGAGCAATATGATGATTCCCATATGATTGGTTATGGAGAATTTACCGAATTAAGTGATAATACAACTTATAATTTAACGATCAGTGTTTCCGTTGGCCAAGAATTCAAATCACTTGGCTCAACTACATTCACCACTGAAGCAATTGAAATTGGTTTCGAATTCTTAAGTAATGAATTTGAAGCAACTTATAACTCCATTAAATTTGTTTTTGAAATTAATGAAGATCAAGTTGTATTTGATGAAACAGCACCTACCACAACATCTAATGTTTATGCAGAGATCTCTTTAAATGATTCTCTTATCGATACATTTAACGTAGTTAGTTTTGTCGAATCTAGTGTAACTGGCAAATTAAAAGGTGAAGGAACATTTGCAAGTTTATCAGAAAGCACCGGCTACACAATCAAGATATATTTAAATGAACAAAGTAATGTTATAGGTTCTATAACTTTCTCAACCACAGAATTTGTTCAAAGAATTACCTTTAATCCACTTAATCCTTCTGATGAGAGTATAAGCTTCTCTTTTGAAGTCGCTCTAGCGGATATTGGTTATGATCCTACTTCACAAGAAACTCCAAACGTTTTTGCCACTATCAAGGATGCTGATCAATTCTATAAGAGATTAACTTTAACTCAATATGAACCTATTGATAATGAACATATTACGGTTTATGGAGATTTCACTGAATTAGTTCCAGAAACTACATACACAATTGATGTGTATTTAGATGATGAATCTAACTTATTAGGTTCTGCAACATTTACCACTGTTGAAAAAATACGTTCAGTGGAATTTGAAGAAGTTAATTCAGGTAGAGACTACGTTGATTTCTCATTTACTGTCGAAAAATCTGATATTGATTATGATCCAACTAGTGTCCCTGCAGTTCACTACGAAGTAAGGTCTACTGATGGAACTTATTATGATGATTCATGGGCTGAAGGTTTTGAAGAAGTCGATGATAACACAGTTAGAGGTACTGGTTCATTTACTGGCTTAACCGCTAATATTGCCTATGAATTAGTCGTTAGCCTATCTACAGAAACTGAAGTAATTGAGCTAGGCAATAAATCATTTGATACATATCATAATTTCCAATTCATAAAGAAACCATCCGCTGATGTGACGGATACATCCACTAACTTTACTATCTCAATGAAAGCATCTTATATTGGTTTTGTATCTCAAGAAGCAACTCCAGATGTAATTAATAAATTATCTATTAGTATTGTTGAATCTGCTGGTGGAACACCAACCACATATAGATTTAGCAACTTATCACTTTATAGCGATGGCAAAACTGTTACTGCTCCTACAGACAAGATTGATGGTTTTACTCCAGGCACTGAATATACTGTGTCTGTCTATTATCTACCAGATAATGAAGAAGCTGAATTATTAGATACAGAATATTTTACCACTACTGGTATAAATCCTGGCTTCTCTTGGGGTGCAATTGAAACTTCTCTAAAAGAAGCATCTATTGAATTCAACATTAGTAAAACATATTTAGATTACGATACTGACCCAGAGGCAGCTATTAATAGTCTATCAATTCAGGTCAAGAAAGATGATGCGCTTGTTGATATTTTAACAATAACCTCACTTAATCCAGAATCAGAAACTAGTGATTATTTAATTGGTACTGCTACTGCGAGTAATTTAACTCCAGAAACGACTTATACTCTTACTTTAGTTAGAAATTCTCAAGTTGTTGGTAAATCAACCACAATGGAAACAGAAAAAGTAGCATTTAATGGTGCTATTGTTCCTGAACAAGCTAGCTTCCTATCTCGCCAATTCTCTATTACTTTAGATTTTGTTGATGATCCTGATAATCCTCAATATGATTCTTTATCAATACAGCTTTACAATAGTACATATGATGACTCTAATAAACAAATTTTAGGTAATCTAATTACATTAGAATCCACTACTGAAGAACAATATGTTGATATTTCTAATTTTGATGACTTTGAATTAGGAGACATTAAATCATTTGAGATTTTAGCAACTCAAGTTGCGGTTTATCACGATGATATTACGTTTATTAACACTGATGCATCGGTGAATCAGGTTAATTTAGATAATTTAATCACCGTTGATAGGTCTGGATCAGATCCTGAGGTGATTTTACCACTCCAAATTGATTACACTGATAATTATCAAACTCTTGATAGCTTTGCTATCACTCTTGTACCAACTGTTGGTTCTAGTTCTGGTGGCTGGTGTAGTGCTACTGTTACTGAAGAATATCAATCAGTAACATTTAGTGAATCTGATCTTATTACTTATATCGATAGGGGTAATACCGAGTTTGTCCTCAATGTTTTTGATGGCAGTAATCAATCCACCCCATTATGGAGTGATACAGTCTATCTTTCTGTTGCTACTGTTAATCGCGTTTATGGTGGAACAGTTCTTACCACTAAGATAACTTCTGATGACACCAATTTAGGTATTGATTTAGCCTGTGTTTATGGTGTCGAGACTCCTACTGAGCCACAAATCGTATTAATTAATGAAGAAGATGAAACTGAAACTGAATATTATGTTTATGATTTTAGCTTCTCTACCTTCATTATTGTTGATTTGACTAACCCATCATCAGAATCTACTGGGGCTACTATTACTGATTTTGATTCGTTATTAGTCGCAATGTCAGGAAAGACATTTACGATTAGAATTGACTATAACGACGGTACTGATAGTCAACAAAAAGTTATTCAAACAGGTGTATCCTTCACCTTTATTCAAGGAAATTAAAAAAATACATAATTTGGAGGTAATAAATTATGAAAAAGAAAAAAGGAAAAATTACAGCAGGTAAGATTATTCCATGGTGCCTATATGGCGTCTTAATGGCAGCAGTCATTGTCATCTTTGTTTTCTGGAAAGAAATCTTTGGTAGATCTCATATTGATCCATTCACTAAAGAATTAGTATGGGACTATGCGCCAGTATTTGCGAAAGCTGTTTCAGAAAATACTGCCCTACAAACCTTATATTCGGAAGGTATTCCAGGATTCTTGAAGTGTCTTGTCATCCTTGGTATAGCGATCACCATTGGTATTGGCTTACATTACCTTGGTAAAGTTAGAAAAATTGGTAGCCAAAAAACCACAACCATCTTCATTTTAATTGTTAACTTCTTAAAATGGGTTGTCGTGATTGGAGCAATATTCTTCATTCTCTCCGCATGTGGATTAAGAAGCGAATTCTCCGCAGCTGGCGCTGGTATCGTCGCTCTTATTATAGGCCTTGGTTCACAATCTCTTGTCGCTGACATTTTAGCGGGTATCTTCATTGTCTTTGAAGGTGACTATCAAGTTGGTGATATCGTTATCCTTGATGGTTGGAGAGGTGAAATTCAAGCTATTGGAGTGAGAACTACAAAATTAATCGACGCTGGTGGAAATATTAAGATTGTTAATAATAGTGATATTCGTTCGATTATTAACCAAACTAAAGAACTCTCTATTGCTAAGTGTTATGTTTCTACTAAATACGAAGACCGTATCGAAAATATCGAGGCTGTTATCGCAGATAACATTGAGGCCATCGGAAAGAAAATTCCTGCAATCGTAGAAGGTCCTTTCTATAAAGGTGTTGCTGAACTCGGTACAAGTTCTGTAGATTTACTCTTTGTGGCTAAATGTAAAGAAAGCGATATTTATCAAGTTCAACGTGATTTAAATAGAGAAATTAAGATTCTCTTTGATGACAATAATATCGGTATCCCATTCCCACAAATCGTTGTTCATAAAGGTGAAGATGATGTTAAGCAAACTGTCACTAGGAAGACAATTCAAAAGGCTGAAGAATTCACCGAAGAACAAAAAGAATTATCTAAAGATATTGATATTAAGAAATAATTAATACCTCTAACAATATATGGACCACTAAACGTGGTCCTTTTCTATGCAGTAAATAGGTAAAATAATTTTGTTGCATATGCAACATTGTTGATTATGAAAAAGAGTATTATGCTAATATATATAACGAATAAGGAAGAAAAAGTTATGAAGAAATCAGCGTTATTATTTATTTTACCAGCTTTAATACTTTCTAGTTGTGGAGATACTCCAGTAGATCCTGATCCAGAAAGATCAGTGAACTATACTTTAGGAGCCTCTTTAAGAAAAGAAGGATCAACAAAAACAGAAGGCTATAATTTATCATTTAAAATGAAAGATAGTTATTTTGATAGCGACGCCAATGAATTTAATAAAGACATAGCTCTATTAAGTAATGGCAAATCCATGATGGTGGAAAAAGAAAGTACAATGAGAGAATTTTATTCTGCATTTGGATTTGATAAAGTAAGCGCTCATTATCCAGAACATACAGAAAACACCATTCAATACGCACTTGCCCATAAAAAGATTGGCAATTATGATTTAGTATCTGTTGCCATTAACGGACATAGCTATGGCTTAGAATGGAAAAATAACGCTTTACTTGGTCTAGAAGGTGACCATGAAGGATTTTCAGCGCGTGCCAATGATATTTATGCTGATTTAAAAACTTATGTCGCTGGTTATGAAAATATTAAGCTTTGGATAAGTGGTTATTCTCGAGGTGGAGCAATCGCTAATGTTTTATCTCACTATATTATTCATAAAGAAGAAATTGATGTTCTAAAAAGAGATATGTTCGTGTATACCTTTGAATGTCCAAAAGGCTTAGATGATGACAATGCCCCTGAATATTCTAATGTCTTTAATGTTCTTTATTCAGGTGATTTAGTAACTTATTTATCTCCTGAAGAATATGGCTTTGCTAGATGTGGAACTGATATTGATTTATATCAAAGTTCTTTACACACTGACGAAGTGTTATATGAATTCGATGAAGATATTGCTATCCCTGCTTTTGAACGTTGCATAGATTATAACGACAATTCCTTATATGATGAAACTGAACAAGAACAGTTAGAATCTTTAATGAAATATATCACTAGAGATGGCGAAGATACCTCTACTGCTGCCTTTGTCCATACTCGTGAAGATTATGTTAATAAGGAACAAAGGGCTACTCAAACCGCGCTTTCTATCTTCTTTGGATTACCAGATGATATTAAAGATGAACTCGTAGCAGCTGCAAAAGAAAAAGGAGCTTCCTTACTTAACTCTGCTCAAGAGATTTATGACCTCATTACTCCATTTTTAGATGAAGCTCATTATGAATATGATCCAGATGAATTAATGGCGGATTGTGAGGCTTTATATAAACTTATAATTAATAACGCAATGTTAATAGTAGCGATTTATATGCAAAACGCAAACGCTAAAGACATTATGCGTTCTATTGATGTTCATTATCCAGAAGTTGGCTATGCTTTGTTAATGGATTATGAACCTGTTGAAAATCTTAAATCTTAATTAGGATGACTTATAGTCATCCTTTTTTATATTTAGTAACAAAAATAGTGGAGAAACCTTACTATAATTATTAAAATATAAATCGATGTTATTAATTTAAGGGGGAAAATTATGAAAAGGAAGTTTATTCTTTCTCTTTTGTCCGTGGCAATGTGTGCTTCCGCGATTGGAGTGACTGTTGCGGTCAATCAAAGCCATTCTTTTTTTGATAAGAATTATTTAGTGAGCGGCACGTTTGTCTTGGATGAGAACTCTATTACTGAGCAAAACGACTATTACACCGCGGTGACTTTAGACGGTAGTAACAACACCGTTATGACAAAGTTCGTTGGTATGGAACTTGATAGTGAAAGTCATAAACTGTCTTTCGCCGCAGGATCTGCTGGCTGGTTTGCTAATGTTGACCCTGTTAGAGGGTTTGATTCTATCTCTGTATCTTTTGATTCAACTAGAAGAGGATATGGGGCAATCTATTTCTCGTATAATGAGTTAAACGCAGCTGATATATTTGCTGGAAAATACCAAGATATTTTCTGTATGAATATTACAGTTTATACAGAGACACTTCAATTAACTTCAGATATGTGTCCACAAATGCTTGATGCGCGTTATGTTTTATTCCTATTTGATAATCAAGAACAAACCGATCCATTAATTATTGAAGGGTTATCTTTTGATAGCCACTGTGATGAGGAACCTGCATCTCAAGAAATCGGTACAGTAACTAGTTTTAGAACTGAATATGTGGAGATGGTGGAAGAAGCCGGATTATCTTTATGGTCTGGTTTCATCTTAGGAAACGGCTCCTATTCTTTAAGTGTCATAAATCCTGACCCATATATGCCTTATACTGGTTATGAGATTAGATCTATCCAAGACTCTATGGGCGTGAATACGATAGTAACTAAACTCTATACTGATGGCTACACCAACACTCAAAGTCAACAAGAAGAAACTATGATGGTGATGTATTGGCAAAAGGTAGTGGAAGAAACTGTTTATACAGTAGCCTTTAATGTGATAATGAGCAACTACTACATCCTTGATATTATTTGCACAACTGACCTTCCATATGTTGAACAAGATATCACTTGGCCAACTGAAAAAATTCTTGCTGCTGGTGCACCTAGTGATTTAGTTAACGCTTTTGAACCTCTTAATCTTCCTAATGTTACATATATGTTCCAAACAAAGTTAAGTCAATTTACTTTATATTCCTATATCGTTAGCATCTCCCCTAATGGTGGAACACCTGATGTCTCTGGTATAGTTTCTGCTTTAGAAGCCTATAAAGCCACTTATAACGAGAAAAGTGATTATTATGTCAAAAGTGAAATCAGTCAGTCTAATTATTCCTTTACCGTAACGAAAGTTGGCACTAACTATGGAATTGAATTCTCAAGTAATATGACTTTTACTAATATGGCGGCTCGCCTTATTGAGTTTAAGAGCTATGATCATTTACCTTTACAAGAATTAAGAGAATCTTATGAAAAAACTCCACTAGAAATAATTCCTTCTGATATTTATTTATATGGTGATTTCTCATTTGGTTTTGATACAACAGGCTGGGTTGGCACTAATATTAGTGAATCAACTCTTAAGGCCTTTGTTGATGAATATATAGATCGCGGATTTATCTTTGCGGGTAGTTATGATAAAGGACAAATTCTTTCTCCACTTGCTCGTATGGTTTTATACAATGGACGTTTTGATTTTGGATTCCAAAAAGTAGATGAAAAAACATACCTATTCACTATTAATTGTGATAATTATCAAGAACCTTGGACAGTTGATACATTCCTAAGAAATTTTGGACATTCTTCAGACGCTGCCGAAGAGATCTTTAATATTGCTAGAAATAGTGAATCACCTTTATTAAATCAACAGTTACTGACTTATTATTCTGGTCAAAATCAATATCACACTCAACAATATGTCTTGAAGGGTGTGTCTACAACTGCTGAAGCTGATTTCATGGCGATGTTTAATGATGAAAAACTTGAAGTAACAAGCATTAGAGACGGACAATATAAAATAACTATTTTAGATAGTTTAGATCCTTATAATATTGGTGAATCAATCATGCTTCAATTTGTTCACTTTAATATTGGTGAAACTAGAAATATGGCGTTATGCTTCGCTCCTGAAGGATATGTCCTTCATTACAGTAGTAACTATTCCGCCACTAACACATATGTTAGTAGCCGTGTTGGTAGTGATTATATTAATATTTCTAGTACTATCGATAAAGGCTACATCTACGCTGCATCGGATGATGGATTTAGCACTATTGGTTCATTTGCAGAAATGAATGAATTGTATAAGGACTATGTCAAATCAATCGAGGCGAGTGACAAATATACATACGATGAAGTTCATGAGTGCTATATCGCTAATAGCGGTAATAAAGCCTTACATGTTACTTTAACTAGTTATGCATATAACATGATTAGAGTGGATGTTCTTTATAGCGATTCTATACCTACACCTGCAAGTTTTAGAACTTATAACAATTCTGGCTTAGCTAGTTGCTCATTTATCAATGATAACTTTGCTCACTTACCAAATTTAGGAAACGAAAGAGCCTATAAGATTATTTCAGAAAGTGAAAACGAAGTTATAGTAGCAATCAATAATGAGTTTGAATGCCATAATTATTACGTATCAAAAATTCTTACCGAACATAAGTTTGTTAATGGCGTGAAACAAGAAGGTAATTATATATACACTATAGAAGAACAATCTAGAGCCTATGGAGATCACACTGTATACGTCTTTAAAAAAGAGCCGTTATTATCTAAGACTGATCTTTTATCTGAAATAGGTAGTGAATATCTTCATATCGATGAAGCTGTTCACTTATCAAACGATTGGTTATATTTAGAACAATCCTTATATTCCGGAGAAACATCTGGAGAACTATACTTGGAAGTTTTCAATACAAGCTTTGTTAGTATGGCCACCTATTTTGAAGCATTAAACATTCATCAACAAGAACAATTTATTGTTGGTGACTATGCTTATAGGATTTCCTATAGGGGCAAAGAAGGCGTTGTCTATTTAGAAATTTATTGGGAACGTGTTTCAGAATAACTATTCTAAACAAATAAAATAGGGTGACCAAAAAAAGACGCACTTTGTGCGTTTTTTTCGTTTTGAAAAAAATAGCGGCAATTGAGAAAAAGTTTAGGCTAGATGGAAATAAAAAATGTGCTTCTTTTAAAATCAGCTAAACTAGCAGATTTTTTATGGTTGCACACTATGTGTATCTTTACTTATTATTATTTCAAAGAGGCTACTAATTATGAAGAAAAAGGCATTGCTTTGTGTTGCCACCGCAGGAGTGGCAGCGATTTCCGCTTTAAGTGTTGTTTTATTAAATAACGAGAACACTTTTTTAAGACTTAATTCATCTACCGAATATACTTGTGGTTTACCTACTTCATTCTCCGAAATTGATGATGTAATTGGGGAGTGTATTCAAGCGGGTAACGTTAAAACCGCGAACACCTTATCTTTTAGAGGTACAGTCACTAGAAGAGATGATGACAACGATGTTGTTTATGTCCAAAGAGTTAATCAAGTTGATAATGTGACTTATGGATTAAGAGTCGCGGGAATAACTGAATACGCGAACACTTTAGAGTCTGGCAATGTCGTTGATTTCTCTGGTGGCTTAGTTTATATGTATCAAGGAGTTCCTACATTTGAATTAACTAGTTCTTCCGACGCGCAAGTAGCCTTTAGCCAAAACACAAAAGGATATGGACCTATTACATATCAATCAGTGGATGAAGCTTTACAAAACTTTGCTAATACATCTCATTATGATGAGTATAATCTTTTAGAATCATATGCATATAGTTCAAATAGACTTATCACCATTAATAATGTTGTTCCTACACAAAGTAATTATAGTTGGGATGGAGATGAGGAAAGCAGAATCATATTTGATGTTTTTGATATCAAAAGAACAAACTCTATGATGATGTTTGTGGATTCAGCGTTTGGCCTTGATTATCTTATTTCTGATGCTTATGAAGAAAATCTATCTTTAAGTGTAACTGGCTATATGCAAATTATGAATAAAGTCTATAACGAGAGAACATATCAGTTTTTTTATTTTAATATAGTTAATTACACTGATGTTGTTAAAGGGGGAAGTTATTTAGATTTAGACACTATTACAAGTGTGAGAAACGCTGAATTAAAGGGATCTAGTTTTTCTTCTTCGTTTGCAATATATACAATTGAAGGACATGGGGATGTTCCTTATGTTGAAATTACAGATTTTCACAATAATGGCTCTATTGAAGGAATTCAAGGCACATTCAAATTAAACAAATACGATTATAGTTATGAAGATCATTATTACCTTTATTACAATGAAAACTATTCTTATTTCCAATATTTTGTGAATCCAGAAATAGATTATTTCGGTGTTGATTATGATCCAAATCATTTTGCCTTAACAGAGTCGTGGACACTTAATAATGATTATTATGGTAATTACTGGGAAGTGCTCGCTAATGGGGGATATAACAGTAGTCATGTTCAAGCTGATCTTGCTAACTCTGTTAAATATGGCGGAGATGGTCATCATTGGGGTTTTATCCTTGCTTCTTATGGCTTAGATATTGTGGAAGACGCGAACCATGTTATTTATTTACCACTTCAAGTGGCAAACTTAATCTTTAATGAAACTAGAGGTTATGGAGCATGTTATAACGGCAAAGACTTATATTATAACGATAATTTAGACAATTATTTCTTTACCCAAGATGAATTTTCCCCTTGGTTAGACCCAAGTTTTGATAAAGAGATGTCTCCTGAATACGCTGAATATAACTATCAATGTTTATGCTTAGCTTTAGAAGAAGTATATGGCTTATGGGATATTAGAAAAGAAAAAGACACCACTATTGGTTATGATAGTGCGGATAGTTTATTAAACGCCCTTGGCTATAAAGAACGTTTGTTAACCGCCAATGCACTAGATTTCGAAAAAACTTTTGCAGAATTCGTTGGTGAATGGCTATATGATGGACACGCTTCTTATAATCATATTTCTCCTTTAAATGATGATTCATACTATGAAATCGCAGATTGCTACCGTAATAAGCTTGTCACTAATGAACGTTACGTAAGTTTGTTTGATAACTCTCATACTCCTAACTCACAAAGAAGAAGCGATGCAGGACTAACCGTCGGTCTAACTTTTGAAGGCGACACTGCAATTATTAGATTTGATTCCTTTGTAACTTATAATCCAACAGCGAATGCAAATATTCCTATTAGCGAATATGCGAATTTTTATCTAGATGACTTCTCATACGAAGAGCTTCATGATATTAGTTCTGAATTATTCTTTAGAAAAGCATTTAACGAAATTGATAGCCATAAAGGCATTAATAACGTTGTTATTGATTTGTCGCTTAATGGTGGTGGCGCTAATAATGCTTTAATTGTATTAGAAGCGTATTTAACTAGCGATCCAGTTCATACAAGTTATAACCGCTATAGCGGTATTACTAATGAGATTCACTATAACATTGATATTAACTATGATGGTGTATTTGATAGTAGTGACACCTATGAAGGTGTTTATAACTTCTATTTAATGACTTCTAGTTCCTCATTTAGTTGTGGCAACTATTTTCCAACCGTTATCAAAGATAAAGGTGCGGCAACTTTAATTGGACAAAGAAGTGGTGGTGGAGCGTGTTGTGTTGGCTTATTCTCTACTGCTTATGGTATCTTGCTTAATAATTCTAGCTGCCATCAATTAGGCGTCTGGGATAATGTTAAAGGCTGCTTCAGACATAATGATGACGGTATTGAAGTGGATTACGTATTTGATCCAACTAACTTCTATAATGATGTTGCTATTGCAAACTTTATCAATAGTCTATAAATGATACAAAAAATATTTGATCGATAAAAAATTAGACCACAGCGATGTGGTTTTTTTTGTGAAATTTTTACAAAAATATCGGCAAATTTGGCGTTTTTTTACCATTTAAAGTCCATATTTCTAGTCGCTCCGATGAGGCGATAGAAACTTGGATTTGTCTTACTTAGAGCCATGAAAATTGGATAGCCCACTCCGATGATACAAACGAATTCTCCGAGCGCTACCCAGCCAAACATAGTAAAGAAAATTACTGGTTCTAAAGTAAAGGCAGCATCAGTTCCCATACAAGATAAATAGATGGTAAATGGCACTACTGCAGCGTTAGCAAGTACTGGGATAAAGCCGGTTGTGAATAAGTTCTTGGTAAGCTTTGAATAAAAGATCATTAAGATACAGGCAAAGAAAGTTGTTAGTGTTCCAAGTAAGATATCCCAAGGTCCCACAGTGGAGGCTAAGTTAGACAATAGACAGCCTAAAGTTAAACCAACAGTAGTGGTTGGATTAAAGAAAACAAATAAGTTAAATAGTTCAGAGAATCTAAATTGCATGAACTCATAGCTTAATGGCCCACAGGCAATAGTTAAAGCAACATATAAGCCCGCGATGATTCCATTAAGAGCGATATTTTTAACTGTAAAATACTTTTTCCAAAAGGAGACTTTTTCTTCCATACCGGGGTATTATAGACTAATTATTAGATTTCACCTAATGAAAAGTTAAATTGATTTATAAACTTAACGTAGTGTGTGGTACCATGCAAGTAAGAGCAGATTATTATGAAAAAAGAACAATCTATTAATTTAGCTATTATTTATGATATTTATCTAGAGCAATATTTTATCTCTATTGGTAAGAAAGCTGCATAATTATAAATATTGCTAAAAGCAAATTGTCGTAATTATTTTACTTATGTATAATGTTTTTTGAAGTTGGGAAAAGGGAGAACTAGTCTATGAAAAAATCACTTATCACAATTTTAATGGTGTCGTTTATGTCTACCACTTTAATTAGTTGTGGAGAGCAAGATACACCTAAAGTACAAGATAAAGATATATCCATTGTTTACACCACTGATGTCCACTGTGCGATTAATGAAGATAGCGAACAAAGATATCTAGGTTATGCAAAAGTAGAAGCTTATAGAAAGAGTTTACAAGAAACTAATTATGTCGCTTTAGTGGACGCTGGAGATTATTTACAAGGTGAATTTATTGGAGCGATCTCTAAAGGTGAATATGTTATGGAAGTCATTAATGAAATGAATTATGACGTTATTACCTTAGGTAACCATGAATTTGATTATGGAATAGATGTTCTTCATGCTCGATTAAATGAATTTAAAGGAGATGTAGTGTCTTGTAACATCTCTTATACAGGTCATAAAGAAAATAAATTAGATATGGTTAAACCATATGTGATTAAACAGTACGGCATTAAAAAAGTTGGTTTTCTTGGTATAACCACTCCAACAACATTAACTGCTTCTAACCCAAATACATTTATTGAAGATGGTAAAGTAGCGTATGACTTTGGGGCTCAAACTAAGGAGGAATTCTATTCTTTAATTCAATCTAATATTGATAAATGTAAAGCTGATGGCGCGGACTACGTTATCGCTTTATCGCATTTAGGTAGTTTAGATACTTATAAGCCATTTACCTCAATTGAAGTGCTTGAAAACACGACTGGAGTAACCGCGTTTTTAGATGGGCACGCGCATGCTGATTTACCTTGGACCACTAAAAAGAATAAAGATAATAAAGATACCTATTTAGTGGATACTGGCTATAAATTAAATGAATTTGCCTCTTTAACTATTTCTAAGGAAGGCGAATTATCGTTTGAGTTTATTACTAGCTATGACACTAAGGATGAACATATGGATGAATTTGTTACTAGTGTTTTAGCTAAAGCTAAGGAAAAAGGAGAAGTAGTAGTCTCTCATATTGATATCGATTTAGAAGCAGAAAGAAATTATGTCAGAACTAGAGAAGCCCCAATTGGTGATTTAATTGCGGATGCATACCGATATTATGGAGAAGCCGACATTGGTGTTGTTAATGGTGGAGGTATTAGAGCAGGACTATCTAAAGGTGATGTCACCTTTGAAGATATAATGAATGTCCATCCATTTTTAAATAGCCTTATTAAAAAGAAGACTAAGGGAAGTAAAATAAGAGACTATTTAGAATTTACTTCAATGAAAGTAACTGACACTCCGGCAGAAAACCAATTTGGCGCTTTCGCTCAAGTGTCTGGACTTAAATACTCAATTGATACATCTATCCAAACTAGTGTAGAAACTACAACTAGTGGAGAATTTATTAGAGTTAGTGGAGATAGAAGAGTAAAAGACATTAAGGTCTTACAAAACGATACTTATGTTGATCTAGTGGATACACAAGAATACACGATCGCCTCTCATAATTTCCTGCTTGATAATGGAGGAGATGGTTTTACTTTATTTGAAGAAGATACAAGTATTCCTACCCCATATTTATTAGATATTGAAGTATTAACTAATTACATCAATGATGTATTAAAAGGAGAACTTGCTGATAAATATTCTAAAGTAGATAAACGTATCACTATCTTACCTGAAGGTGGAGATGATGGAAGAATCATCACTATTAATAAAGATATGTTATATAACGCGAAGTTATATGATTATCGTCATCCTGATAAAGAATATAGTATAGATGAGAGTGATAAGAAATTCACTATCGATGTTGGCAACGGCAAATATATTGAAGGAGCGATTATCTTTAGAGATTGTGGATATCAATATGTAGGAAATAATTTATTAGACGCTTTTGGTATTAAAAACACCTCAGACACATCTCAAGCATATAGCTTTAACATCTTGTTCTATTTCGATAAGTTAAGTAGATTTGATATTTCCTACACTGTGTATTCAAATGTCTTTAACAATATTGAACAACAAATCAAATTCTCTAAAGATGAGAAATTAACTGAAGATGATTTCTATTCTAGTTTAGATAAAGTCCCTTATAAGCAAATCATTGAACGCGCTGGAGGGAATTATGGAGATACATTATTCCCAGGTGGAAATACTGCCGCAGGTAATGATTTCTATATAAATGATTATATTGATGATCCAGAAACTATTTATAAGTCTTATTACTGGGCACTAACAGAAGGCACTAGCAAATTAGTTGGTTTTAATTTAAGAAACTGTGATGATTATGAGGATCATTTTATTGAAAGTGGTGGAGAATTAGATTTTAAAATTACATCACTTCAGTTTTATTATTATAACTAAGCAAAAAAAGTTATACTAAAGACGTCCTTAGTAAAGACGTCCTTACTAAAAACAAAATACATATTTATGAGAGCGATATTTGAAACAGGTTTTTATTATCTATATTTAGTATTTATTATTGGACTAGGTATCTATCTTCTTGTTAAAAAGAAGAGTATATATTTTGCGATTGCCTGTATTATTCTAGGCTTAGGTGACGCTTTTCATCTTATTCCTAGAGCGATCGGCTTATACACGAAAACATTAGATAATCCTAGTGCGACTTTAGCCTTATATTTAGGTGTTGGTAAATTAATAACATCCATCACTATGACAGTGTTTTATGTCCTTTTATATTTATTCATTTATAAGCGTATTAATAAAACGAGAAACATCTATGTTGATTTAATAGTCGCCTCTTTAATAGTCGCCAGAATCACTTTACTATGTTATCCACAAAACCAGTGGACCACGAATGGTAGTGATTTATATTGGGGTATATATAGAAATATTCCATTTGTCTTATTAGGTGCTTTAGTGGTGTTTTTATTATTTAAATATTTCCGAAAAGAGAAATACTTATCCACAATGTGGATTGCAGTTATATTATCCTTTATCTTCTATTTACTAGTGTTCTTATTAGCAGGTACTTATTCTTGGATAGGAATGATGATGTTACCTAAGACTATCTGCTATATGGTTATTGGTGTACTAGGATATTTAGATGCGAAGAAAATGCGCATTTAAATTTTCTGAATAGTAATAACTTTACCTAAATTTAAGTAAAACTTGTCATATATAACCATTTATGCTTAAATATTGGTATGAAAACCATGCCAATCTTATTTACTTATAGCGATATAAAAGAAACGTATCCTAATCGCGATAGTTTCAATTCTTTTTTACGCCGCAATTTAAAAAATGGAAAAATCAAACAAATTAAAAAAGGTTTATATGCTTTAGTGAATCCTACAACAGGAATGATATATGCATCTAAATTCCAAATAGCGTGTAGACTTTTTGATGATGCATACTTTTCTTATCACGAAGCGATTGAATATTATGGATTAGCTACTCAATCTTTTGTCTCACATTTCACATATTTAACGCATGTCTATGTTGATGATGTCGAATTTGAAGAAAATATATATTCTTCAAAAAAGAGTGGTTGTGATTTAGAAATAATTGATCATATGAATGAAAATGGAATAAGAGTGGTATCTTTAGAACGTGCAATCGTGGATTCAATTGATAATCCAGGCTACGCCGGAGGATTAGAAGAAATAGAATATGCTTTAGATGCATGTAGAGATTTGAATATAGAGAAAGTTTTAACGATGCTAAATTATTATGATAAAGCGTATTTATATCAGAAAGTTGGATATCTATTTGAAAAACACTTTGGAAATAGTGTTCCAGAGTCGTTTTACCAACTATGCTTATCTAAGTCTGGCAATAAAATTCAATATTTTGAATCAAATGTAGGCTTCGCTAAATTAATCCTTAAATGGAAATTAATGGTCCCAAAAGAAAGGAGCATGCCAGATGAAATATACTAAAGAATACATATCAAAATTCGCTAATGATACTGGTTTTATAAGTAGCAATATCGAAAAGGTAATAAGACTCCTTGATGTTTTGAAATTTGTTTTTTCGGAAAGTTCTTTTAAAGATAAGCTGTTATTAAAAGGTGGCACAGCGATTAATTTAGTTCATACAAATCTAAAAAGACTATCAGTGGATATTGATCTAGATTATTTTGGCTCATTAGATAAAGATAATGCAATCAAAGATAGAGAGTTACTTGAGCAAGAACTGGATTCTTTCATGATTAATGATGAATATGAGATATCTTCAAATTCTAGAAGCAGTTTTGCTTTGTTTTCGAAAATATATAAATATAGGAATGCATCTGGGAACATAGACACGATTAAAGTAGATGTAAATTTTATGGATAGAGCACATTTATATTCTCCATTAATTACTACGATCAATTACTTCAATAAAGCGGTAACACTTAGAACTCCCGCCATCGAAGAATTATTTGGAATGAAAATAAATGCATTGATTGATAGAAGTAAACCAAGAGACTTGTATGATAGTGTATTTGTTGCTAATAATTTCGAATTATTTAAGAAAGATATGTTAAGAAAAGCTGTTGTTTTCTATTTATCGCTTAATAACATTTTTGAAATTACGAGTAGCTCATTCGATAAAATAAAAACAATCAATCATAAAAGCGTAAAAAAAGAACTTATACCTGTTCTTAAAAAGGGTGAAATCTTCAATTTAGAGGAAACACAGAAAAACGTTATTGAATTGTTGAAAGGTTTATTAATTTTATCAGATAAAGAAAAACTGTATTTAAACGAATTTTCAAAAGGGAATTATAATCCATCCCTATTATTTGATGAGCGTACTGCTTCAAATGTGCAAAATCATCCAATGGCTAAATGGAGAGTAGCAAATCATACAATATAATATGTATGATGTTGGGCAAACTGTTTATAGTCATTAGTGTTTTAAATTGCAAACTATAATAAAAATAAGGAATAGATGTATAACATGAAAAAGAAGATTAATAACGCGATGATCTCTAATAAAAGAGTCTATATTTATATGCGATAGTCTTATTAGCAGGAACATATTCTTGGGTTGGCATGATGATGCTTCCTAAGACTATCTGCTATATGGTTATAGGTGTATTAGGATATTTAGATGCAAAAAAGAATTAAAAATAGATATAGTAAAAAATATTTTTTAAGTGGCACTTTTGTGACACATATAGTGATACAATCAAAATATAAATTGATAGATTGATATTGAGGTAGCAAGATGAAAAAGAAACTTTTGTTATTGTTATTATCTTCTAGTTTGTTATTTTCAGCGTGTAGCTTTTCTCATGATAAAGAGGCTGAAGATATTTCTTATGAAGATGAAAGAGATTTAGTGGAAGAGTCCTTAGAAGACGTCCCAATAGAAGTAGAAGAATATAAAGGTGATTTAACTCCTCTTCCTATTGTTAAAGGAGTAGAGCAAGAAGAAAGTAAATCAATATATGAATTTAAAGAATGTGACACTGATAAGTATTTAACAGTAACATCAAATGACGCTAAATATAATCCTACTTTAGAAGATCTAAAATTAGTGGATGAAGATAGTAATGAACTTAAGGCTTCTTTAGTTAGTTCTGCTAATGGAGTGGGTAAGTATTTAATACCTGTATCTAGTTTTGATGAAAATCATCAATATCACGTAAAACTAAATAATGATAATTTGAAGTTCTCTACAAAAGATAATTCAGTAAGAGAATTAACATATTACTCATTAGACGTTAACGACTCCAATCGTGTGCATGAAGTCGTGAAGTCTGATAATGAATTTAAAAATCATGATATCTCTAATGTTCAATTTTTTGATGTCGACGCTTTTGGAGCGTACTTCATTTATGATGGGGAATTTAAGGCTAAAGTTGGAGAGTTCTTCCGTATCTCTGATTTATCGTTAGAAAAAGATAATAAAGAGACAGTGTATGGCAAAGTCTCTAAAATCTCTAATAACCCTAATGGAGCGGGCTTATTTATCCGTTATGAACCTTGCCAAGGTGAAGACCTATATAAGAATTTAGATGTTAACGATAAAATCACTGTTAACGAAGATAATATCGAAAATCTTGAATTATTTGGCACTGAAGAAGAAACTGCGAATGAATTAGGTAAATACTTCTTACATCATGAAGATATCATTACCACGATGATGGGAATGTATCATCATTACAATATCTCTCCGAGAAATTATCGTAGCTCTGCTATTGACTGGGCGACACATGTAAAAGTCTCATTTGATATTAAGTTTGATGGAGATACTTTTACTTGGGGTTGTACCATTACTTTAGATATTACCCCTGAAGAGAATTTTGATGTTAAGTTAGTCTTATCTTATAAACAAACAACAAAGTATGATATTTCTGCTTCTTTAAAGATTAAATGGAAGTGGTTTATTCCTACTGGAGTGAAATATGAATTAAAGATCGAAGAAGATGACACTAAAGAAGTCAAATTTAAGATTGCGATTTCTACGAACTTATATCCAGTAGATAAAGAAAAGATTAAAGATGGAATTGAAAAAGACTTAACAGAAGCATTTAAAAAAGATAACACTGTGAAATCTAAATTTAATGGTGACTCTCCTACTTCAAGTGCTGCAGGACAAAGCTATCCATTAATTAGATATGACTGTTATTATTTCTTCCCTCTAGATATCCGTATTGAAATTGATTTTTATTGGCAGCTACAAATTACAGTCGAATGTGATTTGACTTACACTAGCCACACGCATAGAACTGATGTTTGTATCAACAATAACAAAGGAGCAGATCCTAGCTCAGATACCCAAACTCAAAAAGATAAAAACTTAACATTTGGCTTTATGGGTACTTTCCACGCGGAAGTGGGTATTAGAGCCTCTATTGGAATAGGTATTGCGGGATTTTATAAATTCTTCCACGCGGAAGTCTTTATTAAAGCCTATGGAGCGGTTGACGCTCAAGGATACTTATTATCTGATTTATCTTGGGGAAGTGAACAAGAATTAATTTGTAACCAACATTGTGGTGGTAAATTTGAAGTATCAGTAGGAGTGAAGTGGGGAGTAGATGTCGCTTTACTTTTTGGTGGGTTTACCTCTGAATGGCCAATTAAATCAGTAGTCTTGTTAGGATTCTGTAATGCGAACTCCATTGACGCTTTTGAAAAAGAAGAAGAGACAATAGAAGTAACTGATGAAGATTATCATGAAGCAGATCCTATTATTATTGATTTAGATAATTATCACTTATTAGGTGTGAGAGTTTTTGATAGCAAATTAATGACTGCCTCTCACCAAGATTTAAAACATGATGATTCCACGAAGATTAGATATGGAGCGTTCGTAAGTGATTATTCTAAAAACTATTTCGAATGTAGTCTTATTGATGATGGAGGAGGTCATATAGTTTATGATGACTTCAAATTCTCTATTAAAGATATTTCTGGAGTACCTGAATTTACCGCAAAAGTACAAGTGAAAGTTACTGATGAATGTTCTAGTGGAGTTAATAAACCAGTGAAGATTATTAATATTCATTTCACTAATAACAATAAGCAAAGTATTTATATTGAAGATCAAAAGGGATTTGATGAATATATTGGAGATTATTTAATGGGAACAGATATGAAACTTCCTGTTGGAGTGGCTCCTAGATATATGAAATTTGTCGGCTGGCAAAATAAAGATACAGGCGAGACAATTAACTATGATCCAAATGACCCTAATACAGGCACTTATCACGTACCAGATGAAGAACATTTAAAACCAGTATATTTTAAAATGCTTTATGTTGATTATTATTACTGGAATGTGGTTTGGGTTGATGGACTAGGTAATATCATTTACATTGATAATGTCTATGATAAGGAAGCCGCTACTCCACCAGTCGCCTCTATTAGAGATAAATATATGATTAGTGAAGATCCTAATTATGAATATGCCTTTATTAAGTGGGATACGTCTTTTGACTGTATCACACAAAATACAGTCATCAGAGGAATCTATGAATATAGAAAGGTAGGTGCTTAATATGAAAAAGTTTGCATTACTATTTTCTAGTTTATTAATTTTACCTTTAGCGGGTTGTGGAGAAGACTCCACTCCTAGAGGAGAACCAATTGATCCTGATTATCAAATTTTCTTTAATAAAGATACCCATTTAGTGGATGGAGAAATTACCTCTCGAATTGGAGTGCATTTCCATTTTGATGAAAAAACAGTCACTGAAAATTCTCCTACTGGATTTATCACTTTAGGGCCTTATGGAGGAATCTATTTACAAAACTATATTCCAGGAATTAAAGAATTATATGTAAAAGCCACCTATGAAGGAGGCTATATCGAAGAAGGAGGCTACGCGATTGGTATATCTAGCACTCCTAATAACTTTGAGAAATATCAAATCAGTCAAACTACAGATAAGATGCTTGTCACTTTAGATAAACCATATATCTCTTTAATTAACCGCGGGAATAAAGATTTAATTATTGAAGAATTAAAATTTAAATATGAAGAAGATACTTCAGAAAATCTTCTTAAAGAGATGATTCAAGTTGAAGATAAGTCAATGAAATTAGATTTATCTAAGCCTATTAAACCATATGATTATTTCCCATTAGATGAATCAAAGATTCCTTCTAATAGAATTGTTAAAAAAATAGGTCCAGAAGAATACACACTTCCAGGAGAATATACTTTTGGCTATGAAGTTCATAATAATTTAGGAGAAGATGGAGAAGGAAAATTATTATATTCATCCACTGCAACATTTAAAGTTAGCGGCACAGTTGATAATAAACATTTAGCGGTTTTCCATTTGCAAGATAAAGAAGTATTAATTCCTGTTAGTGATGGAGAAAAAGTAAATCCAACATTAAAAGAAGATATTAGTACTTATGACTGGAATAATATTATTAATGACTTCGCTTCTCCTTTAAGAAGTGATCGTCACTTTTATCCAAATTATAATGTGATTGGTTTACCAACTAATAAAGATGGAGATGGATGTCATCCTATACGCGCTACATATTCTGGATTAACTGGAAAAGTTGATATGCCTGATCCAGTAATGAAAGAAGGATACAAATTTGGTGGTTGGTTCTTAGACCATGAATGCACCCAAGTATTTGATTTAGAAGGTAGACATTCTGGTAATCTCACCTTATATGCGAAATGTTTAGAAACCACTAATAATTTTAGAAAAATATATTATTACGATTATGATACTTCTTTATTAAATAGAATTGATTATCTTAATGAAGAAGAAGGAGCTTCTATTTCTTTACCAAAATTTAGCGATATTGGCACTAAATTAATAGACGCTACTGCTACAGACACTAAAGGATATGAAATTAGAGTAGGAGCCAATAGACTTGGTGTTTTACTTCCTGAAGGTAAATATCCATGTATGCCAGGAGATGAAAGCTACGCTGGAGATAACTTAGAATATCAAACCATTAAAGATAGTTTTGGTGATATCAAATTATGTGTCATCAGATTACAAATCTATGATTATCCTTTGCAAGATGTCTTACGTTTCTTTACTGATTTAGAAGAGAACATTGTTTCTAGTGGACTTCCTCAAGAAGAAAATAAATCTAGTGGCGATAAAATTTTAGCGGCAAGATATATTGATCATGATGAAGATTGGCATTATACCTATAAAACATATTATGATCCTGTTAGAGGAGATACATATTTAGTGACTGATGAAGTTAATGGCTACATCATTGATGGAGGCTTATATACTTCTATATCTTCTTACGGATATGGCAATAAATATAAAGAACACTCTAAACCATTAGAAGGCATTTTAAGACATGATTCTGTAGTTAGAGTATCTCGTAGAGCCTTCTTTAATAGATATGGCTTAAAAGGTACTTATTTCCCTTGTAACGCTAGAGAATTTGATTTAGAAGCTTACTCTAGTACATTCTTTAACGATTATTTATTGTTACCTACTTCACTTAAAAAGATTGGCAAACGCTGCTTCGTTAATAGTGGCAACATCCATCATGTTTTCTTGCCAGTTTCATTAGAACAAGTTGGAGAAGGAGCCTTCTCAAAAGCGGAATTTGATGAAGAGACTAATGAATTTAAGAATGTTCAAGTTAGAAGTGAAGAAGAAAAGATAATGTTCTACTATGAAGGTAGTGAAGAACAATTCAAACGTTTAGATCCTAAGACTCAATTAGAAATCACTAATAATGCTTCTACTATTATCTATAACGTCAAATATAATCCTTGTTACAGCAAATAATTGATTTTTAAGATATACTGTTGGTATATGAAAAATAAAACCAATAACGCAACGATCTCTAATAAAAGAGTGTATACATATATAGCGATTATCTTTATTGTAATCTTTATTATTGGAATAATTGCATTAGGTGTATTTAGATTTGGTAGAGGTGGAGACACTCCTAGTAAAACTTATATCACGTATGTGGTAAATGGAGATAATATGTCATCTGACGCACATCTAGAAGATGATAACCATACCTTTAAATTATCCACTGAAGTGAAACATCATGAATCACTTGTGTTCTACGCTTCTAATAATGCAGATGTTGATCCTAGTGGTCACTACATGTTTAGTGGTATTGGTATAACATTTACATTATCTCTTATTGAAGAAGAATATTATTTAGAATCAGCAGTAGTAGACGAAATAAAAGTCTCTAACGATGGAATAGATCCTACTTATCTACTTCCAGAGAATACATATACGAAAGAATATAATAGCGAATCTAAATCCTATAAAGTCACTTTAAATAACACTGAAGTTAAATATATCCACTCCATAGAATTAAAATACGCGGTTGGCAAGAAATAATATTTATTCAATTGCTACAAAAGAATTAAAACAATCATTAACTTTAATGTAATTCGGCACGCACTGCGGACCAAATTTGAAATACGCTGTCATTTATATAAAATGGTGCCACACTGTGTCACCTTTTTGAAAAGTCTGTAATGTGTCAAACTCAATTCGCCACGCAGTGCGTGACGATTTGGGGAAAGTATATAATAACTCCAACTTAATTCCGCACGCAATGTGTGCGGTTTTTGAAACAAAGTGTATAATTTGTCCAACTCAATTGGTCACACAGTGTGTGACTTTTTTAAAAATAAAATCTAACTTACTGTAGAATTTCAATTATTTCTTGATATAAACAAGTTTTCTTGTTGTCTATTTTTCTGTCGAAATGATAATGGCCAAAAAACCAATGCTTGTAATCAACTACTTTATCAATAAATGTTAATTGATCTGTACATATATCTCTTCTATAACCAAATGCTTTAATAACTGTGTGAGTATCTGCACAATGAGTAATAACATAATCTACTTTGTTATCAACTTTTTCTAAATTACTTAATGCATTATCGATATCGTGAAAAGTAATTTCCTCTTCTCGCCACCAACTGACATATGGTGTTCTTTCCATCTTATCAATTGATATAGCGCCTCCAAGACAAAGAAAAGACTTTTTATTAATTGTCATTATTTCACCTCTTAAAACGTGAAATATATGTTTATCTATTTGATGCATTAGAGCACCATGATATTCAACAAGTGGACACATATTTAACATATCGAAGTTCTCATGATTACCATCAATAAATATAATCGTGCATCCAATATCGTTATATAGATTTAAGAAATATTGAAATGATTGAGGCGACCAGCAAATTCCGGCATCGCCACAGATTATTAGATAATCCTCATAAGAAAGATTCTTCTCTTTTAATGCGAGAAGTTTTTTATAATCGATATCTCCATGTGTATCGCCAGTGATATAAATCATAACAATTAACTCGCATAGCAAATTAATCTAATGTTATTGTAACACTCTTCTTCTAATCTAAAATTTCGTTTATCATAAGGCAGGTCCATTAAACCATCAACAAATAAATCGGCTAAAAGAGTTACTTTATTTATTAAACCTTTAAAGATTTTATAATATCCAAACCATGTCTCATCCCACTCAAAATAAGCATACTTTTTTTGCTTTTCTGCTGGTAAATCAAAATAATCTTCATTAGTTAAATATTCGCTTATTTCATCTATTTCACCATTTTGATATTTAGTAATTAATGTCTTTTTTACAAAGCCGCTATATTCTTTGTTTGGCTTATTTGCCATTCTAAGCTCAACAACTCTTACATAATCAACAGTAAAACCGACGTTGTTATACCAATCTCTATATGTTTTAATGTTTGGCCAATCACTTTTTATTGGTCTATCAATTTTTAAATGATTGCTTAATTCTTCACTTAAATCATCTGGAAAACCTCCTCTTGACGACTCCTCTAATTCTTCGAAAGCATCATGCAAAAAAGATTTGCCAATATAAAGTGGTTCGATTTTATATTTGTTATCGGAAATAGATTTTCTTATAGGGTTTAAGCTATACCATTTTCCGTTATATTTTATTTCTGCATATATTACATGAACAACTCCCATGTTATTTCTCCTTGGTTTCTAATAGTTCTCTTTGCTTAATAATTTCGCTTCTTAATTCTTCTTCCTTAGGAAGATAAAGCATGTACTTTGAAGCAAATATTTGTTTGTTATCTAGCGGCAAAGTATATCTCACTAATGTGTCGCTTTTACTTGTGCATAACACAATACCGATTGGAGGGTTATCTCCTGGTTCCATTAGTTCTCTAGTGTAGTAGTTGACATACATTTGCATTTGTCCAATATCTTGATGAGTTAAATCTCCCCGCTTTAAGTCAATCAAAACAAAACATTTGAGCTTATAGTTATATAGAACCAAATCTACATAGAAGTTTCTTCCGTCCATATCAAATCTTCTTTGTCTCGCTACAAACGCAAAACCGTTACCAAGTTCTAATAAGAATTCATTTAAGTGAGTAATTAAAGCGCTCTCTAAATCCTTCTCGTAGAAAGATGAATCAGCTTTTAGACCCGCAAACTCTAATACATATGGATCTTTTATTATATCTTCAGGATTAAATAGATCTTCTTTTTTGGCAGTGTCATCAATAACGTCGTGGTTGCCTTTGCTAGCAATATAACGTTGATATGAAAATGTACCGATTTCTCGCTGGAGTTGTCTGACGCTCCAATTGCCATTTATAGCTTCTTTAATGTAAAAATTCCTCGCGTTTTCATCATCTAGACTTATTAAAAGTCTATAATGACTCCAACTTAATTCGGCACACACTGTGGACCAAATTGGAAAAGTGATATAAAATTTACGCATATTTCTAATGGTTCTTTCGTTAAAACCGGGTCCATAGTCATTTGTCATTTTTGATGATAATTCTTTTATTAGGCCATCACCATATTTAGCACGTTCTACTCCGCCTTGTTTCTCCACAATCATCTTTCCAATTTGCCAATATGCTAAAACCATCTCGTTTTGAATATTTCGATATATTCTTTTTCTGGCTTGTTCTAATACTTCTTTAACATCACGATAAAATGATTCGTCGATGTAATTATATTCTTTTAAGTCTTTCATATTTTATTGTCCTTTCTGGAATTCTCTTTATAGCGCAAATAGTGGAGTTCTTTTTCATAGATTCATTTGCACAGTTCAAATAGTTGTTATATTATCTAATTAGGAGATGCGTTCTCTTACTACAGGCACGGCTAATTAATCAATGCTAGTAGTAGCCCGGCGATTATGAGCAAGATAATCGTCTTTTTAATGAGTTATAAAATTTTTAACAATTGACTAATTCTGCTTTTTTTGGTGTAATATAACTAATCGGGCGGAATGACGAAGATTCATCCGCTAACGTGGGAGGAAGATTCCCACTTTTTTAATCGATTAATGATTCATATTTCTTTGGATATTTAAAATTATGATTTTGCTTATATAATTTGCTCTTATGAATTTTTATGCCTTTTTTAACTATCCCAGATAATTTTTTAGAATTTATTTCCTTATCAGGAATTGGAATAATAAGGCCTTTTTTAACGTCTGCTAATGCTGTATTGTGAAAACCGCCCGTTTTGTTGTTTTCTAACGAAGTTATTGTTTTAACAATAACAAAACCATTTTTCGCTACGTTTGAAGTCACAAACACGTCATGTTCACCTTTCATCAAACGACCTTGTTGGTCCCGAATTTTTAAATCTTTGTTTGATGCTGAATAACAGCCATGTTTTTTTATAACAACCGGTTTTTGATTTGACATCTTTTCTCCTTTTATTTAATACATAAAAATAATCGCACATTTAATGCGATCATTCAATAAATATCTGTATTTTTTATATGTTATGTAATTATTACAAGTTAAGTGATTATATATAAATTATTTTTTGCTATCATTTTGAGCAACAAATTCTTCTAAGATTCTAAGAACTTCTGCTGAATCAATATAGTCTTGTTTATTATTAGATTGCTCTTTTTCAATTTTGTTTCGAAGCACGTTATTGCCTAACATTTTGTCGATGCTAATAGAATAGACTTTGCTCATCTTTTTGAGTATTTCTAAACTTGGCTGACTTCTATTAGTTTCATAATTACCTAATTGATAGTCATTGATCCCAATTAAAGTGGCAGCTTCTTTTTGAGTTAATCCTGCTCTTTGTCTATAAAATTTAAAACTCTTTCCAAAATCCATATACTCATTTTATACAAATAATGTAATTACTACAATACTTCTAAGTAGTCTGTCTATTGTATTTTATTCTCTTTTTACTTTGGCAAAAAGTACAATGCATTGTTGAAATTGCCGAACTTTTTCTATGCTGTATTGATTAGTGAATATGTAGAAATGAGATTTATGACGTAAAATGCTATTTTGCGGTTGAACTTACGTTTTTTAATTTCAATGGAAAACGTTTTTGATTTAAAAACGTGCAACTGATGTACGAAATTAAATTAAAAAACGTACAACACTAATCTTTTATATTATAAATATAAGCAAAAGAAGGAATGATTTATGGTATGAAAATATTATAAAAATCTTTAAAATTGGCTTAATTCCAGTAGACAAAGACAACTGGTATTTACCTGTTTATATTACTAGGACTAAGCAGCGTTAATAAATCTCCAAAGAGAATGAGGATCTTCATTAACTTTCATTTTGATATATCCCTTTAATAAGATACTTAAGGCAGTAGAAATAATAATGATACCTACTGCCACTAATAACATCGCATATAGAGGGATAACTCCATAATAATACGTTAAAGGTATAGCAATATAATTAACTATCAAGTAGTGGATTATATAATTCAAATTCAAAGAGTTAGACATAGAGATATAACCTTGTTGTAATTTTAAAGAGGATATCTTACTAATGTAGTGACATAAGGCGAATAAGGCTAAGGTTGTACCTAAGCAAAATAACGCATCATATATTTTCATCCCGTAGAAAGTGATCTCAGTAGTGAAACCCACAAAGCCAAAAGTTAAATATTCTTCTAGAATAAATCCTGTCACTCCTATAACTGCTCCGATTAGGCCAGTAATTAAATAGAATAGATTAGGCTTATTAGTCTTTTTTAATTGGTTACCAAACCAATAACCAAAAGCCGGGAAAATAAACCATGACATTATTGGAAAGACCATATTAACATCCTTACCGTACATAGTAGGGAAAAATAAACCACTTAAGAAATTAAGAATAACATTATTAGTGACAAATACTGGAATAAATGTCACTAGTAAAGAAAATATAACCGCGATTAGTAAAATCATATAGTCTTTAAGCTTCGCTAACTTTAATAGACCAAATAGAATTAAGGCTAATCCTGCAAAAACAAGAATATCTCCACATATTGAATTATAAAACACTGAGATAAATAAAAGTTCAGAGTCTTTTTCCACTCCAGCGATAATAAATTTAGGAATAACTCTTACGACATTTAAGATAAAGGCAATGATAAATATATTAATGCCTCTAAAGATAATCTTCTTAGGAGTAGACTTACTAGAATAAGCTAGTCCAACACCCATCGCAGTCATAAATACAGGGGCCGCTAAAATACTACCAAATATCAAATCATACATTTGATAAAAGGTTGAATGTTCGTCAGCGTCAAATTGCATCAATACATGCATTATGATCATAAAGATAATTGCAAGACACTTCGCTAAATCTATGCCTACTTGTCTACCTTTATTTGGGTATTGATTAGTTTCTATATTTTCCATGTCCATTATCATAGCATTAACTAAGTTATAGGTGTAACAGTGAATATATGATTAGGAGTTAAAATAATAAGTTCTATTAAAAAAGAAATCCATGTTCTGTTAGTAGAAAGGGATTTTCTTTTACGCAAAATAAGAAATTTATATAATAAATAGTGGAATTCTACTTTTACGCGAGCAATTCGCCTTATCAGTTATTTATAAAATTCGCGTTTTTAGTGAGTATATTTGCTAAGGAGGTATCCGTATATGACACTTGGTCAAAAGATTAAGAAGTTAAGAATTGAGAAAAACTTAACACAAAAAGATTTAGCGGATCGTTTATATGTTACTTTCCAAACTGTTAGCAAATGGGAAAATGATGAAAATGAACCTGATGTATCTACTTTAAGAGAATTAGCTAAAGTATTTGATTGTTCTTTAGATTATTTATTATCTGAAGATGAAAAGGCTACTAAAGTAGAACAAGAACCTGTAGTAGCACCTACTCCAGTTGAACCTATTAAGGAAACAATAGTGATTCATCAAAAGGAATTACATGTCTGCGAAAGATGTAAAAAAGATATTCCAGAAGATGAATTAGAAATGGAAGAGGTAATTGTCCATCACGCTGGAAGAGGTAGAGCAGCAGTATATCGCCAAGCTTATTACCATAAAGACTGTTTGGCACAACTTCAAAAAGAACGAGCAGAAAAA
>CADCEE010000010.1 GCA_902800355.1 uncultured Erysipelotrichaceae bacterium | reverse complement strand
CCGATCTCTTCATCAACTGTAAAAGCTACACAAATGGTGTTGTGAGCGACTTTTGGATGATCTTTGAAATATTGTAATGCTGACATAATAATAGCGATACCAGCCTTGTCATCAGCGCCTAAAAGTGTATTTCCGTCAGTAACTACTAAGTCATGTCCAACATGTTTTCTTAAAACAGGGAATTGTTTAGGAGACATTTCAAGTCCATTAGCTAGTTTAATAGTGCCGCCTTTATAATCTTTAATTAGGTGAGGTTTAACATTTTCATCTGTCACTTCTAAAGCGGTATCCATATGAGCATTTAGACCAATTCTAGTTCCCTTTCCAGGTAAATGACCATAAACAATACCAAATTCGTCCATATGGGCATCTTCTAAACCAAGTTCTAATAATTCTTTTACCAAAAGCGTTCCAAGATTTTTTTGTTTTTCAGTACTTGGAGTAGTGCCGGTTTTATCACTTGCTTGAGTGTCTATTTTTACATAACGAACAAATCTTTCTAAACTAGTCATAATTCTCACCTTTTTTCTTGATTTTCTATTATAGCAAAGATTATAAATAATCCCCAATAATATCAAAAAGCGAAATTGATTATAAATAACCTACTTTCCAGTATAAATACTTGATTAAAAATTCTTGACTATATTTAATTAATTAAATAATGTATAATAATCGAGATGGAAAATATAAAGATTAAACGTAAAGAATTTGAGGTTTCTGAGATTGTATCTAAAGATACTTTTAAGGCTAATTATAATAATAAAGTATATTTAATAAAAAAATATAATCCTGATTCAGTTGAATTCGATATGCTTAGAAAATTAATTAAATCTGCGGTTATCATGCCCAGGGTTTTTAAGCTTGACAAAAAGACGGGTTACGTTGCCTTTGAGAACATTGAAGGAATCTTGATGAGTGATTTTATTTTAGATAATGACTTCAATGAGAATATCTATAAACAAATCTTCCAGAATTCCTATTGTGCTCGAACAGTAGGCCTCAATCTTGATTACTCTTTAGATAAGTGGATGATATCAGATGACATCCTTTATTATGTTGGTGATTACTGTGAAAAATATGATCCAAATAGAGACTTTACAAAATGGAAGATCAGGGAATGGTTTTCACTAAGGAATTAGCTGATTTTTATAAGAAAAATGGCGTTTTATTTGACAAAAAACGTATAAAAGATGAATATTTGGCGAATAAGGAGATGGTCTTAATGGCCTGCAAGTACTACGTTTGATATGAGTAATTTAATTATTTTCTCTTTACTATCAAATCGTCGTCTTGCTAAACGTATCGCTAAGAAATATAACGCTGAGCTAGGCGAGATTTCAATCGACCATTTTAAGGATGGAGAGGTACTTGTTAAAACTCTCACTAGCTGCAAAGATAAAGACGTTGTTATATTCGAAAGTACCGCTATCAAAGCCCATGAGAGATTATTTGAGCTTCTTCTACTCATTGACTCTATAAAAAGGACCGGTTCTAAGACCATTAAACTCTATATTCCTTACTTTGGATACTCTAGACAGGAAAGAGTGTCCTGGATTAATGAGCCAATTTCATGTGAAGTAGTTGCTAAAATATTAGATACTGCAAAAGTTGATGAAATATTAACCTTCGACTTGCATCATCCGGATATTGAAAAATTCTTTAAAACTAAATTCACTTCTTTACCAACTACCAGTTTGTTTGCAAAGTACTATAAAGAATATTTAAATAAGCAAAATATCGATATCAAAGATGTTTTAGTTGTCTCTCCAGATCACGGCGCTAATACTAGAGCAGATGCTTTAGTAAAAGAACTTCCTGGTACTAGAAAAGTTATTTTAAGCAAAATTAGAACTGCCCCTAACTACGCAGAGCATCTAGAATTCGAAGATGATGTTAAAGGAAAAGTGTGTATCATTTTAGATGATATTATCGATACTGGCATTACTATTATGTCTGCTTGTAATTTATTATTACAACATGGCGCCAAATCTGTTTTAGTTGGAGCAAGTCATGCTGTTTTATCAAATAAGAGCATTGATAGATTATTAGAATCTCACGTTCAAGATTTGGTTTTCACTAATACGATCGAAAAGAGATTACCAAAAAATATATCGGTTTTAGATATATCTAAAATTATAAAATTATAAGGACCAATCATGAAAAATTTCTATCTAGAAATAAAACATATTGATAAGCAAACTGGTGCTAGATATGGAATATTACATACTCCACATGGGGATGTTGAAGTTCCTATGTTTATGCCAGTAGGTACTTTAGCTACAGTTAAAACATTATCCCCTGAAGAACTTCATGATATGGGAGCAGGAGTGATTTTAGCCAACACTTATCATTTATCTATTAGACCAGGGGCAGATATTGTGGCTAAAGCTGGTGGCTTACATAAGTTCATGAATTGGGATGGACCTATTCTTACCGATAGTGGGGGATTCCAAGTTTTTTCCCTTGCTGAAAGACGAAAAATATCTGAAGAAGGAGTTCACTTTAAAAACCATCTAAATGGCGATAAATTGTTTTTTTCTCCGGAAATTGCTATAGAAATTGAAGAAAAACTAGGCGCAGACATCATCATGTCGTTTGATGAATGTATTCCATATCCTAGTAATTATGAATATACGAAACGTTCTACTGAAAGAACTATTAGATGGGCTAAAAGAGGCTTAGACGCTCACAAAAGAGAGGACCAAGCTCTTTTTGGGATAGTTCAAGGCGGAGATTATGAAGATCTCCGTAAGATGTGCGCTGAAGAATTAGCAAAAATGGATTTCCCTGGATATTCCATTGGTGGTACATCTATTGGAGAGCCATGGTTCTCTTGATTATTTACTTGGTGGTATTGCTAGAGGTATTGATATGTTTGACTGCGTCCTTCCTACTAGACTTGCTAGACACGGCGCTTTAATGACACATAGTGGACGAGTGAACATTAGAGACGCTAAATATAAAGAGGATTTTTCATCTTTGGATGAAAAGTGCGATTGTTATTGTTGTAAGAATTACACTAAAGCATATTTAAGACATTTATATATTTGCGATGAAACATTTGGGAAAAGATTATTATCTATTCATAATACAAGGTTCCTAATTAGTATTATGGAAGGGGCTAGAGAAGCTATTAAAGAAGATCGTTTTGGGGACTATATGACTGCTGTTCTAGCAGCCTTTGGTGATGACAGAGGATTCTAATGGATATCAATTTATTTGATTTTTATTTGCCTGAAGAACTTATTGCGCAAAAGCCAAGTGAGAAAAGAGATCATTCTAGGCTATTAGCAATTAATAAGGATAATCACACATATGAGGATAGACACTTCTATGATATTTTGGATTATCTTAGACCTGGTGATGTTTTAGTTAGAAATAACACAAAAGTAATCCCTGCTAGACTCATAGGAATTAAGCAACTTACCGGTGCGCACTGTGAAGTCCTTTTACTTAAACAAATTGAGGATGAAGTGTGGGAATGTCTAACAAAACCTGCAAAATCTTTAAGAATTGGCGCAAAAATTGACTTTGGCGAAGGAAAACTCGTAGGTGAAGTGGTTGCAGAAAAAGAAGAAGGATTACGCCATGTTAAGTTCTATTATAAAGGTATATTTCTTGAGGTATTAGACTCTCTTGGCAAAATGCCATTACCTCCATATATTAAGCAACAATTATGCACTAATGATAGATATCAAACTGTTTATGCGAAATTTGAAGGTAGTGCAGCAGCTCCAACAGCAGGGTTTCATTTTACAGAAGATTTATTTGAAAAGATAAAATCTAATGGTATTACGATAGTTGACATTACACTACATATTGGATTAGGTACTTTTAGACCTGTAAAAGTCGAAGATACCGATAATCACGTTATGCATAGCGAACTTTATGAGATTTCTGAGGAAGCTTGCGCCATTTTAAACAAAGCAAAAGAAGAAAAAAGAAGAATTATCGCAATTGGGACAACTTCAGTTAGAACTCTTGAAGCTAACATGCAAGAATTTGGCAAATTTACTCCAATTAAGAAAGAAACAAATATCTTTATTAAACCTGGTTATGAGTTTAAGGCGGTTGATTGTATTATCACTAATTTTCATCTTCCAAAATCAACGTTGATTATGCTTGTCTCTGCTTTTTTAGGAAGAGAATATACTCTTGAAGTTTATAAGCACGCTGTTGATTCTAAATACAGATTTTTCTCTTTTGGCGATTCAATGTTTATTTATGGAAAATAGAGTAAACTATCAAAAAAAGTTCCAAATTGAAGTGGAAAACATTAAAAATTCCGGTAAAAAGGCTACTCTTTTATTACATGCTTGTTGTGGTCCATGCTTTACGATTCCTTATGAATTATTAAAGGATTATTTTGATATAACTATCTTATATAACAACTCTAACATCTACCCTAAGCAAGAGCATGATCGTAGGCTTGATGAACTTAAGACATACTTATCTGAAATAGGGGCAAATATCAAGGTGATTGAGACTAAGTACGATAATGATACCTATAATTTAGATCTAGAACCTCGCAAGGATGATAAGGAAGGTCATGAACGCTGTCGAATTTGCTTTAATAAACGCCTAAAAGAGGGGTTTGAGTATGCTAGTAAACATCATTTTGACTATTTTGGTACTGTGATGACTATTTCTAGGTATAAAAATGCTCAAGATATCAATAAAATAGGTGAAAAGTTACAAAAAGAATATCCTACAGTTAAGTGGTTATATGCTGATTTTAAAAAGAATGATGGATATGAAAAATCTCTAATTATAATCAAAGAACATGAGATGTATTTTCAGGAATATTGTGGCTGTAAATACTCTTATGAAGCTTATCAGAAGAAATTAAACCAAAAGTAATAGGCCTAAAAATCAAAAAAAATGGCGTCTTAAACACTGTGATTGACAAAATTATGGTGTTTTTTTGTAATTTTTTTCGCAGGTCGAATTTTCTTATAAATATTTTTTATTTTAATTATTGACACATGTATACGCATAAGAGTAGTATTTGAACGTTGACTGCTCGCGTTGACGTGCGAGGTTGCGGACACACCCACAGGCGTTGTCATGAAGGTGTATCTGGGAATTCGTACTGAGAGAGTGAGGTCAAAGCCTGAAAGTGATATAGGAGGAAATTTCATGGCAAAAACTACTAAGATTAGAGTTCGTCTCAAAGCTTATGATCACGTTAACCTTGATTTATCAGCTGAGAGAATCGTTCAAGTAGCGAAGAACTCTGGGGCGTCCGTTGTTGGCCCTATCCCACTACCAACGGAAAAACAAGTGTTTACCATTTTAAGAGCGGTTCACAAGTACAAAGATTCTCGTGAACAATTCGAAATCAGAACACACAAAAGAATTATCGATATTACAAATCCTAAGAAGGAAACTCTTGAAGCTCTCAAGAACTTAGACTTACCTTCAGGAGTAGATATCGAAATTAAACTTTAAGGAGGTAAGGCGAAATGAAAGCAATTTTAGGTCGTAAAATGGGCATGACATCTGTCTTCGCTGAAGATGGTACCTTATACCCAGTGACAGTCGTTGAAGTCTTACCAAACGTTGTTACACAAGTTAAAACCTTAGAGAAAGATGGCTATGTCGCTGTCCAAGTTGGTTACGAAGAAAAGAAAGAATCTCGTGCTAACAAAGCAGAAAAAGGCATTGCAAAGAAAGCCAATACCGTTCCACATTACGTGTCTGCGGAATTAAGAGGCGATGAAATGGGTTCTTACCAATTAGGCGATCTCATCAAAGCTGATTTATTCCAAGCTGGTGACATTGTTGATGTTATCGGAACTAGTAAAGGACATGGTTATACCGGAACTATTAAAAGATGGCACATGCACATTGGTCCTAAAGGACATGGTTCAGGCTATCACAGAGGACAAGGTTCCTTCGCAAACAATGGTCGTTATAACCACGGTGTTATGCCAGGCAAACACATGTCTGGACATCACGGTAACAAATCTGCCACTTTATTAAACTTATTAGTGGTCAAGGTTGATGCCGAAAAAGGCTACATCTTAGTTAAAGGCGGTTTACCAGGCTCTAAAAAGAGTATTGTTACAATCCGTTCTGCAATTAAGACAGTCAAAAACAAAGAAAGTGTTAAACCTTTAATTCAAAGAGTTAAAAAGGTTGAAGCTCCTAAAGTTGAAGAAGCTCCTGTTGAAGCTCCTGCTGCCGAAGAAGCAAAAGCTGAATAGGACGAAAGGAGAACATTATGTCAGAAAAGAAAACCGTCAGTGTTAAAGTTCTTAACATGGCCGGCGAAGAAGTTGGCAAATTAAGCTTAAGTGGTGCTGTGTTCGCTGTCGAACCACACAAACAAGCAATGTTCAACGCCGTCCAAGTCGAGCAAGCTAACTCCCGTCAAGCAACTGCTAAGACCAAAGTTAGACACGAAGTCTCTGGTGGTGGTAAGAAACCATGGAGACAAAAGGGTACAGGTAGAGCCCGTGCTGGTAGCTCTAGATCCCCAGTCTGGGTTGGTGGTGGAACAGTCTTTGGACCAGTTGGTAACCAAAACTTCACCTTATCCCAAAACAAGAAAGAACATCAATTAGCCTTAAGAAGTGCTTTATCTCTTAAGACCCCAAAAGATCTCGTTGTTGTTAACGAAATCAAATTCGAAGGTAAAAAGACTAAAGAATTCGTCAAGATGCTTGCTGCTCTTAAATCCGAAGTTAAGACTCTCGTGGTTGTGAGCGAAATTGATGAGAATTTATTCGCCAGCGTGCGTAACGTAAGCTACGCCAAAGTGGTTACCACTGATAACGTCTCTGTATTTGATTTATTAAATGCTGAGAAATTAGTTATGAGTGAAGCCGCAGTTAAAGAAGTTGAGGAGGCACTTAAATAATGGCAGCCAAGAAGAAAGTTGAAGCTCCAAAAAGTAGCTTCCAAAAACCAACAGAAAGAGACTTCGCTGTAATCTTAAAACCAGTCATCACTGAAAAGAGTATGGCAGGTATGCAAAACAGCAACAAAGTCACTGTTAAAGTCGCAAAAGATGCTAACAAGACCGAAGTCAAACTTGCATTTGAAAGAATCTTCCAAGTGAAAGTTGTTGATGTCAGAATCGTTAACGTCCACGCCAAAGCCACTACAAGAGGTACCCGTTATCACGGATACATCCAAGGCTATAAGAAAGCGATTGTCACTATCGCAAGTGGTGAAGCAATCGACTTATTCAGAGAATAATCAAGTTCATATTCTCAAACTATAGGAGGAAAAAGTAATGTCAATTAGAACTTACAAGCCTACTTCTGCAAGTAGACGAAACATGACAAACTCGACATTCGAAGAAATTACAACAAGCACTCCTGAAAAAAGTTTATTAGTCAGCTTATCCAAATCTGGCGGAAGAAATAACCAAGGCGTTATTACCTGCCGTCACATTGGTGGAGGTCACAAACGTAAATATCGTTTAATTGACTTCAAACGTAATAAGGACAATATCCCTGCTGTTGTAAAGACTGTTGAGTACGATCCAAACCGTAACGCTAACATCTGCTTAGTCGCTTACTTAGATGGTGAAAAGAGATACATCTTAGCACCTAAAGATCTCAAAGTCGGGGATAAAATCATATCTGGCGAAACCGCTGATATTAAAACCGGTAACGCCTTAGTGTTAAAGAACATTCCTGAAGGTACATTCGTCCATAACGTCGAATTAGTTCCAGGAAAAGGCGGACAATTATGTCGTGCTGCTGGAGCGGCTGCTCAAGTCCTCGGTAGCGAAGGCAAATATGTCATGCTTAGACTCGCAAGTGGAGAAATGAGAAAAGTTCTCGCAACTTGTAGAGCCACAGTTGGTACCGTTGGTAACGAAGATTGGAACTTAATCAATCTTGGTAAAGCTGGTAAAACCAGATGGTACGGTACTAGACCAACAGTTAGAGGTTCCGTTATGAACCCTAACGACCACCCACATGGTGGTGGTGAAGGTAAATGTCCAGTTGGACGTGACGCACCAAGAACTCCTTGGGGTAAACGTGCAATGGGTGTTAAGACCAGAAATAACAAGAAAAAGTCTACTAAGTTAATTATTCGTAGACGTAACGCGAAATAGGAGGTAAACGCAAATGGCAAGAAGTTTGAAAAAAGGCGCATTCTGTGATGAACACTTAATGAAAAAAGTCGAAGCTTTAAATGCTGCTGGCAAAAAAGAAGTCATTAAGACATGGTCCCGCCGTTCTACAATCTACCCATCATTCGTCGGACACACCTTCGCGGTCTATAACGGAAAAGAACACATCTCCGTTTACGTCACAGATGATATGGTAGGACATAAACTCGGTGAATTCTCTCCAACCAGAAAATACACCGGTCATACAGGCCACACTGCTGAAGATAAAGCAGCTGCGGCTGGTAAATAATAGGAGGTTTATATAATGGCAGAAACAAAGAAAGCCCCTGCTAAGAAAGCCGCCCCTAAAAAGGCCGCTCCTAAAAAAGAAGCAGAAGTTAAAGAAGAAGTTGCTCCAGTAGAAGAAGCTCCTAAAGAAGTAAAAGCCAAAAAGGCTAAAAAAGAAGAAAAGAAGGTTGAAGCTCCTAAAAAGCCAATGCCAACTGAAGCTAGAGCGTCCTCAATGAACGTTCGCTTAACTCCAAGAAAAGCTCGCTTAGTCATCGACCAAGTAAGAGGCAAGGATGTCAAAGTTGCCTTAGGTTTATTAAGAAATATCAACCGTGCAGCATGTGAGCCAGTTACTAAAGTAATTAAGTCTGCTGCGGCTAACGCCATCAATAACTTCGGCATGGATGAAGATAAGTTATATATCAAAGAAATCTATGCTACTGATGGCTTAAAAATGAGAAGATACTTACCAAGAGCGAAAGGTTCCGCTTCTGGTTTAGTGAAAAGATGCTGCCACATTTATGTGGTAGTCAAAATGAGATAAGGAGATAGCAAAATGGGTCAAAAAGTTAATCCAGTAGGTATGCGTGTCGGTGTCAACAAGGATTGGAATTCTCGTTGGTTTGCCGAAGATAAAGAATACCCTGTCTACTTAAACGAAGACATTAAAATTCGTAAATATCTCCAAGGTGCTTTAAAAGAAGCGTTATTATCTCACGTTGAAATTGAAAGAACCAAAACAGATAAAGGCACAAATGTTGTGGTTAAAGTCTTTGTCGCTCGTCCAGGCATTGTCATTGGTCAAGACGGCAAGAACATCTTAGCTTTAAAAGAAGCCCTCGCTAAACTTATTAAGAATAAGAGCGTGCGTGTGGATGTCGTTGAAGTAAAGAATCCTGACTTAGATGCAACAATCGTTGCCCAAACAATTGCAAAACAATTAGAAGAAAGAGCAAGTTTCAGAACTGTGCAAAAGAAAGCTATTCAAAGAGTAAGAAAAGCTGGCGCGAAAGGATGTAGAACCATGGTCTCTGGTAGACTTGGTGGTGCTGACATCGCTAGAAGCGAAGGCTATAAAGAAGGAGTTATCCCTCTACACACCCTTAGAAGTGATATCGATTACGCAGTTAGTGAAGCCGCTACACAATATGGTCGCTTAGGTGTTAAGGTCTGGATCTGTAGAGGAGAAATCCGCCCAGAACTTAAGAAAAGCGAGAAGGGAGAGTAAGAGATGTTACAACCAAACAGAGTGAAATATCGCCGTCCACATATTATTAAATATGAAGGACACGCAAAAGGCGGTACAGAAATTAGCTTTGGTGAATTTGGTTTACAAGCCCTTGAAGGTGCTTGGATTACCACAAGACAAATCGAAGCTGCCCGTATTGTATTAGCTAGATACACAAAACGTGGAGGACAAATTTGGATTAGAATTTTCCCTCACTTAGCAAAAACCAAAAAACCTGCTGAAGTTCGTATGGGTTCCGGTAAAGGTTCGCCAGAAGACTGGGTGGCAGTTGTTAAACAAGGACAAGTAATGTTTGAAATTGGTGGTGTTGATCCAGAAGTCGCAAGAGAAGCTCTTAGACTTTCTGCTTATAAACTCCCAATCAAATGTAAAGTTGTCGGAAAAGGAGAGTAGTAGCAATGAAAATTAGTGAAGTCCGTGAAATGTCTACGAGTGAACTTAAAGAAAAGCTCTACTCATTAAAAGAACAACTCTTTGAGTTAAGACGTAAAAAAGCCGTCGGAACTCTTGAAAGAGGAGAAGAAGTCATTGGCGTGAGAAAAGATATCGCCCGCGTTAACATGGTGTTACGTGAAAGAGAATTAAGTGAATCTAAATAAGGAGATCGTAAACAATGGAAGAAAGAAACTTAAGACGTTCCATTCAAGGCGTAGTTGTTAGTGATAAAAACGACAAGACCATCGGTGTCCTTGTTGAAACTCACAAAAAACACGTTAAGTATGGCAAGCGCGTTAAATATAGAAAGAAGTATTACGCGCACGATGAAAAGAATGAGGCTAAAGTTGGAGATGTTGTAACCATCATGGAAACAAGAAAACTCTCCGCGACTAAAAGATGGAGATTAGTCTCAATCGATAAGACTGCCGAAATGTCTGTTAAAGAGGCAGAAAAAGAATTAAAAGAAGAAATTCTTACTGGTGAAATTCCTGCTGAAGAAGTCGAAGAGAAACCTGCAGCAGAGAAAGTTGAAGAAGCAGAACCAGCTAAAGAAGAAAAGGAGGCCGAATAATTATGATTCAGAAGGAAACTAACCTTGTTGTCGCTGATAATAGTGGCGCTCGTAAAGTTCGTGCTTTCACCCTCTACGGAGGAAGTAAAAGAAAATCATCTTATATCGGTGATATCATCCAATGTTCTGTTAAAGAAGCTATTCCTAATGGAAAAGTGAAAAAAGGTGACATTGTCAAATGCGTCATCGTGAGATGTAAAAAACCAACTCTTAGAGCTGACGGTAGCACCATCGCCTTTGATGATAACGCTGTTGTTATCATTAATGATGATAATGCCCCAGTGGGAACCCGTGTTTTCGGACCTGTGGCTCGTGAGTTAAGAGAGAAAGGTGTAGAAGGATTTATGAAAATTCTCTCCCTTGCTCCAGAAGTGTTATAAGGAGGAGTAAACAATGAAATTATTAAAAGGTGATAAAGTCATTGTCATCTCTGGCAAAGACAAGGGCAAAACTGGAACAATTCAAAAGGTTGATCCAAAAACAAATCGTGTTGTTGTCGAAGGTGTCAATCTCCGTAAGAAACACAAAAAACCAAATCAACAAACTCCAGAAGGAAGCATTGTCGAGATCTATGCTCCAATCGATGCTTCTAACGTCATGCTTGTTGATCCAAAAACCAAAAAGCCAACTAGAATTGGTCATAAGGTTGTAAAAGGAAAGAAAGTCAGAGTCGCTAAAGCTAGCGGCACTGAATTATAAGGAGGTAGCTAAAGATGGCAGAAGCAAAAAAACCTGCAGCCAAAAAGCCAGCCAGTACTGCTAAAAAACCAGCAGCACCAAAAGCCGCTAAACCTGCAGAAGCAAAAGTAGAAGCACCAAAAGCTGCTCCTAAAGCCCCAAAGGCTAAAGCCGGAAATAAGAAAGCTAGTGTCGTAAATAGACTACAAGCTAGATATGAAGCTGAAGTGAAAAAAGCTCTTATGGAGCAATATAAATACTCCAGTGTCATGGAAATTCCCGGCTTGAATAAGATCGTTGTCAACATCGGTGTTGGTGACGCCACTCAAGATGCGAAACGCTTAGAAGAAGCTGTGGCAGAACTCGCACAAATCACTGGTCAAAAACCAGTCATTACTAAAGCGAAAAAATCCATCGCTAGCTTCAAATTAAGAGAAGGCCAAGCAATTGGTTGTAAAGTCACTTTAAGAGGATTAAGAATGTGGGACTTCTTTGATAAATTAGTGTCAATCGCTCTCCCTAGAGTTCGTGACTTCCGTGGTGTATCTAAAAACGCCTTCGATGGACGTGGTAACTACACACTAGGTGTTAAAGAACAATTAATTTTCCCAGAAATTGACTACGATAAAGTCGCAAAAGTTAGAGGTATGGATGTTGTTGTCGTCACTACCGCTAAAACTGATAAAGAAGCGTATACCTTACTTGAATTATTAGGTATGCCTTTCTCAAGATAGGAGGATAGAAACTAATGGCGAAAACAAGTGCTAAAGTCCGCTGTGCGAGACCAAAGAAATTCAAAGTTAGAGAATACACACGTTGTGAACGTTGTGGACGTCCTCATTCTGTCTACTCAAAATTCCATTTATGCCGTATTTGTATCCGTGAACTCGCATACAAGGGAGAAATCCCAGGCTTAAAGAAATCATCTTGGTAATAAGGAGGTAAAGTTTAATTATGATGACAGATCCAATTGCGGATATGCTTACCCGCATTAGAAATGCAAATGCATTAAAATATGAAACTGTAAAAATGCCTTCTAGCAAGATGAAGGTGGAAATCGCTAAGATCTTAAAAGAAGAAGGATTCATCGTTGACTATAAAGTCAAAGGATCCACTAAGAAAGAATTATCAATTTCCTTAAAATACGCTAGCGATGGCACTAGAGTCATCTCTGGCTTAAAGAAAATTTCTAAACCAGGCTTACGTGTGAACGTTGGCTGTGGAAAACTTCCAAGAGTTTTAAAAGGTTTAGGTATTGCGATTATCTCTACTTCCCAAGGTGTGATGACTGATGCAAAAGCTCGTACCTTAGGTATCGGCGGAGAAGTCGTCGCCTATGTCTGGTAAGGAGGAAAGTTATGTCACGTATTGGTAACAAACACATTGCTCTTCCTGCTGGAGTGACAGTTACCGTTGAAGGCTCTAATGTTAAAGTTAGTGGCGCCAAAGGTAGCTTAGTGGTCCCAGTCAATCGCGGTATTTCCGTAGAAGTCGAAGGAACCACAGTGGTTTGCAAAAGAGCAAACGACTTAAAACAAACAAAACAAAATCACGGTACTACTCGTGCTAATATCCATAACGCTATTGTTGGAGTTTCCGAAGGATATAAGAAATCATTAGAAATGAGAGGTATTGGTTATAAAGCCCAAATGCAAGGTGCTAACGTTGTCTTATGGGCTGGATATAGCCACACCGTTACAATCAAGCCTAATGAAGGAGTGAAAGTTACATTACTCTCCCCAACAGAAATCGACGTTGAAGGTATTGATAAGCAAGCAGTTGGTCAAACCGCTGCTAGAATCCGTGAAGTGAGACCACCAGAACCATATTTAGGAAAAGGTATTCGTTATAAAGATGAATACGTTGCCACTAAAGAAGGTAAACGTGCTGGCGGTAAGAAATAGTTAGAAAGGTAGGTATACAAAATGGTTTCTAAAGAAAGCAAAAATGTCTCTAGAAAAAGAAGACATGCCCGTGTTAGAGCTAAAGTCTCAGGTACAACTAGTTGTCCAAGATTATGTGTCTATCGTTCTAACAAAAACATCGAAGCTCAAATTATTGATGATGTGAAGAAAGTCACTTTAGTGGCTTCTAGCTCTATGAGCTTAAAACTTGAAAATGGCTCCAACATTGAAGCCGCTAGTAAAGTTGGTGCGGATTTAGCTAGTAAGGCTAAAGCCAAGAAAATTAAGAAAGTGGTCTTTGATAGAAGTGGTTATATTTATCACGGACGTGTCAAAGCCCTTGCAGAAGCCGCTCGTGAAGCTGGCTTAGAATTCTAATAAGGAGATTAATCATGGAAGAAGAAAAAGTTGTTGCTGCTCCAGTAGAAGAAGCAAAAGCAGAAGCTCCAGCCACTGAAGCTCCTAAAGAAGAAAGAGCTCCACGCGGAGATAGACGTCCTCATGGTGACCGTAAAGGCGGAAAACCTGGTAGAAAAGACGATAGAAGAGAACGTAAAGAAGTAAAAGACGAATTCGAAGAAAGAGTCGTTTACATCAACCGTGTTTCTAAAACCGTTAAAGGTGGACGTCGTATGAAATTCACCGCCCTTGTTGTTGTTGGTGATCATAAAGGACATTATGGCTTTGCCTTAAGTAAAGCTGCTGAAGTCCCAGATGCCATCAAAAAGGCTAGTGAACAAGCTCGTAAAAAGTTATATTCCATCCATTTAGTTAAAGGAAATACTATTTCCCACGAAGTGGTTGGTAAATATGGCGCTTGCAATGTTTATTTAAAACCTGCTCCTGAAGGTACTGGTATTATCGCTGGTGGCCCAGTTAGAGCTATCTTAGAACTTGCTGGCGTTCAAAACGTGTGCTCTAAAGTCTATGGTAGTCGCGCTCCAATTAATATCATTAGAGCGACCAACCAAGGCTTAGACAACCTCAAGAGCTACAAAGAAATGCAAGCTCTTCGTAGCAAAGAATAAGGAGGCTTAGTCACATGAAATTACATGAATTACAAGCAGTAGAAGGTAGTAGAAGCGCTCACTACCGTAAAGGTAGAGGCATCGGCTCCGGAAACGGCAAGACCGCTGGTAAAGGTCATAAAGGACAAAACGCCCGTAGTGGTGGTGGAGTCGCTTTAGGCTTTGAAGGTGGACAAATGCCATTATGGAGAAGACTTCCAAAAAGAGGTTTTAAGAATGTCAATCGCGTTGAATACGCTGTTGTTAATGTCGAAGATTTAAATAAATTCGAAGCTGGCAAAGTCGTCAATTCTGCCCTTCTTAAAGAAGCCGGTTTAATCGGCAAAGAATATTGCGGTGTGAAAGTCTTAGGAAAAGGCAAACTTGAAAAAGCATTAACTGTTCAAGCAAGCAAGTTCTCTAAGAGTGCTCTAGAAGCTATTAAAGCCGCAGGTGGAACCGCTGAGGTAATCTAATTATGAAAAAGATTGCTTCGATTCTTAAAAATAAAGAAATCATGAACCGTATTTTATTTACGGTCCTCATTCTCTTTATCTTCCGTATCGGAGCACAGATAACAGTCCCGGGAGTTAAAGTCTCAGGATTTGATGAGTATCTCAATTCCGGGTCTGCCTTATCGCTTATGAACTTACTTGGTGGAGGCACGTTACAAACGTTCTCCATCTTCGCTCTCGGCGTCTCTCCATACATCACCGCACAAATTATTGTGCAATTATTATCAACTGATGTACTTCCAGCTCTTAGTGAGCTTAGACGTCAAGGTCAATACGGAAGAAGGAAAATGGAATATGCAACCCGTTACCTAACCTTATTATTAGGTGCGGTTCAAGCATATGGTATTATCAAAACAATTGAAAACTCCGCTGATAGTGGTGTGACATTCACATTAATGGAAACATTAAATGCGAGTGGCAATGGATGGTTAGGATATTTATATATCATCATCGTCATGCTTGCAGGCTCTATGCTTGTGATGTGGCTTGGTGACCAAATCTCCGTTAAAGGTATCGGTAACGGTATCTCTATGATCATCTTTGCTGGTATTGTCTGTTCATTACCAAATCAATTCGCTCATGCCTTTACTACTTATATTAGTAGTACAGGTGGTGCTCCTGATAGTTTGGTTATTGCTGGAGTATTCAAATTCATACTATATGTTGTTGCTTATCTCGTCATTATCGCATTCGTTACGTTTATTGAGTTATCACAGCGTAAAATCCCAATTCAACACTCTGGAAAAGGTGGTGGACAAACTCAATCAATGGCTAGAGCGAGCTTCTTACCAATCAAAATTAATAGTGCAGGAGTTATTCCTGTCATCTTCGCCTCTTCATTACTCATGGCACCTAGTGTCATTGCGGCATTTGTCTCTAGTGAAGGCGCGAATGCTGGTTGGTTGAAGATCTTCTCTACCAGTGAACTATACGACATGGGAAGTTGGAAAATGCCTTGGGGATTAATTATCTATATTGTCCTTGTTGTGGCGTTTACATTCTTCTATGCGAACTTACAAATCAACCCAGAACAAATGGCGGAAAACTTCCAAAAGAATGGAAGCTATATTCCTGGAGTTAAACCAGGTATTGAAACCGAAAGATATATCCGTCGTGTCTTAAATAGAGTGACCTTTATCGGTGCAGCCGCACTCGTACTAATTGCTTCGCTCCCTCCAATTCTCACTATGAGTGGTGTCTTTGGTGGAGATGCTAGCTTAGTCATGGGTGGTACCGGTATGATCATTGTTGTCGGTGTTTGCTTAGAACTTAATAACCAAATTGATGGTTTACTCGCTGGTAAATCATTCGATGAAGTTGTGGCTTCAGGAGGTCATTAATTATTATGAAAAAGAACATCATTTTAATGGGCCCACCAGGAGCAGGCAAGGGCACACTTGCTAAGCAATTAAAAGAAGCTTTAAGTCTCGTACATATTTCTACTGGAGATATGTTTAGAGAAGCGATTAAAGCACAAACTGAACTAGGCTTACTTGCCGCTAGTTATATCAATAAGGGTGATTTAGTCCCTGATGATGTTACTATTGGCTTAGTAAAAGAGAGATTAAGTCAACCTGACTGTGAAGCTGGGTTCCTTCTTGACGGTTTCCCTAGAACTCTTCCTCAAGCGGAAGCGTTAAATGAAATTGCTAAAAGTATCTCTCGACCAATCGAAGCGGTTATCAATTTAGACTGTGATAACGAAGAACTTGTGAGAAGAATCTCCGGTCGTCGAGTCTGTAAAAATTGTGGCGCTCCATATCACGTAGTTACCATGAAACCAAAAGTGGAAGGTGTCTGTGATTTATGTGGAGGACCACTCTATCAAAGAAAAGATGACAACGAAGAAGCTCTCAAAGTAAGATTGGAACATTATGTTTCTGAAACCAAACCACTTCTTGATTATTATAAGAAGCTTGGGCTATTAGAGTCATTTAACTCTCTAATTGGTAAAGAAGTATTATTCGATGAAGTTTCTTCATACTTAAAGAAATAACTATGGTGTACATTAAATCCCCTCGAGAATTTGCATTAATGAAAGTTGCTGGTCAGGCTGTCGCTGATGCCTTCAAGATTATTGGAGAATCCATTAGACCAGGGATGACCACAATGGACATTGATGAAATTGTGAATAAAACATTCATTAAACATGGGTGTATCAGCGCGGAAAAAGGATATTATGATTATCCCGCTAATGCGTGTGTATCTGTTAATGAAGAGTTAGTACATGGTATCCCCTCTAAAAAGAAAATTCTTAAAGAAGGTGATATCGTCTCAGTGGATTTAGTGGCGTCTTATCAGGGCTATATGGCGGATGCTTGCCGAACCTTCGCGGTCGGTAAGCTCTCCAATAGAGCCGAAGCAATTGTTAAAGTCACTAAAGAGGCATTCTTTGAAGGCTTAAAACAAGTGAAAGTCGGTAATTATATTGGAGATATAAGTCACGCCATACAGACTTATGTAGAATCTCATGGTTATAATGTTACTCGTGATTATACTGGTCACTCAATTGGCACTCATATGCACGAAGATCCAACTATTCCTAATTACGGCAAAGCTGGAACAGGAATGAAGATTGAACCAGGCATGTCACTATGTATAGAACCTATGGTTCTAGAAGGTAAAAAAGACATCAGGATACTTCCTGATGGCTGGACAGCGGTCTCTAAAGACCACAAATTAACTGCTCACTATGAAAACACAGTGATCGTCACTAGTAGCGGAATTGAAATTATTACAATGTATGAAGGAGAAGAATAAATGTCTAAAGAGAATGTCATCGAAGTACAGGCGGTCGTAACTGAGACTCTTCCTAACGCAATGTTTAGAGTCAAACTTGAAAACGACATGGTAATCTTGGCTACCGTTTCTGGTAAAATCCGAATGAATTACATTCGCATTCTTCCAGGTGATAAAGTTACCGTAGAAATCTCGCCTTATGATTTAACACGGGGCCGTATAACATTCAGGTTTAAATAGTCCTGGTCAAAACTATTAAGGAGGAAAGAAATTATGAAAGTCAGACCTTCAGTCAAACCTATTTGCTCAAAGTGTAGAGTCATCAAAAGACATGGCAAAATCATGGTCATTTGTAGTGATCCAAAACACAAGCAAAGACAAGGTTAATATAGGAGGAAATTAGAATATGGCACGTATTGTTGGTGTTGATATTCCAAACGACAAACAAGTAGGTTTCTCCCTTACCTATATTTACGGTATTGGCAGAACTACTGCACAAAAAATTTGTGAAGCTGCTAAAGTTGATTCCACCATTAGAGTGAAAGACTTAAGTGATGCGCAAATGAACGCCATCAGAGCAGAAATCGCAAAATTAAAAGTCGAAGGTGATTTAAGAAGAGAAGTCGCCTTAAATATCAAAAGATTAACTGAAATTGGTTGTTACCGTGGTATTAGACATAAAAAAGGTTTACCTGTCCGCGGTCAAAAAACCAAAACAAATGCGCGTACCCGTAAAGGTCCACGTAAAACAATTGCGAACAAGAAAGTCGCACCTAAATAATGAAAGGAGAGATGTATTATGGCTAAAGTTGTACGTAAAAAGAAAGTCAAACGTTCCTATACCAAAGGCGTGGCCCACATCCACTCCACATTCAATAACACCATCGTTACTATTACTGACATCGATGGCAATGCCATCGCCTGGAGTAGTGCTGGTGCATTAGGTTTTAAAGGAGCGAAGAAATCCACACCATTTGCTGCTCAACAAGCTAGCGAAGCCGCAGCAAAGAGTGCATACGAACAAGGCATTAGACAAGTTGATGTTGATGTCAAAGGCCCAGGCCCAGGTAGAGAAGGCGCTATCCGTTCTTTAGCGGTTGCGGGATTACAAGTTATGTCCATCGTTGACACAACTCCAATTCCACATAATGGTTGCCGTCCACCAAAACGTCCACGTGGTTAATTTATAGGAGGAAACTACAATGAAAATTGCAAATCCATTCGAAAGATTTGGCATCACCCAAGCTGACTATGATGGTAATGAAAATTATGGTCGTTTCGTCATTGAACCTCTTGAAAGAGGATTCGGATTAACCCTTGGTAACGCTTTAAGAAGAGTTCTTTTATCCGCTCTTCCTGGAGCAAGCATCTACGCTGTTGAAGTTGAAGGTGCACAACACGAATTTTCAAGCTTAGAAGGCGTTGAAGAAGATGTTACGTCTATCATCTTAAATCTTAAAGATTTAGTTTTAAAGATTGATGAAGCTGATGACGCTAATAAGAGACTTGAAATTAATGTCGAAGAAGGTAAAGTTGTTACTGGTGCAGATATTGTTTGCCCAACAGGTGTTGAAGTTGTTAATAAAGATGTCGTACTTGCTCATGTAGCCGAAGGCGGCAAATTACATATGGTTCTTCACGCTAGAAATGGTAGAGGATATTTCACTGGTGAACAAAATAAAGTCTTACATCCAAATTTCCCAGTGGGAGTTATTGCTACTGATAGCAACTATTCTCCAGTAAGAAAAGCAAACTATATCGTTGATAACACTCGTGTTGGTCACGATTCCAAGTTTGATAAACTTACATTAGAAGTTTGGACTAATGGCTCTATTCTTCCTCAAGAAGCTGTTGTTTGGGCGGCTAGACTATTAATTGAACACCTTAACAAATTCTTAACTCTCGCTGAAATTACTCAAGATATCAATATCGAAAAAGAAGTGGTTACAGTTGAAGAAAATAAATATGAGAACATCACTATTGAAGATCTCGATTTATCCGTCAGAAGCTATAACTGCTTAAAAAGAGCAAATATTGGCACTGTCTTAGAATTAACTGAGAAGAGCGAAGAAGAAATGATGAAAGTTAAAAATCTTGGTAAGAAGTCTTTAAAAGAAATTAAAGAAAAACTTCAATCCATTGGTTTATCATTTAGAGATTTTGAATAATTAGAAAGGAAAATATATTATGCCAGCACAAGGTCGTAAAAATGTACATGGTAAAACCGGCGTTAGATTTAAGGCCGCTTATACTAAAAGTAAATATGAAAATATGCTTCGTAATGTTGTGACTGATTTAATTATTCATGAATCCGTCAAAGTTACTGAAGCTGTCGCTCGTGATGTTGTTAAAGAAGCTGATCGTTTAGTTACATTAGCGAAAAAAGAAGACGTTATGAACGCTAAAAGAGAAGCCGCTAGATTCGTGAGAAACATCGAAGCTAGTGAAGGAGTCTCTGCTTTAGATAAATTATTCTCTGTCATTGGTCCTAAATTTAAAGGACGTAGTGGTGGTTATACAAGAAGATTAAAGCTTGAAAACCGTCGTGGAGATGACGCCCCAATCGTTTTAGTTACTTGGGTTGAATAATTAATTATTTATACAAGACCTCATCTATTTATAGTAGGTGGGGTTTTTGTATTCAAATAAAAGTAAATTTGGGTTACAATTATTTTATGGCGAAATCTCGACCAGCCTTCAAGGGTAGACAAATCGAAATCTTATTAGATCATAACCCTTATCAGGTGAGCTTCTATAATAGCAAGAACAATTTGAAAGATATTGTTGTCTTTCCGCTTTTTCATTTTGAAGGAGAAAGACAGTACTATGATTTACTTGCTCCAATCATAAATAGAGGAGAACAAGTTATTGTTGTTAATTTATTAACAAAGAATGACCGTGTTTTATATTTAGAATATTATTTCGATGTCTTTGAAAGAATTCTTCATGAATTATTCTCTCAAAAAGTGATTAGAAAAGATCAAAGATTAATCTTATTAGGTTTTGGTGTAGGAGCCTATCTAGCCACTAAAGCGCATAAGAATCCAGATTTAAATATCGATAGGATGATTTTAATTTCTCCAGTTAATTCTTATAAGGCGGAATATGAATTAAGTGATGAGATTAGTAAGTTTTCTATTCCTACCTTTATTCACTTTGGTCAAAATGACGAAGTTATTTCTTTAGATACTAGATATAAGATTTATGAAAAAGGTCATCTAAATCCAAATGTGAAATTTTCTTCTTATCCAGTATGTGGACATTATTTATTTTATAAAGACATATTATCCTTAAGATTAGAAGAGTATTATAAGAAACATCACTATAACCGTTTAGTGGGAAAGAAATCTAAATATAAGAATTCTGCTTTACCAGAAGAAGCGATTTTAAATGATAACTTCTTTAATAGATTATTTAATGAAATTGACGGCATCCCTAATAAAAAAAGAATCGCTTTATTAACTGATGTTTGTCCTTTATTTGTGAGTGGGGTCGCTGTTGTTATGGATTTACTCCAATTAGAGTTACAGAAACTTGGCTATGACGTTTATATTGCTGCGTTATGGCATAAAGGTACATCATATAAAGAATTACCTAATGAAACTTATATTCCTATCCCTTCAACTTATTTTTCGTTAGTAAGGAATTATAAAGAACTTCATATATTAAAAACATTCCAGTTCGCTAAAGCGGCTAAAATGCTTTCATTATTTGGTTTTGATTATATTCATCTTCATACAGAATATTCTGCAGGGGTTATCGCTTTAAAATTAGCAAAGATGACAGGAATTAATCTTTTATATACTTATCACACTTTGTGGAACTTATATTATCAGAATAAATTTGGTTTAGATTTTGGTAACATTGTTTATAAAACCGCGAAAGGTTTAATATTCCAACGTATCTATAACGAATGTAAGATTATCACCGTTCCATCTCAAAAGAGTTATGAAATATTAAAGAAGGACATCGGGGACAAGGATATTAGAATTATTCCTTCTCCAGTTAACGCTTCTAAATTTGAAATCTCAAAGATGGATAAAGAACTCATCGACAACTTAAAAGAGTCTTATAAATTAAGAAATAGGAAAGTGCTTGGTTATGTTGGTCGAGTCTCCTTAGAAAAGAATATTGTTGAGACCCTTCAATATATCGCAAGAATCAAGCATGAGGTGCCAAATATCGCCTTCATTATTGTTGGTGTTGGGGATGCGATCCCAATGCTTAAAAAGGCCACAAAAAGGCTAAAATTAGAAGAAAACGTCATTTTTGTCGGGGAAATTGAGAATTCTAAGCTCAAATATTACTATTCTTTATTCGACGCTTTTGTGACCGCTAGTAACTTTGAAACCCAAGGCTTAACTTATTTTGAAGCCGCTTTATGTGGGACCCCAATATTAGCCAAAGCCGATAAAGCGTTAGATGGAGTTTTCACTGATGGAGAAAACGCTCTTATTTATCATAATTATACTGAGTGGGTCTCTAGACTTGAAAAGGTGTTATTTGGTGATGTGAGATCAATTGTGAAAAACGCTAAAAAGACAATGCAAAATTATTCTAGTGATAAATGGGCAAAACAGTTAGAAGCCATTTATAAAGAATTAAATCCAGACAAATAGGAGAACAAAATATGAAAAAATGTCCAATATGTCATGCTGAATATGGAGACGGGGCAACTTATTGTGAGAGTTGCGGAACTAAACTCGTGAAGTACCGTAAATGTCCTCACTGTGGGGCTAATGTAGAAATTGATGCAACTTATTGTTCTAGGTGTGGTAAAGCTGTTGACGCAGTTGAACGTGTAGCTAGTGTTATTACTCCTTCTAGTCCAACATCAAATAAAAAAGTAACTTCTTCTACTATTGAACAATATAAAAAAGAGATTGCTGAATATAGAAGTAAAAGAATTACACTGGTTACTCTTGGCTCTATCTTATTAGCTGTTGGTATAGTTTTAACAATTGTTTTCTTTTATCTTGGTGCTAGAGCAATGCCTACTAGTGGTGATCTTTTCACTAATACCTCCATTATGTACTTCTTATTCGGAGCATTATTTGAATTAGTAGCGGACGCTGGTATTGCCTTATTAATAGTTTCCGCTGCGGTTTTTGGTAAGAAAATTGCTAATCGACAAAGAATAATCGACGAGTGGGATTCTCGTTATTAATAAAAATATATATAAGGATATGCGATTGATAATGCATATTCTTTTTTTATTTGATAAAATAAATGCAAGGATTTTTCTTTTGTAGACTTAATTAGGAGGATTTTTATGTCCGAAAAGTACTTAAAAGAATATGAAGCCGGATATACACCTAAACTTGTGATGGAAGAAGCATCACGCTGTTTACTTTGTCATGACGCTCCATGTTCTAAAGCCTGTCCTGCTGGAACGGATCCAGCAAAATTTATTCGTTCTGTGCGTTTCAAGAATTTTAAAGGCGCAGCCGAAACAGTTCGTATCAATAACATATTAGGCGCCATTTGTGCTAGAGTCTGTCCAACCGAAAGATATTGTCAATTAGGTTGTTCTAGAAGTGGCATTGATAAGCCAATTGATATCGGAAGAATTCAAAGATTTGTCACCGACTATGAAGAATGTCTGAAGATGGATATCTTAGAAAAGAAACCATCTAATGGTAAGAAAGTCGCAGTTGTTGGTAGTGGTCCTGCGGGATTATCTATTGCTGGCTTATTAGCGTTAGAAGGTTGTAAAGTCGTTGTCTTTGAAAAAGAAGCCAAAGCTGGTGGATATATGAGATACGGTATGCCTGAATATCGTTTACCATCTGCAGTGGTTGATAAAGAGATTAAACGCATTGAAAAATTAGGAGTGGAAATTAGAACATCTACAAAAGTAGAAGATTTAAAGAAACTTCAAAAAGAATATGATGCGGTTGTTCTTGCAGTTGGTCACTCTAAAGGAAAGATGCTACCAATGTTTGAAGGTCATAGATTTGTAAAGACTGCTGTTAACTTCTTACATGAATGCAAGAGAAAGAAAGGCAATGTCAAAGTCCCTGAAAACGTCTTAGTTATTGGTGGTGGCGATGTTGCAATGGATGTCGTTACTACACTTAAATTATTAGGCGTTAAACAAGTGACTGATGTAGTTTATGAAACATTTGCAGAATTCAAAGCCTCTAAGAAAGAACTTCAAGGTGCTCAAGCAGAAGGTGTTTCTATTATCGATGGTTATGTCCCAGTTTCCTTAAAAGGAAAGACTGTGAGATTTACTCATAGATATGTTCCTGCTGAACTTAAATTTAAAGCCGATTTAATTATCCTTGCAGTTGGTCAAGCTACTGAAGCTGGAGAATTTGGCTTAGAAGTAAATAAACTTCAAGAAGTTGAAAAAGTTGAAGGCAACTTATTCACCTGTGGTGATATCTATAAAGGCGGAGAAAAGACTGTTGTTTATGCGGTGAGATCTGCTAAAGAAGTTGCCTATAAAGTTAAAAAATATTTAGGAGGTAAATAATTATGGTTAAGAAAGATTTAAGTATTACCTTCTTAGGTGTTAAATTCCCTAACCCATTCTGTTTATCATCTTCTCCTGTAGGAAATGATTATGACATGTGTAAAAAAGCTTATGACTGTGGTTGGGGTGGAATTGTCTTTAAGACAATTGGACCTAAATCCTATGTCATTAATGAAGTGTCTCCAAGATTTGATACATTAACTAAAGAAGCTGAACCATTTGTGGGCTTCAAAAACATGGAACAAATCGCTGAACATTCACTTGAAGAAAACCTTGCTGACTTAGCAAGATTAAAGAAAGAATATCCTAAACAAGTATTAATTGCCTCGATTATGGGTAATGATGAAGCGAGCTGGGAAGACCTCGCTCGCAAAGTTACCGAAGCAGGCGCAGACATGATTGAAATGAACTTATCATGTCCTCAAATGACGTCTCATGCGATGGGAAGTGACGTTGGTACTAACGCCGAACTATGTAAGAAGTACTGTCAAGCTGTTAAACGTGGATCTAAACTCCCTATGATGGCAAAAATGACACCAAATATTACTGATATGGTGCCCGTTGCTAAGGCCTGTTTAGAAGGTGGAGCGGACGGTATTGCCGCGATTAACACTATCAAGTCAATATGTAATATTGATTTAGATAAGAAAATCGGTATGCCAATTGTTAACGGTAAATCCGCAATTTCAGGATATTCAGGAAAAGCAGTTAAACCAGTGGCCTTAAGATTTATCCAACAAATGAGAACCGCGATTCCTAACTTAGAAATCTCTGGTATCGGAGGTTGTGAAACTTGGGAAGACGCTGCCGAATTCATTTTAGTTGGTTCTAAAACTATTCAAGTTACAACTGCAATTATGCAATATGGCTATAGAATCGTTGAAGATTTATGTAATGGCTTAATGCATTATATGGAAGAACAACATGTTGATCACTTAGAGCAACTCGTTGGTAAAGCCAATAAGAACATTATTCCTGCTGAAGAACTCGATAGAGATTATATCGTCTACCCAGAAATCGATAAGGAGAAATGTGTTGGTTGTGGCCGTTGCTATATATCTTGCTATGACGGAGCTCACCAAGCTATGGAGTGGGATGAAGAATCTAGAAGACCAAGCTGCAACCACGATAAATGTGTTGGCTGTCTCTTATGCGGACATGTCTGTCCAGTCGGAGCGATTTCTAAAGGTGAAGTTGTCTTTAAAAAGACCGCAAAACCAGGAAGAAAAGTTCAAGACGTTAGACTCTAATATATTAATCAAAACAAACTACCAGGATTTGATCCTGGTTTTTTGTTATTTAGTTTTGTACAAGAACTTTTTAAAATATTCAAAAATCTTGTATAATTAAATTATGTATAAAAAAAGAATATTACGCGAATTAATGGATAAGCGTATAGATCTTATAAATTATATTAACGAAATTGATCAAAGATTACTTTATTATCGCAAAGGTTCTTTGTTTCGCAAAAACAACTACTTTTATATTAAGTATTATGAAGAAGGAAAAGTAATCTCTAAATATATTGGTAAAGATCTTACAACGGAGCAAATTGATAATATTAATCGTGAATTAAAGAATCATAAAACTCTACAAAAGAAAAAAATAGATTATTTAAGGGAACTAAAAGAAATTGAAAAACTAATTAGAAAATATGGGAGAAATTTATGAGCCCCAGAATAACTAGTTATCTATTTATTATTTTTATCAACTAGTGTTGATAAGAACTTTATAAACAATGATTCAGCGCTCTATATGCAATTTTATATTGCCTATAGATTTTATATTTCTTAAAATAATATCGCTGAAATATTACTTAGTAATATAAAAGGAGGGCCTCTATGGCACATTTACAAGGCGCTGCTGTGAAGCAAATCACAGAGATCGTAAATCGATATAAAGGAGAAGGAACCCCATTAATGATGATTCTTTCTGATATTCAAAAGGAATATGGTTACATTCCTCTAGAAGTTCAAGAATTAGTTTCATTATTAACTGGTATACCAGTGAGTGAAATTTACGGTGTTGTTACATTTTACTCATTCTTCTCACTTACACCAAAAGGCAAATACGTTGTTGGTGTTTGCTTAGGTACTGCATGTTACGTCAAAGGCTCTCAATTAGTCTTAGATAAATTTGAAGAATTACTTGGTATTAAACCAGGTGAAACTACTCCAGACGGCTTATTTACATTAGATGCATTACGTTGTGTTGGAGCGTGTGCGATTGCTCCTGCTGTTTCTATTAACGGTAAAGTTCACCCAATGGTCCAAGTAAGTCACGTTGAAAAAATTATTTCTGATATTAGAAGAAAAGAAGAGGAGGTAAGTGGATATGGTCAAAATTAAGTCTAGTGAAGAACTTATTCAAAAACACGAAGCTGAACATAAATGTTTAGATAAGAAATTCCACTGCGAACCTGGTAAAAAAGCGATTGTTGTTTGTGGTGGTACAGGATGTTTATCCTCTGATAGTAGAGAAATCTTAGAAAGATTCCATCACTTAATTAAAGAACATCATTTAGAAGATAAAGTAACCGCGAATATTGTTGGTTGCTTTGGTTTCTGTTCTCAAGGTCCATTTGTCAAAGTCTTCCCAGAAGATACTTTATACACCAAAGTGAAAGTTGAAGACTGCGAAGAAATTATTGAAAAAGACATTATGGACGGCAAGGTTGTGGAAAGATTATTATTCGTTGATCCATTAACTCATCATAAAGTTGCTCAACAACATGAAATTCCATTTTATAAATTGCAAAAAAGAGACATTGCCTTAAAAGGTAATGCGGAAATTAATCCTGAAGATATTAATGAAGCTTTAGGTCAAGGCGCATTCTTAGCCTTAAATAAAGCTCTTCATATGGATCCTCAAGAAGTTATCGATGAAGTATTAAAATCAGGCTTACGTGGTAGAGGTGGCGCTGGTTTCCCTACTGGAAGAAAGTGGCAATTCGCTCACGATGTGAAATGTGATGAAAAATATGTCGTTTGTAATGGCGATGAAGGTGATCCAGGTGCATTTATGGATCGTAGTATCATCGAAGGTAACCCAATTAACGTTATTGAAGGTATGATGATTGAAGGCTACGCGATTGGGGCTCAAAACGGTTATTTCTATATCCGTGCCGAATATCCTGTTGCAGTGGCAAGACTTAAAAACGCGATCAAACAATGTGAAGAAATGGGCTTATTAGGAGACCATATCTTAGGAACAGACTTTAGCTTCCACTGTCATATTAGACTTGGAGCTGGAGCCTTCGTTTGTGGAGAAGAAACAGCTTTACTTAACTCTATTGAAGGCAAAAGAGGTATGCCTCGTCCTCGTCCACCTTTCCCAGCAGTGAAAGGCTTATGGGATAAACCATCTGTTATTAATAACGTTGAAACACTCGCTAACGTTCCTTATATCTTACTTCATGGCTCAGAAGCTTATGCTTCAATTGGTACTGAAAAATCTAAAGGTACTAAGGTGTTTGCTTTAGGCGGAAAAGTCAATAACGTTGGCTTAGTAGAAGTCCCTATGGGAATTACCTTAAGACAATTAATCTTTGATATTGGGGGTGGTATCCCTAACGGCAAGAAATTTAAAGCCATTCAAACTGGTGGACCATCCGGAGGATGTTTAACTGAGAAAGATTTAGACACTCCAATTGATTATGATAACTTAATCGCTGCTGGCTCAATGATGGGATCTGGAGGAGCGATTGTTATGGATGAAGATAACTGTATGGTCGACGTCGCTAAATTTTATATGACATTTATTTGTGACGAAAGCTGTGGTAAGTGTTCTCCATGTAGAATTGGTACCAAACGCTGCTTAGAATTATTAACTAAGATTACTGATGGTAAAGGCACAATGGAAGATCTTGATGAACTTAAGAGTTTAGCTAATGTCATTAAGAGCAACTCCTTATGTGGCTTAGGACAAACTGCTCCTAACCCAATCTTATCCACAATGAATGCCTTCTATGATGAATATGTCGCACATATTAAAGATAAGAGATGTCCTGCTCACGTTTGTAAGAACTTAATGCAATATAAAATTATTGAAGATCGCTGTGTTGGATGTGGCATGTGTGCTAGAAACTGTCCAGCCAGTGCGATTGCTAAAACTGATATCGTTCCAGTTGGTAAGAGTGAATCTATGCCTCTTAGAGTCCATAGAATTAATCCGGATAACTGTGTGAAGTGTGGATTATGTATCGCTAACTGCCGATTCGGCGCCATTATTAAGGACTAAGGAGGGAAATACCATGAGTTTAGTGAATATTAAAATTGATGGAAAAGATTTCCAAGTTGAAAGTGGACTTACTATTTTAGAAGCCGCAAGAAAATGTGGATTCATCATTCCTAGTTTATGTGCCTTTAATAACGGCAAATGTTCTAGAGCAAGCTGTAGAGTTTGTTTAGTAGAAGTTAAAGGCGCTAGAGGTTTAGTAGCCTCTTGCGTTTATCCAGTTGCAGAAGGCATGGAAATTTCTATTTCTTCCTCTAAGGCTGTTGAAGCTAGAAGAGCTAGCGTTGAATTAATTTTATCTAACCACCATAAAAACTGTTTACAGTGTGAGAAAAATGGACACTGTGAATTATTAGAAGTTTCTAAAATGGTCGGGGCAAGAGATCACATGTATGAAGGAGAACAAACTCCTGCGACAATCGATGAACTCGCACCTGGCTTAATTAGAGATACATCGAAATGTATTTTATGTGGTAGATGTATTGAAAGATGTAAAGAAGCCCAAGGTATTTCTATCTTAGGTTTTGAAAATAGAGGCTTCCAAACAATTGTTTCTCCTGTTGGAAATAGAAGCTTTGCTACTTCTCCATGTTTACAGTGCGGACAATGTGTTAATGTCTGTCCAACTGGCGCTTTAATGGAGAAGAGTGAAATCGCTAAAGTTGATGAAGCTTTTAAAGCTGGTAAAAAAGTGATTGTTCAAACCGCTCCTGCGGTAAGAGCCGCAATTGCGGAAGAATTCGGTGAGAAAATTGGTACCCCAGGTACTGGTAAAATGGTCGCTGCTTTACATAGATTAGGCTTCTATAGAGTATTTGACACTAACTTCGCTGCTGACTTAACCATTATGGAAGAAGCTCATGAATTACTTGATAGAATTAAAAAAGGTGGAGTCTTACCTCAAATTACTTCCTGTTCTCCAGGATGGATTAATTATTTAGAATATTACGCTCCTGAATTAATTCCTAATGTTTCTACATGTAAATCCCCACATATGATGATGGGCGCAATTATTAAGACATATTTTGCTAAACATCATGATTTAGATCCTAAAGATATCTTTGTGGTTTCTATTATGCCTTGTACAGCGAAAAAATATGAAAGACAAAGAAGTCAAATGCCTGATGATGTTGACGCGGTCTTAACTACTAGAGAACTTGCTAGAATGATTAAGCGTAGCGGTATTAACTGGGCTAAACTTCCTGAAGAAGAATTTGATCCTGATTTATTAGGTGATTATAGTGGTGCTGGTGTTATCTTTGGTGTTACTGGCGGAGTTATGGAAGCAGCTTTAAGAACTGCTTACTATTGGTTAACCGGTAAAGAATATGGCAAAATCGAATTCCACGAAGTAAGAGGCCAAGAAGCCATTAAAGAAGCAGATATTAATATTGAAGGCACTGTCGTTAAAGTCGCAGTTACTAGTGGCATGAAAAACGCTAAAGTGTTATTAGACCAAATTAAAGAAGGTAAATCACCATATGCATTTATTGAAATCATGTGCTGTCCAGGCGGATGTATCAATGGTGGTGGTCAACCTTACGTTAAACCTCTATTCTTAGTAAATGAAGACGATAACATTTTAGAAACCTATAGAGCTAAAAGAGCAAGCGTTCTTTATAAAGAAGACGGAAGACAAGTTATTAGACAATCTCATAATAACAAGGATATTCAAAAACTCTATAAAGACTTCTTAGGTGAGCCAGGAAGTGAACTTGCTGAAGAATTATTACATACTTCATATTCCTCTGATAGAGAGAAATATCCAGAAAGTAAATAATTTATAAACTATTTATTGAACCACTTGATATAAATGAAGTCAGGTGGTTTTATTTATGCAGCAAAATTGGTTAAAGTTGGTACTCCAGTACTAAAAATGCCTGATTTTGTTATATTTTACATTTTGTGAATAATATTATTATTTCCAATAAAATTAATAATGATATAATCATTAATCATATGGAAATCAAATTATATAACTCATTAACTAATAAAGTAGAAGAATTTCATTCTTTAAAAGAGGGTGAAGTTTCAATGTATGTTTGTGGACCTACTGTTTATAACTACCCTCATATTGGAAATATGCGTCCAGTAGTGGTTTTTGATACTTTAAGAAGATTCTTTACTTATATTGGATATAATGTGACTTATGTATCTAATTTCACTGATGTTGATGATAAAATCATCAATGAAGCGATTAAACAAAATAAGTCTGAAAAAGAATTAACAGAATTCTATATTAATGAATTTAAAAAGACCACAAAGGCAATCGGTAGTCAGATTCCCTCAATCACTCCTAAAGTTACGGAATACATACCTGATATTATCAATTATATTGATAACTTAGTGAAAATTGGTGCAGCTTATGTAGTGGATGGAGATGTCTATTTCAGAGTTCCAAAAATTAAAGACTATGGGACGTTAAGTGGGATTAATGTTGAAGACTTAGTAGTTGGCGCTCGTATAGAAGAAAATTCTCATAAAGAATCTCCTTTAGATTTCGCTTTATGGAAAAAAACTGATAAAGGAATAAACTGGCCTTCTCCTTGGGGAAATGGTAGACCTGGCTGGCACACTGAATGTACTGTTATGATCGATAAAATCTTTCCAAGCCACTTTATCGACATTCATGGCGGTGGATATGATTTAAAATTCCCACATCACGAAAACGAAATCGCTCAAAGCGAAGCTACACATGGCAATAAAATCGCTAAACTTTGGATGCATAATGCATTTATCAATTTTGGTAATGAAAAAATGTCTAAAAGTTTAGGCAATGTAGTTTATGCGAAAGATTTAATTGCTGAAGTTGGTGGAGCAGTCACTAGACTAGTAATTTTATCAACCCATTACCGTCAACCTGTTAATTTTACTGAAGATACAGTCTCTGCAGCCGCTCAAGAAATAGCCAAAATGAAAATGGTTAATAAACATATGGCGTTAAAACTCCAATCTGCTGATATAGATCTATCATCTGGCAAGGCAACCTACATTAAAACATTTTTAGAAAGTCTTGCAAATGACTTGAATACCGCTAATGCGCTAACTGAATTGTATAACGTTATTAAATTTGCTAATCAAGAAATTAGAGTTAAAGAACCAGATTATAATAAGCTATTAGATCTTTTCAAATCTATTAATGATATGTTCTATATTTTAGGATTAGATATTCCATATGTGAAAATGGATGAAAACGATAAAAAACTCTATCAAAACTACCTAAAAAGTAAAGAAAATAAAGATTTTGAGCTTTCTGATAAACTCCGCGAAGAGCTTATTACTAAGGGAATAATGTAATAAAATATTATTATGGAAAAAGAAAATATTAATCTCATTTTTGGGAGGAATCCAGTTAAGGAAGCTTTAAGGGCTAATCGTGTAACCAAAGTCTTTATCACGAATAATTTTTCTGATAAAGAAATTAACTTACTTCTTCAAGAAAAGAAGCCATACATCAAAGTGATTTCTATTAATGAGTTAGACTCAAAATGTCGTGGTGTTCACCAAGGCATAATGGCAGAAATCAAACCTTACGAGTATCTCGATTTAGATGAGATTATTAGGCGTTCTAGAAAAGTTAAAGTTCCGATTGTAGTCATTCTTGATGGAATTAATGATACACATAATTTAGGGGCAATCTTAAGATCGTGTGATGTTTTTAACGTTACTGGTGTAATAATTCCAAAGCACAACCAAGTTCCTCTCAACGCGACAGTCGCTAAAAGTAGTGCAGGAGCAATTAATTTTGTTCCAGTTGCCCAGGTCTCTTCTTTAAATCAAACTATCCAAAGATTAAAAGATAATGGATTTTGGGTTGTTTCTACTGATGGCAGTGCGCAAGTTGATTATAATCAACTTACATATGATTTTCCTGTCGCTCTAGTTATTGGATCTGAAGGAAAAGGGGTCTCTTCATTAATAATTAAAAATTCAGATTATGTTGTTAAAATTCCTCAGTATGGCCACGTTAATTCACTTAATGCATCGGTCGCAGCTGGTATTTTGTTAGCAAGAATTAGAAATTAAACATAAAAACCTTAACTGGTAGTACTCCTGAAGGGAGTTTTTTTATGTTTGAAAAATACAAAAACATAAACGATAACGAACTAGTTTTGCTATATAAGAAACAACGTAATGACGATGTCGAATTTGAGTTAATATCGCGATATCAAAGATTTTCAAAGAAGCTAGCCAGAGAACTATTTGATAAGTTCAACTTTTTATATCAAGTCGAATATGAAGATATTTATTGTATTTGCCTTGGTGCGCTTTTTTCTTCGATTAGAAGTTTTTATGATGAAAACAGTGTTTTTTATTGCTACTGGAAAACTGCAGCGACTAATGAAGTAACTTCATATGTCAGCAAATTTACTAATATTCATAAGAGCAACATCGATGACTTTTTAAATTTAGAAGAAGGTGTTTCTTATAATAGTTTCTTAAAAGAAAAAGCACAAAACTTAGAAGATGAATTTATCTATAGCTTCAATTTAGATGAGATTTTTTCTAACCCAAAACACAAATTTGCTCAAAAGGATATAGATGTTTTTCGACTCTATCTAGGTGGTTACACCATTAACGATATTGTGAAGTTAACAAATTCAACATATGGCAAAGTTCGGTATCAAATTGATTCAGTCAGACGTAAATTAGCAAATATTTTGTTCAATCAATAGAATGAAACAAAATAACTTGTTATAATAGTCGACATGAAATGCGTATCCATTAAAAACTTATCTTATGCATATATCAAAGATAGACCAGTTATTAAAGATTTATCTTTACAAATTAACCAAGGCGAATATGTTTCTCTTGTTGGACATAATGGATGTGGTAAATCTACCCTTGCTAAATTATTAGTAGGTTTATTATTCCCTAACGAAGGAAATATTGAGATATGTGGATTAGAGCTAAATAACAAAAACATTAATGAGATACGTAAAAAAGTTGCAATCGTCTTCCAAAATCCTGATAACCAATTTATCGGAGCGACCGTGGAAGATGATATAGCCTTTTCTTTAGAAAACATGTGTGTTCCTAGAGAGGAGATGCTAACTTTAGTGAAAGAATACGCTCAAAAAGTCGGAATGGAGCCCTTCTTAACTAAAGAGCCAGGATATTTATCTGGAGGACAAAAACAAAGAGTCGCAGTTGCGGATGCTTTAATTAGAAATCCAGAAATATTAATTTTAGATGAAGCTACTAGTATGCTTGATCCAGCCGGCAAGCAAGATATTTTAAACTTGGTCAAAAAGATGAGAAGTGAGAATCCTAATCTCACTATTATTTCGATTACTCACGACATTAATGAAGCGTATGATTCTGACCGGATAATTTTAATGCATGAAGGGGTAAATGTACTTAACTGCAAACCTAGTGAATTATTTGAAAAAACGGACATTATTTCAAAATATAACCTAGATTTGCCGTTTATTATTGAATTAAAGACCAAAATTAAAGAGTTAGGAATCGACGTTAATGAGTCTGATTCTTTAGAAAGTATTGGAGAGAAAATATGCAAGTTAAAATAATGAATCTCTCCTATACATATTTAGCTAAAACTCCTAATGCAGTTGAAGCGCTTCACGATGTATCTTTAGAAATGCCAGAAGGTAAAGTTACTTCGATTATTGGCCATACTGGTAGCGGGAAATCCACACTTATTCAAACGCTTAACGGCTTACTTATTCCTACTAGTGGAGAAGTGCATGTTGGAGATTTTGTCGTTACCAACAAAAAGAAGAAAAATAAAAAGATTAAAGAATTAAGAAAATCCTTAGCGATTGTTTTCCAATTCCCTGAATATCAACTATTTGAAGAGACTGTAGAAAAAGATGTGGCCTTTGGATTAAAGAATTATGGGGTTAAAGATCCTGAAGCGATTAAATTAGCCCATAAAGCTTTAGAAGAAGTAGGCATTGATAAATCATTTTATAAACGCAGTCCGTTTGAATTATCTGGTGGAGAAAAGCGAAGAGTAGCAATCGCCGGAATTATCGCTCTTAATCCTGATATTTTAGTCTTAGACGAACCTACCGCGGGATTAGATCCATTAGGAAGTAAGATTATTCTTAATTTGATTAAGAAGTTTAATAAAGAAGGCAAGACGATTATTTTAGTCACTCATGATATGAATATTGTTCTTAATTATAGTGACCATGTAATAGTGATGAATGATGGAAGAGTTGCTTTTGAAGGAACTCCAAGTACGTTATTTAACGGAGATATTTCTAAATACTCAATTGATGTTCCTGAATTATTTAAATTTGTAAAAATTTTAGAAGATAAAGGTATGAAATTAGATATATCTAATATTAGAACTATTGATGATCTAATTATTCAGCTTAAGGAGAAAAGATGAATAACTTAACATTCGGTCGATATTCTCCGTTTAATACCTTCACTCATAAGTTAGACCCAAGAAATAAAATCTTCTTGATGATAATTTTATTTGTTTGTGTCTTTTTAAAGGTTACTGTCTGGTCATCTACTTTAATTATGGCCGGCACCTTATTCTTATTTATGATTTTGGTGATGCTTATATCTAAAGTAAGTGTCTTATCTTTACTTAAAAGTTTAGGAGCAATGTGGTTATTATTCTTATTCTTATTAGTAATATATATGTTTGTTCCTAATCCAGCATATAACCCAGATCATGTAGCTTTTAGGATAAATAATTATCCAGTCTATTATGACGCATTTATCCAGTGGGGATATATTGTCATTAGATTGGTGATGATGTTAATGGTAACAATGATATTAACTAGTACCACTAAACCAATGGATTTAACTTATGGCTTAGAGTGGTATTTAACCCCACTTAAACTAGTGAAATTCCCATCGCATATTGTAGCGATGACTTTAAGTATTGCTTTAAGATTTATTCCAACTCTTATAGATGAGACTAATAGGATTATCAAAGCTCAATCTTCTAGAGGTGTAGATTTTAATCATGGAGGAATCTTTAAAAGATTTAAGGCCATATTTGCTTTAATAATTCCTTTATTTGTCTCGGCGATTACTCGAAGTGAAGAATTATCTGATGCGATGGAAGCTAGAGGCTATGACCCATACGCGAAAAGAACTAGATATAGAAAGTTACAATTCCATTTAGTAGATTTATTAGCCTTAATTACCATTTTATTAGTATTTGGGGCAATCTTATTCTTAGTTATATATAATAATCATTATCAACAAGTAGATATAATCTACTGGATTAGTGGAGTACACCCAATTATATGAGAATCTTAGCGTTAACTAAATATAAAGGGAATAATTATGCGGGTTGGCAAAGACAGCCAAACGCTTTATCTATACAGCAAGTAATAGAAGAGCAATTATCTAAATACTTTAATCGCGAAATCACTATTTATGGAGCGGGTCGTACTGACGCTGGAGTGCACGCTTTAGGGCAACGATTCCATTTTGATATTGATGTTGATGAACTTGATATTGATAGACTTATCTATTCTTTAAACAAAATGCTTCCGGATGATATATCTATTGAAGATATGGAAGAAGTGGAACCAGACTTCCACGCGAGATTATCTGCGAAAAGTAAAATCTATAACTACTTAATATCTTTTGAGTCTAAATCACCTTTCTTTTACGATACATGTTATTTATGTCCTAAAAAGTTTGATGTTCCAACTTTTAAAGAGGCACTTCAACATTTTGTGGGTAAACATAACTTTAAAAACTTCACTTCTAAAGAAGAAGATAAAGATAACTTTATTAGAGAAATCTACTCAATTGATGTAGTAGGAGAAGAAGAATTCTTATCTATTACATTAAGAGGAACAGGCTTCATGCGTTATATGATTAGATTTATTATCGGGTACGCGATGGATGTCGCGTATGGGAAATACGATATTGAATCTATTGATGAACTACTAGACGATAGTAGTGAAAGACATATAATCGCTAGTAAGGCTCCTGGTAGAGGGTTATTATTGGTCGCTGTAGAATATTAGGTTGCTTGGTTTAAGCGGCTTTTTTTACAAACTTTGGTTTGTGTTTTTGTCGTTAGGAATTTTTCAATGTGCGAATTGCATACTTTAGTGGTCAAAATATGCAATTCAGCAATTAAAATTGCATAAAAAATGCGAAAAATATGCAATTTAGCAAATAACAATAAACTATTTATAAATCATCACATAGTGATATAATACATATCGGAAAAATAGGAGAGATTATTATGGGAAGAGCACATGAAGTTAGAGCGAAAGCCATGGCTGCAACTGCTGCCGCACGTAGTGCGTTATTTATGAGAGCCAGTAAAGAAATCTATATGGCTGCTAGTAGAGGTGTTCCTGACCCAGATAGTAACTTAGCCTTAAGATCTGCGATTGAAAAATGGAAAGCCCAACACGTCACTAAAGACGTTATTGAAAGAGCGATTCAAAAAGCTAAAGGTGGCACTGCCGAATCTTATGATGAAGGAAGATACGAAGCCTTTGGTCCAGGTGGAAGTTTATTTATTATTGATACTTTAACTGATAACACTAACCGTGCTTTAGTGGAAGTTAGAACTGCAGTCACTAAAAAAGGTGGTCACTTAGGTTCTGTTATCTTTAATTTCTATCAAGCTGGATTATTTGCTTTTAAAGGAAATAATAGAGATGAAGTAGAAGAGGCTCTTATTTTAGGTGACGTTGATGTCCAAGAAGTTTCTGAAGAAGACGGAGAAATCGAAGTGGTGACCGCTCCTGAAGCATTCGCCAAAGCTAGAGAAGTTTTGGGAGAATTAGGTATTACAGAATTTGATACTGCTGAAGTGACCTTCTTACCAAATGAATATGTAGAAATCACTGATCCAGAAGATAGAAGAAAATTTGAAGAATTGTGTGATATGTTAGATGAACTTCAAGATGTTCAAAACGTATACCATAATGTTAAGTAATAATTTATTAATAAATTATAGGAAGAGCGCTTAAATGCGCTTTTCTTTTTGTCTGAGCCATCGTGCGAACGATGAGCGAGTTAAAACCCCCAGATAGTCTGGGGTGGAGGTAAAACTTATAGTTTTTCCCAAAATAAAATCTCCTTACAATATTAATGCGGACCAACGCGTTAATATGAAAGGAGACATATGCCTCGAGACGAATTAAGTTTAGCACATACTGTAT
>CADCEE010000009.1 GCA_902800355.1 uncultured Erysipelotrichaceae bacterium | reverse complement strand
AAGATCAAGTTATTACCGGTGCAAACTGGGTTATTCATCAAAAAGATGAAGGTGACAAATGGTCAGTTGATATTACTAAATTTGGCGATTCTTCATTTTCTTCGATTGATAAAGACACAGGTTATGTTGCTATTCAATGGCAATTTGGTAATGCTTGGGAAGGTGATCACTGGAAATTCTGCGACGATAAAATCTGGGGTGATCCATGTGAGTCTTTTAAAATCCATGAAGAAGATGAAGTAGAACAATATAGTTTTGTTAAAGAACCTGGAAATGGAGTCTTTGCTGTCAGAAATTTTGAATATGAATACAACCATTGGGTGGAATGGATTTCTGATGGCTCTGTTGAGTTAGATGGTGCATTCTACGACATGGTAGATGAATATTCTAGTAAATATGTCACAGGCGGTGGTAGACAATGGTTACGTTTATCTGAGACTGGTACATATGATTTTGTTGTTTATGATGGCCATGTAAGCATTCTCAAACACGGATCTACTGAGACTTGTATCTACTATGTATCAAACAGCGCAGAACCAACCATTGATTACATTTATTCTTGGGGTGGAAGTGAACAATTTGGTGCATGGCCAGGAACCGCTATTACTGCTGTTACAGATGTTGAAGAATTAACTGGCAATGGTGTCATCCATTTCCAAGGCGGAGAAACCGCTAAACTCATTTATGAAATTCCGGTGACCATTGGTTATCCAGCTGGTGACACTATGTTTATGTTTAACAATGGTGGTGAAGTTAAATCTGAGGAAAGAGCACTTGTCTCTGAAGCCGCTTATTGGTGGGAGGGACCTGCTAATGTTGAAGCTGGTGACGCCATTGAATTCTTAAAAATTGCTGAAGCAAAAAGAAATGCAGCTGCAGACTGGTCTGTCTGTAATGTTTCTAAAATAGATGCAGAAGTTATCGTTAATATTTATAACGGTTTCGATAGCGAAGTTGCAAAAACATATATTGACTGCACAACCGTTTATACTTGGAAAGACACTTCAAAAACAGAAAATGTTCTTTGGTCCTATAAGAGTGTTGTTGAACAACTTGGTAAAATTGCTGAAATTGCAGTTAATGGATCAAGCTTATATTATGGTGATTTAGCAATCGTCAACAATAGTAGTGTTGCTATTATCATTATCGCAGTTGCTGCTTCATCCGCATTGATGTTCTCACTCTTATTAATCTTCAAAAAGAAGAAACAAAAATAAGTGATTTAATCAATTAAAAATCAATTAACTAAGGTTAGGATTTATTCCTGGCCTTTTTTCTATAGATAGAAATAGTTTGTGCATTATAAATAAAGTAGTAAAATATATCTAACAAGTCGTTTTTGATTTATAAAAACAAAAAGGAGATTTTTATATGAAGAAAGGATTAATTTTTGCTACAACTTTAGCAATGGCTTTAGGTGTTGGTGTAGCCGTTGGTGCACATCAAAGAAAAGTTGCTGAAGTTAAGGCGGAATCTACATCAGGAAGTTTAGTAGTTAAATTTCAAGAAAACCATAATTGGTTTGAGGCTGGTGCGAAAATTTGTGCGTACATGACAGATGATACAAACGACTATTGGACATCTCTTCAAACAACAACAAGCACCACATTACTTTACAAATTTGATTACAATGTGAGTTTTACTCCAACTAAATTAATTTGGGTTAGAATGAATCCAAGCGAAACACAAGGTAGTTGGGATGATGGAAAAAAATGGAATCAAACTGGTGATTTAGAATTTAAAGAAGCCACATATATTGAAAACGGATGGGATTATCCTGGCACTTCACAATGGACTGTTTCAGCCGAAGTTAGAAGCAATCAAGTTCCACCTTTTGAGAAAAAAGCAACTCTATCTAATATTGGCTTAAACGTCGCAGGCAACCCTGAGGTTTCCGGATCTGTTACTTTGGTAAAGGATGAAGAATTCAAAATTCTTGCTGGTGATGGAGTATGGTCTGGATTCTATGGAAGACCTGAAGCATTAGCCGGCGCAATTGATGGTGGAAGCATGGAGGAAGTCAGTCCTGAAAACCCTAATATCAAATGTTTAATTGCTGGTACATACGATTTTTATTTCGATACCGAAACTAAAAAGTTATGGATTACTAGACAAGATATCGTTGATGCAGATGGATGGGCATCATATTTCTTAAATAACGTTGGTTGTGATGCAACCGGCGTTAATGAACCTACTGGTTGGGCTTCATGCGCTAGCGAATATGCTAAATTAAGCAACGACGCAAAAGATTATGTTTATGGTGGAAAAGCTGATAAAGAAGGTGACAATTTAGGTAGGGCATTAGCAAGATATGATCAAGCTCTTCTTAGTCATCCAGGCTTAACACACTTTATCGTCAATAGTAGTGATACACCTAGAGCGTCGATTTATATTAACCATAGTATCGGAGAGATTGGAAATTCTAGCATATTAATTGTTGTTATTTCCGTTTCTGCAGTTTCTGCTTTGGCATTTACTCTCTTATTAGTATTTAAGAAGAAAAGACATAATTAATTAGACTGGTTCTATTAAATTATTGTTTATGAAGGTCAGGATTATTTCCTGGCCTTTTTTGTCAGAACACTTTTTCTTTGTGGTTTATTAATATAGTAGTAAAATAAATCTACACAATCGTTTTTTATTTATAAAACCAAAAGGAGATTTTATATGAGAAAAGGATTCATTTTATCTACCGCATTTGCAGCGCTTATAGGCGTCGGTGCTTTAGGCGGCGCTTCATTAGCAAAGGAATCATCTAAACCTATCGTTGCTGATGCTTTATCATCAGGTGAAACAATTTATTACACTAGACCATCTCAATCTTACGACAAGGCACCAAACGCCTTTTATTGGTCAGAAGCAACCGGAGATCAATATAAACCAATGACTTATGCTTACACAAACAACATGGGCCAAAGCGTTTATAAATATACTTTCCCTTCTGATGTTAATGGCTTTAAATTCCAATATTTTAGAGCGGAAAACCAAGACTGGGGTGTTATTAGTGAATGGAAAGATGCATGGCCAGGAAATAATGTTACAGGTTATTACAATACAAAAGACGATTATACCGAAAATTATCCAATGGGATCTTGGACATTAACATTCTTTACAGTTGCATTTGATAAAAATGGTGGAGAAGGCACAATGGCAAATATGACATGCTACTGTGACGCTTCTGCTGGTAACGAACTTACTCAAAATGCTTTCACTAGAACCGGATATGCTTTTACTGGATGGAACACTAAAGCCGATGGATCAGGCGATTCTTATTCGGACAAACAACACATCAGTAGTTCTAAAGCTGATGAAACAATCACTTTATATGCTCAGTGGAATAAAACATATCCTACTGGTAGATATATCGTTGGAGATTTCGGTTCCTGCGAGTGGGGAATGGAAGGCGCCGTTCAATTACCTAATACAGGTAGTCAATACGAAGGACAAGTTCAATTAGAGTTTGGTGATGTGTTTAAAATTGCATACTATGATGGGTCTTCTTTAGATTCTTATTTTGGTTATTCATGGATTTTAGAATCTTGTGGAGCATATCATTATTTCAGCGGTGATGGTGATAGCGATATTACTTGTTATTTTGGTTATTCATGGATTTTAGAATCTTGTGGAGCATATCATTATTTCAGCGGTGATGGTGATAGCGATATTACTTGTTATGCACGTGGAACATATAATTTCTATTTTACCGATAACACATATGCTGAAGGTAAAAAGATTTCTATTGAATTAGAAGGTTCATTAAATGCTGAACATTTAGCCGCAAAATTAATGGGCATGGGCGAATATGCTGGTCACTGTGGTGATGAAAATAGATTTCCAGCAATGAAGGCTGTTTATCTTGGTTTATCAGCTACAGAAAAAACTGTTTTCCAAGGATATGCTACTTCAAAGACTGAACAATTTAAAAATGCTTATGATAGATATACTGCATGGGCAAGAGCGTTAGGCGAAAATCCATGGACAGAAGGTAAAACTGCTAATGCTAATATTGTTTACGGATTAAACGAAGAAGACGAAGGATCAACAACTGTATTTATTGCTGTTGCTGCTATCAGTGCATTAGCGTTTGCTACCTTAGTCTTAGTCAAAAAGAAAAGACATAACTAATTAACTAGTTAATCTAGTCTAAGCGGGCCGATTGGTCCGCTTTTTATATCCGTGCGTGTTTATGCGCGCAAATAGGCGTTTTAAGAGGATTTCATATAAAAGATGAATAAAATCACGTTACAAATATTTATCAATATTAAAAGCCTTAAAACCATCAATGTTTATAAAAGCAGATTAAATAGAAAATTGAAGTATCAAATTTCCTTTTTTGATGAGTAAAAAAATACTGAGATTTGATGTCGAAAAAAACAAATAGAGAAATCGCAAAATTGTCCCTTTGAATAAAAACTTAAAAACAAAAGTGAAGAGGTTAAAAATAGCGTTTTTTCAACAATAGCATTATACAGAGTATAATGATATTTACATGTTGACAAAGCAACGGGGGGGGGGTATATTAAATACAACTTTTATCAAACTTTTGGAATATTTATTCCTAAAGTGATAAGCCCTCAAAATTTGAGATAGCAAAGTTACTTTTACTCTCAGAAAGGAGTAGTCGCTAGGCCGCTATTGGTGACAAGTGAAAATTATGAAACTTAAAAAACTTGTAAGTGGATTATTATTATCAACTGCTCTTGCCGCTGGTATCGGTGTTTCTGTTGCTTCTCAAAAAGGTAACGCTACTAAAGCTGAAGCTGTAGTTTCCAAAACTGTTACTAGGGTTTACATTGAAGACCAAGTAACAACAACTCCTGTATTAGCTATCGAATCCATTTCTTTCGCAAGCGGTTATGATCATGCAGCGTGGAGGTCATTTTTAACAAGCTACTTGGGTGCACGTAGTACATATACAACAACATCTGGTTCCTCAATGCCTTCTACTAAAGGCTGGTCATATATGTCAAATACCGAGCAAGAAAAATATCTTCTTTGTCCAACTGGGTCTAAAAACTTCACAATGGTTTTTCCAGAGTGGGTAACTGCATTCTCTTACAAAGCAGTTGGCAATAGTTGGTGGAACTGGTTTGATGTTAACGGCTCTGCAGTTGGATTACATAGCGGATGGGGAATTGGAAAAAAAGTTAATAGTTATATTTATAACGATAGTGGTTGGAAGATGAACGCCAATCTTGATAATACTGCCCAAACCAACACATGGGGAGATGTTACTGTGACTGCTAAGGCGATTAAAACTGGTACAACCACTGAATTAGCCAGTAAGTCCATAACTATGTCAAAGTATTACAAAATGAGTGAAAACTATGACATTTTTGGATATACATTTGGCGGTTGGTATACAACAAACGCTTTATCAACACAATTTAATGACATTCTTACGGCAAATAAAACTCTTTATGCAAAAGAGACAGTGAAAACCGAAGCGTATGTTGCTGGAACAATGAATAACTGGAATGCTTCAGATCCTAATTACTTAATGGAGCCAGGAGAAAACTCTCAATATCGTATTACAAAAGCTTTCGCGGCAAACACCGAATTCAAAATTGTTTACCAAGGAAGCGATTGGTACGGATGGAGTCAAGTTGATCAAACAAGCAAAGTTGTTACTAATGGATCAATTATTCAAGGAACTGATCCAGATTCAACTGGATATAGAATTAAAGTTGCAGTTGCTGGTACATATGAAATTTATTTAAAGACCACTGAGGGTACTAATAAATTGTGGATTCAACAAGATTCTACTAGCGAAGCTACAACATATGCCACCGCATTCTTAGCAGCTATTACTTGTACTTCAGATTCTACTACATTCAATATAAATGTTTGGAACCAAGTCAGCGGTACCGCTTCAATGGAATACAAGTACAATGATTTAACCGAAGGGGCAAAAGGTATTCTTGCAACGGCATCCGCAAATCAAGGCGGTACATTAATTGAACAATGTGCAGCAAGATATGATCGTATTTTGAGCAAATATGGATATGGCACAGCAGCGGGACAATATCATGACTTTATGAATAGAAAACCTGCAAAATCAGGCAGTGGTGCAATTTTAATTAATTCTATCGTTAATGGTTCTACTGGAAGCATGATTGCCATCATCGCAATTAGTTCAGTTTCTATTGCGGCTATTGGTGGATACTTCTTATTTAAAAAGAAGAAAAACGATTAAGGTAACAATTTCTATCGACTCCCGAAAGTTATAATGTTAGATAGAATTTGATACAGAAGGCGACTTTGTCGCCTTTTTTAAATTCCGTAATTTAATTCTATTTTTATTTAATAAAAAGTGTTGTGATAATTTGTAAGTTAATGTAAAGTAATCTCAATCTACATTTATAGAACTTTCGGGAGGTTTTATTTATGAGAGTTAAAAGAAAATTATTTTTAACTACCGCATTTGCTGCGCTTTTAGGCGTTGGTGCATTTGCTGGTGTGGCATTAACAAAAGAAGCTGCTAAACCTGCCACAGTTGAAGCTGCTGATTATAGTTCGACCATTCGTGTTTATTTAGATTTTAATACTAGCGGATGGGGAACAATTACCGATATTAGAATTGGTGGCAATGGATCAGGCAATAATGTTGTTCTAAGTTCTAGCAATGCTAAATATAATCAAAGCCTTGGAAATTACGTTAAGGACATTTCTTCTGGTAGCACATATGACAAAATGGGATGTTTTTTTAAGGAAAATGGAACACAATGGGAATATCAATATGATGGTGGATATATTTGGATTGATGATAGTAAATTTCAGCCAGGATACGAATTTCAAATAAAAGGCATCGGTTGGGTTGCTGATTCTGGCAGTAAAAAATTATTTAAAGCTGAAGTTTATAGAATTGGTGAAATTAGAGATAACGCCCAAAACTCTACATTTTATTTTGTAGATGGATACTCATGGCATACATCTAGATCTGTTACCGCATATTTCTGGGGAGGCACTGCTTCTGCAGGGTCTTATCCAGGAAAAACTATGAGCGATTCATCCTTAAGGCTAAAGGCTTTTGTAGGCGAGACAGAGTTTTCTGGATTAAACATTATGCAATATACATTATCCGGCAGTGCAGCCTATGTTAAATTTAGCAACAATAACGGAGGACAAGAAACCGGAGATTTAATATTAAGCGATGGTGGCATTTATTTTTACGGAGTAAGTGATACTTATAAACCAGTTATAGAACTCTTAATTTCTCTAAAAAGCAAACTTGGTTCTTATTCCTATGCCGGAAAGAACTTTACTAGCTCTATTTGTCATTTAAGCCAATCTGAAGCTAGTACATTTGTATCAACATATGACAGTCTAGAATCTACAGGTGGCAGTGGAATTGCTTCCTCTGTGGCTGGATCTGGTCTAGTTACTTATGATACGCCTGAGACAAGTTCTTCTCATACAGCCGAAGTTTCTTTACAAGAAATCAGAGCGCAATTAATAAAAAAATATCCATCTATTTCTTCATTTGGAAGAATTGGAATAATTGGTTCAATTACTGAATCGAGTGTTAGTATAATAGTGATTATTTCAATTTCTGCTACATGTTTAGCAGCTGTTGGTGGATATTTCCTCTTTAGAAAGAAGAAAGAAAACTAATTATTTAATATAATTAAATAAGCGGTCCATTTGGATCGCTTTTAATTTGAAAAATATTTTTAATATAATTTTATGTTATCTATATATAGATAAAATTCTTTTGTAACCCTATTGACTATTTTAAAAAAGAGACTACAATATGTATTCTTCATTGGTAATACCTCTCGTCCTAAGCACGACGATAAACTACTGAAAGAGAGGTAATACAAATGAAATACTATACCCTTGAAGCGATTGTTCAAGGAAGACCTGTTAAACTTAAGAGGTCGATGTTCGCCTCTAGATCCGAAGCAGTAAACTATATGTTTGATTACTACGAGGCACATTATCTCTATAATTTACAAGTCAGAGATGAATATCCAATTGATGACAATAAACATCGTATTGAATATTACTGTAACTTCAACAACCGTTTCATCATCACTCGTAATTAATATATAGCAAGTGATTACTATAACTTGGCAGTTCTATATGGACTGCCTTTTGTTTTATTAATTAATAAACATCGTAATTAATAATTTTTGTCCCAATCATATTGATATTATTTTTAATTAGATTTAATATTAAATTAATTAATAAGGATATATAAATATATTATGGAAAAGAAATTAGGTGTTTTACTTGCGGTGTCTTCGCTTCCATCTAGACACGGCATTGGTGATTTTGGTGAGGAATGTTATAAGTTTATTGATTGGCTTGCTAAAAATAAATATAAGTATTGGCAAGTGCTTCCTCTTAATCCATTAGGACCAGGATATTCCCCTTATATGTCTACTTGCTCTAATGCGTTAGAGTTTAGATATATATCTTTAGATATATTAGCCAAACAAGGGCTAATAAAAAGAGTCCCTGCTTATTTAGAAAAATCTAGTAGTGTTGATTTCTTTAATGTTGGGGAATATAAAAAGAAATATTTATATAAAGCCTATAAGAAATTTATGAAGAAACAACCAGAAACTCTTCATAAATTTAAAGTGAGAAATAAATGGGTCATGCCTTATGCAACATTTGAAGTATTCAAATGGCATAACGATAATAAGCAGTGGAACCAGTGGAGGCCTGAAGATCGAGATTATTATCTTACCCACACCTGTCCACCTGTAAAATTGTTAGATGAAATTAATTTTGTGATATATATGCAATACGTGGCTTTAAAGCAGTGGAAGCACGTATTAAGTTACGCGAAAAGAAAAGGAATTAAACTAATTTGTGATATGCCGTTCTACGTTGGTTTTGACGGGGTAGAATGCTGGCTTAATCGAGACCAATTTTCTATAGGTCAAGATAACAAATTATTTGAAGTAGGTGGAGTAGGACCTGACGCGTTTAGTGATGTTGGTCAACTTTGGGGCACTCCAATATATAATTTCAAAAAAATGAAAGAAGATAACTACAAGTTATTAGTGGACCGCGTTGGTTATTTAATGAATTTATGTGACATTTTAAGAATTGATCATTTTAGAGCCTTTGATACATATTACGTCATTCCAGGAGACGCCACTGACGCTAGAATCGGTGAATGGAAAATTGGACCTCAAGATGAATATTTTAATGAGTTATTTAAGAAATACCCTAATACCGAATTAATCGCTGAAGATTTAGGTGACCTTAGACCTGAAGTTTTAGAGCTTAGAGACCGCTTTAATCTTCCTGGTATGTTTATTAGCGAATTCACAATATTCGATTCAAATAATGAAAGCACTAATAGACAAATTGTCTATCCAGGAACACATGATAATGAAACTTTATATGGTTGGTTCTTAAATCTTAATGATGACCAAAAAGCTTTTATTAAGAAAAGACTAGGGGTCAGCAATGATAAGAAATTATATGATGAGATAGTGAAATATATATTCACTATTCCGTCCTTAATGACTATCTTCCCACTTCAAGATTTATTGAAGCTAGATAATAAAGCGAGAATGAATTATCCTGGAACAGTAGGATCCCCTAACTGGGAATGGAAACTTAAAGATCATAACTGGACAAAAAGAATTAAATACCCAGATTATAAATGGTTTAAATAATGCTTATTGAGCATGAAAAAAGCGCCTTCATTATAAAGCGCTTTTTTCACATTCACAGCAAGTTCATAATTAACTTCACTATGGTTTCCATTTCGTTTGGATTACTTTCTGCAGTGAGAATAGTGATCGCCACTAATGCTTCGTTAGAGATAACTTGTTTGTTATTTCTATATAAAGCATTATTTCGATAAAGGAAATTAATAAATAGAGTTGCCGCTATTCTTTTACATCCATCTGCAAAAGGATGATCTTTTACTAAAAAATATAGTAAGTGAGCGGCTTTTTCTTGAATGGTTGGATATAATTCTTTTCCAAAAACATTCTGATATACTTGGCCTAATATACCTTCAAGTTTTCCTTTTTCTTTTTCAACACCGAAGACACTTGATCTTTCGCCAAATTTCATTAAGTCAATGATATATCGAGCTTCTTGATAAGTGAGCACATAATCACTAGATTGACCTTTTGGTTTTTCTAAAGTTTGATGGTCATAGCTATCTAATAAATCTAATGCTTTTGTGTATTCATTTATGACATTCGATAATGTTTCTTTATCCATGTCTAACGAATATGCAAGCATACGATTTTGTATGTCGATAACTTTGTTGAGATTATCTAATTGCTTTTGATTAACTGCGTACCCTTGAATTAAATAATCTTTAAGTACTTTGTTAGCCCATCTTCTAAAGATAATTCCACGTTTAGATTTGACGCGATATCCTACAGAAATAATGACGTCAAGATTATAAAGGTGTGATGCTCTTTTAACAGCTCGATCACCCTCGATTTGAACTTGTGCATTTTTTGCACAGGTTGAGTTTTTGTCTAATTCGCCTTCTTTATAAACGTTATTTATGTGCTTTAAAATAACGCTTCTATCTCGGCTAAACAATTCGGCAATTTGATTATCAGATAACCACATTGTTTCGTTTTCATAATCTGCTCTAACATCAAGAACAAAATCATTGTCTTCGAATTTGACTAATTGAAATCTTTCCATTACTTTTTACCTCCTTTCTTTATCCTTATAATATAATAGCGCGATATTTTACTCAATTTAAATTTGAGTAAAATAATTAGAGGTATTTAAAAGGTAACAATATATATTTGATATTATTTTTATATAAAAAATAAGAAGCATATTATATAATTAGTTCGGTGATTTTTATGGGATATGATTTTTCTAACTACTTAATGGGACAAAGTATTGATGCCTATAAATATTTTGGTGCGCACTTTGTTAAACAAGATGGAGTTGATGGTGTAGTCTTTAGACTATACGCTCCATGTGCGGATGATGTTTCGGTTATTGGGGATTTCAATAACTGGGATATTTATTCATGTAAAATGAACAAGATTGATAGTTGTGGAGTCTGGGAAGTATTTGTGCCAGGTGCTACAAATTATCAATCATATAAATATCACTTTAAAAACGCTCAAGGAGAATATGTTGATAAGATTGACCCATATGCCTTCTTCTGTGAAATTGCCCCAAATACATGTAGTAGAACATTCGATGTAGAAAACTTTGCCTGGCATGATAAGAAATTCTTAAAAGGTAGAGACAGAAATTTTGATAAACCTGTATCAAGAAATCGCTGATGAATTAATTCCATATATTAAAGGTATGGGTTATACCCATATTGAAGTGATGCCTGTAGTCGCTCATCCATTTACTGGTAGCTGGGGCTATCAAGCTACTGGATTCTTCTCTATTGACCCAAGATACGGTAATCCATATCAATTTATGTCTCTAGTAGATAGACTCCATCAAGAAGGAATTGGTATTATTGTGGACTTTGCTCCAGTACATTTCGCGACTGATAGTTGGGGTTTAGCTAACTATGACGGGGGATATTTATTTGAATATAATAACGAACATCGTGTTTCTCAGTGGGGAAGTTATCAATTCGATTTAGGTAAAGATCCGGTAAGATCATTCTTAATGAGTGCGGTGAACTTCTTTGTTGATTATTATCATGCGGATGGCATTAGAATTGATGCGGTTAGTAATTTAATCTTCTGGAACGGCAATAAAAATGATGGCCGTAATGATGGAGCAGTGGAATTTATTAAACGTCTTAACGGCAAGATGCATTTATATCATGACCAAGTGATGATGATTGCCGAAGATAGTAGTGATTTCCCAGGAGTTACTAGACCTACTGAATATGATGGCTTAGGTTTTGACTATAAATGGGATTTAGGCTGGATGAATGATACTTTAAAGTATTACGCTTTAGACCCAATTTATAAGAAATATGATCATAATAAACTTACATTCTCTATGGCCTATTTCTATAGTGATAACTTTATGCTTCCATTCTCTCACGACGAAGTCGTACATGGAAAAGGCACATTATTAAATAAAATGTGGGGAGATTATTATCAAAAATTTGCGTTCTTACGAAATTTAATTACTTATCAATTCGCTCACCCAGGAAAGAAACTTAACTTCATGGGTAATGAATTCGCTAGCTTTGATGAATGGAATGAAAATAAATCTCTTCCATGGCATTTAAAACAGTTCCCAGCGCATGATTCTATTTCTAGATTATATCATGACCTTAACTTAATTTATCGCGCTCATAAGGCGATGTATTATCAAGAACATAACCCAGAAAGATTTAAGTGGCTTATTGTTGATAATAATGTCGATAGTGTATTTGCATTCACTCGCAGAGTGGATGATGAAATTTTAATCTTTATCTTCAACATGACTACCAATTACTATGATAATTTTGGTATTCCTGTGGAAGTTGAAGGAATATACGAAGAAATATTTAATAGCGATAAAGATATTTATGGTGGTGCGAACCAATATAATGGTGGCCCAATAAATACTTTCTACGGCTATTTAAATATCAAGCTTGCTTCTATGGGAGCATGCATCTTTAAACTTAAAGAAAAAAGAAAATAATATTTATTTGTATAAATAAAAAGGAGTTTTACTATGTTTAGTAGCAAACAAAATTTTAAGAAGGAATTTCAAGATCGTTTACTTCAACGTTATGGTGTGGAAGTCAAAGATAGTGGTGTTAACGAACAATACACAATCTTAGGTGAAATGATTAGAGACTACGCGAATGTTGACTGGAATAACACTCATTTAGAAAGTACCACCAAGGGAAAGAAAGTTCTTATTTATTTCTCTATGGAATTCTTAATGGGCAGAATGCTTAATAACAACATTCAAAACCTTGGCCTATATAAGATTGTTAAAGAAGGTTTAGAAGAATTAGGTATTGATATCAATACCTTAGAAGATGAAGAAAGTGACGCAGGACTTGGTAATGGTGGTCTTGGTCGACTTGCTGCTTGCTTCTTAGATTCTATTGCTTCTTTAGGTTATATTGGTAATGGTAACTGTATCCGTTATGAATATGGATTTTTTAAACAAAGAATTAAAGACGGTAAACAAGTCGAGTTACCTGATCAATGGCTAGTTAACGGTAACGTCTGGGAAGTTAGACGTTCTAAATATGCGGTAGAAGTGAAATTCTATGGACATCCAGAATCTTATCAAAAGAAAGACGGAACGTACGGCATTAGAACTGCTGATGCAGTCTGTGTAAGAGCGGTCCCATATGATATGCCTGTTATTGGATATAGAAATAACGTCACTAACACTTTAAGACTTTGGAATGCTGAACCATCTAATCATTCTTTACCAAAGAACATGGCCTTTAAAGAGTACTGTAACGCCATTGAAGAATTATGTCATGGTCTTTATCCTGATGATTCTACAGAAGCAGGACGTATTTTAAGACTTAGACAACAATATTTCTTAGTCTCTGCTGGTTTACAAAGTGCTTTAAATTCTTATTATAGACACCATGGCACCCTAAAGGGTATTCATAAAAAATATGTCTTCCAATTAAATGACACCCATCCAATTTTAGCAATTCCAGAAATGATGAGAATCATGTTAGATGAATATGATATGGAATGGGCTGATGCTTGGGAAGAAGTCAGTAAATGTATGGCTTATACTAACCACACAGTTATGGTGGAAGCTTTAGAAAAGTGGCCAATTAATTATGTGCAAACATTAATTCCACGTATCTTCATGATTATCGAAGAAATTAACCGTAGATTTAATATTGAAATGAACGCTGCCGGTATTCCTGATTGGGACCGCTATGCGATGAATATCATTAAAGATGGACAAATCCATATGACCAATTTAGCGATTTATACCGCTTTCTCAGTAAATGGAGTGGCTGCTTTACATACAGAAATCTTAAAGAACACAACATTTAAAGAATTTTATAAATATATGCCTGAGAAATTTAATAACAAAACTAACGGAGTTACTCATCGTAGGTGGTTATTAAATTCCAATCCTCGACTTGCAGATTTAATCACTTCTAAAATTGGCGATAAATGGATTACCGACATGTCTAAGATTTCTGAATTTAAGAAATATGCGACTGATAAGAAAGTGATTAAAGAATTCCAAGATATCAAGCTTGAAAATAAGGTTAAACTTGCTAAATATATCAAAGAGCATAACGGCATTGATGTGGATGTTAATTCTATATTTGATGTCCAAGTTAAGCGTTTACACGCTTATAAGAGACAATTAATGAATGTCTTCCATATCATTTACTTATATCAAAGAATGAAGAATGATCCTAACTTTAGAATCTATCCTCACACTTATATCTTTGGTGCTAAAGCCGCTCCGAGCTATACGTATGCGAAAAAGATTATTGAATTAATCTTAGCGGTCGCTAAGGTTGTGAATAATGACCCAGATGTTTCTCCATATTTAAAAGTAGTCTTTATTGAAAATTATGGTGTTTCTTTAGCAGAAATGATTATTCCTGCAGCGGATATTTCTGAACAAATTTCTACTGCTGGAAAAGAAGCCAGTGGAACTTCAAATATGAAGTTTATGATGAACGGGGCTATTACTTTAGGAACATTAGATGGAGCCAATATTGAAATTGTTGATTTAGCAGGAGAAGAAAACGCTGTAATCTTCGGCTTAAAGAATGAAGAAGTTGAAGAATTATATCGTAATGGTAGTTATTCTCCTTGGGATATGTATAATTCTGATTCAAGAATCAAGGCGATTATGGATTCCTTATTTGAAGGCGAATGGACTAGCTATAGACCTGATAAATTCAGAATGATTTTTGATGAGATTATGAATAATAACGATCAATATTTCATCCTTAAAGATTTACCAAGTTATATCGAGGCCCAAGAAAAGGCTAGTAAGCTCTATCAAGATAAGGATAAATGGGCTACCATGTGTTTAATAAATATCGCTAGTAGTGGATTCTTCTCTAGCGACCGCACTATCGAATCTTATGTTAAAGATATTTGGAAACTTCCTAAGATCGCATAAATTAATTTTTAAAAAAGTTCTCATTAGGCCTATATAAACTAGGCCTTTTGTTTTTGTGGTAAATGTAGTATATTAAAGTCAATGAAAAACATTAAAAAAAGATAGATACAATCAAAACATTTTAGAAACGACATAAAAAAAGTAATTGAAAAAATGTAATTTTTTTGACATAATTTATATATGGAATTCAAAGTTAATGAAGTTGTGGTTCATTGCCGAGAAGGACTGTCCACAATTGTAGGCGAAACTGAGATTGCGGGAAATGCATATTTTGTGATTGTATCCCGTAAAAATCCAAAAGAAAATATCTACGTTTTAAAGTCTCGTACAGAAAACATTATTCGTTCTGTTATGGATGAAAAAGAGGCTAAGGAAGTCATTAACTATATGAAATCCGTTGAAGCTGGTTTTATCAGCAACACTAAACAAAGAAGAGATTTGTATAAGAAGAAATTATTAAGTGGTAATGTCTACGATCTCGCCTATTTATCTAGACAATTATATTTCTTCAATTATTACAACTCACACGGACAACTTGTTAAATTAGGCCCTACTGATTTACAAATGTTAAAAGATGCTGAATCGATTTTATTCGATGAATTCGCAATTTCCTTTAATTGCGATAGAGCAAAAGTAGAAGAAGTTGTCTCCCAATTAATTGTATAAGATCTAGTATCTTATAAATCCCCTTAGAAGCGTTAATCCCCCTTAACGCTTCTTTTTTTGATTTTTTCAATAAAAACACTAATTAAACAATTATTAAATAATAATTAGACAATTAGAGCGCATATCATTATAATCATATTCGAATGGGTAAATTAAAATTTACATTGTCCAATATATTATTATACGTTGCGATATTTGCAACCTGCCTCATTTTAGAGGATGTAGGATTTCTATCAAGCAATCCTACCAGTTCATTATCGAGCGCCTTATTTTTCATGTACTTTACTTTAGCGATGGGATGCTATTTATCGTATTTCCTTATTGAGCATATAAAGAACAAAGTCTCTCTAGATTATGTTTTAGCCTCAGTATTAATGATTTGCTTTATGGCAGGGTGTATAGCGATATGGCAGTTCTCAGGTGTTACCTTAGACGGATTGAAGCATTTTGAATATCACGTTACTAATTGGGATAAGATTATTCAAACTTTATCTTTAATGACTTATTTACTCGCTATATATTCACTCCTATTTTATTTTAATAAAAATCATCCTTCTATCAGGAAACTTAAAGTTTTCTACGTCATTATTATCGCTATATGTTTATTTGCGACTGTTTACTCTTGGATTAAAGAATTTGATGCCATCATATTTAACTTATCCGCAAAGGGATTACCAGTATTTATTAATTCTTTATTCTGGAATCCAAATATGTTTAGTTTGATGCTTTTGTTAGGCATCTATTCTTGCTTTGCACTTAATTACTTTAAGAAGAATGTTTTCTCCTATATTGTGATTTTATATTTAGGCTTCTTTGTTTGTGTTGTGGCTTCTCTTACTGCAGTAGCCGTTATGTTTTCTTCGTTAGCTATTTATTTCTTAATTGAGATTATTTTTGTTATTAGAAAAAGTCGCGCTAGAGGTTTAGTTTTACTTACCATTTACCTTAGTTTCTTTGTTGTTGCCGTCACCTTATTTGTGTGCAGTCTTAATTATGACTTAGGTGGATTATCTTTGTTTTTTAAATTTATCTATAATAATTTTGCTGTTGCTAAATATGGAACATTAAGCGATAGAACCTTTACTTGGCAAAATTCAATATATTATATCGGGGAGCACCCACTTAATCTGTTATTTGGATTTGGATTTAAAAATTCCAATCACATTATCGGTGGCTTCTGGAACGCTTATAGAGGAAATCCTATGCTGACCTTGTCTGCTCATTCAGGTTATATTCAAGCCTTAATGAATTTTGGTGTATTAGGAGTTTTATTCCTTTTCTTATTCATTGTTTATTACTTCTACTGTTTTATCCGTCTACTCAAAAAAGATCCTAGGTTTGCCCTTATTTTTATTCTCATTGGTTTGTCTTTACTAGGTTATGCGGTTATGGAAAGCATTATGTTTTTAGGAACTGGAACTATAGGTTTATTAATGGCAGCTTTCTTCTATTTGCCAGTCATGAATAAATGGAAGCACTATAGACATCCTCGACTAGGAGATGACGCTATAGAAGTAAGTAAACCTAAACCTATGCCTACTAGTGCGATTAGTAAATCATTAGCCAAATTATTTATGGCATTAATTGCCGTTACTGCGGCCTTATTTGTCTTCCCTCTATTTAGAGATAATAGGCACGGCATGTATTTATTAATTAATATTATCGTGCTTTTATTCATTTGTGCTTTATTCGTACCATTTATTATTTCTTGCATTGCTAAAAACCATTCTAGAAAAGCGGCCGCTATATTAAGTACGCTTAATTTCTTAATAGTGGCTAGCCCAGTAGTCTATTTAGCCTTACGATATTATTTCCATCATACTTGGTTTGGAAAAGGTGCGGAATGGATAATGCCTATTATATGAAATTTAAAAACTACTTATCTACTTTAGTGGGTATGACTAAGAATTCGTTCATGGGCTTTATTGGAGTAGGAATTATTATCACCGGTAGCATCTTTGCTTTAGATTATTTAGAATTAGCTTCGCCAATTACTTATATCTTATATGGAGTTATTGCTTTAGTGGCCTTCTATTTAGCAAGTTATCTAGTGCCATTTAAAGATCAAAAAGCTTTTGTTAATGCTTATAATGAATCACTTATGTACTCGATGAAGTTAGACGTCTTAAAGGACCGTTTAGGAGATTATAATGAAAAGCGCAGGGACTAAACTTATTGCTAGCAATAAAAAAGCGCATTTCAATTATTTCTTAAGTGACTTCATGGAGGCTGGAATTGAGCTTAAAGGCACAGAAATAAAATCTTTAAGAGTGACTGGGGCGACAATAAACGATTCTTATATAGTTATTAGAAACCAAGAAGCTGAAATAATTAATATGTATATTAAGCCTTATGATCATGGGAACTTATTTAACCATGACCCTTTAAGAAATAGAAAGCTTCTTTTACATAAACATCAAATTAGATGGTTAGCTCAAAAGATTAAAACCGAAGGCTATACAGTTGTTCCTACTAAAATATATTTCTTAAAAGGCAAAGCTAAAGTAGAAATTGCATTAGCGAAAGGTAAAAAGAACTATGATAAGCGCGAGACGATTAAAAAACGAGATTTACAAAGAGAGTTAGACAAAGGTTTATAAAATGAGCGTTTTAGAAAATATTAGTGCTTATAACCGTAATGATTATCAAAGAGATAATTTTGATTCTTTTTTAAAAAAGATTTCTTTTAAATATGATATTCCTTCAATTCATGTGACCGGGACTAACGGTAAAGGTAGTACTTGTAACTATATCAATAACATCTATATCTCTAGTGGAAGAAAAGTTGGATTATTCTTATCTCCTTGTTATGAATCAATGTTAGATATGATAAGGGTGAATAATGAATATATTCCTCTTAGTTATGTAGAAGAGATATTCAAAGAATATAAGAAATATTTTGATAAATTTAATTTATCTTCTTTTGAAATTATTACCTTTATCGCTTTTAAATATTTTATCGATCAAAAAGTCGATATCGCAGTGATTGAATGCGGTATGGGTGGAGAAGTGGACGCTACTAATATCTTTAAGCCAATTTTAAGTATCATCACCAATATTTCTAGTGAGCACACTAATTTCTTAGGTGTCTCTATTAGTGAGATTGCGCTTCATAAAGCTGGCATCATTAAAAATGAAGTACCTTTATTAATTGGGGAAATCGAAGGGGACGCTTTAGATGTAATAGTGAACAAAGTTAAATCCACTAAGAGTAAGATATATAAAGTTGACCATTATCACGCTCTTCAGTTAACTGAAGAAGGATATTTATTTGATTATCTTCCTTATGAAGGATTAATTGTCCCTTCTAAGTCTCTTTCTAGCGTCTTGGACGCCTCTATTGCTATTGAAGCAATAAATATTCTTAAAAGTGATTATCCAGTTAATGAGGCTGCTATTTTTGAGGGATTAAGAAAGTCTACATTGGATAGTAGATTTAATATAATTAAAGGACAACCAACTATTGTAATTGATGGGGCCCATAATCCAGACGCAATAGCAAAATTAAGAAAAGATATGGAACTAGTGTTTCCTGATAAAACTATCCACGTAGTTTTTGCATCTTTTAAAGATAAAAATATTACAGCTATGCTTCCAGAGATTGGTTTATTAGGAGAATTATTATTAACAACGTTTAATCACATTAGAGCCAGAGAAGAAAGCGATTATTTCTTATATCTAGAAGATTATAAGTTTAATAGTAATCATATTGCCTTGATTAAGTCTTTAAAAGAGACATATCCAGAAGATGTTATTTTAATTACTGGCAGTTTAGCATTTGCTAACTTAGTAAAAAAAGAGATTAACAATGGTGAGATTTAAACGTATCTATCAACTATCTATGGTACAAAAAATTGCTCTTGCGGGCATTTTTATTATCCTTATTGCTTTATTTCAAAAAATCTTTGCGGTTAACTATATTCCGGTTTTACCTTTTGTTCGTATTTCTTTTGGTGGACCAGCTTTAATTATCTTTTCATCTATTTTGTTAGGCCCATGGTTTGGTTTATTAGTTGGGGCCGCTAGTGATATTGTTGGCTTTTATATATTTGATCCAAAAATGTTTGGTTCAGCGCCATTTTTTCAAATCACTTTTATTTATGCTTTATTAGGCTTTGCTAGCTTCTTTATTTATAAACTATTTCAAGTAGTTAAGAATGAGCGCGTAATGCTAATAATCGAAGTAGTGGTTTTTACTTTGTTATTAATTGGTTTAACTCTATTTTCTGCGCTTGATTATCAAGTTGATTTAGCCCTTGTTTATCGAATTTTAATACCTGTCGGTTCTTTTATCCTACTATTATTAACTTTATTTACTCAAATATTTGTCTCAAAATATTTCAAAAAACGCGAGATTAATATAAATGTTACCTCTATTGGGTTTGCTTGCTTTGTTATTGAAATGACTATCATGGTCGCTTTTGGGGTATTAATGAAGTGGTGGGCCTTTTCTGGATCGACATTTATAATTATTTTGGTATCTCAAATTATCGTAGCTTTTTTCAATATCCCATTAAATACTTTCTTAGTTTCGTATATAATGTATCTATCAAATAAATTGATTAAGCAAAAAGGATAATATGAAAAAGCTCATTCTCCCTTTATTACTAGTTCCTATGATGTTTGGGGCGTTTAGCAAAAATTCCGTCAAAACTGACGTAATTGATGTAAAAACCCCGGCAATTTCCTATGCAATTAGAAACACTGAGGAGCATCCTTTCTTAGATTATTGGGAAGGATTTGTAGCAACTCATCCTGCAGTTTGTGACATTACCGAAAAAGATTTTAGAGAAATGTATTATCAACATTATCTACTTTTAGATAGTGAGGAAAGGGAATATGTCAACGACCAACCAGACGGTTATGATGATGGTTACACAATTGGACAAGTCATTAAAACTTTAGTAAATAAATATTATCCAAACCACCAAAAGGTCAAAGAAGAGAAGCAAAAATTAGATCAATCTTCGATTATTGTTATTGCTACTGTAGTAGCTTTAGTAGGCGCAACAGCTATTTCCGTTCTTTATATTTTAAAGAATCAAAAAGTTATTAAGTAATTAACCTTCAAATACTTGTTTTTATCTATAAAAGTGCTGAAATAGTACTTTTTTTGTTGTTTACATCAAAAATTCCTAGTGATATAGTAGTGACACTGTAATTCACATAGCGGAGGCCAGAGATGAGAGAAAAAGTAATTTTAATTTGCTCCGAATGTCTTGCAAGAAACTATGTAACGACAGTGAACAAATCTAATGGTAAAAGATTAGAACTCATGAAGTTTTGCAAAAACTGTAATAAGCAAACTCTTCATAAGGCTAGTAAATAGGAGGCTCAGATAATGGGACTTAAAAAATATTTCGCCGGCGTTGTTAAAGAAGGCAAAAGAGTACGTTGGCCAAAAAGAGAAGTATTAATTCCATCAATCATTGTTGTTGTTATTATCGCAGCGGTTACTGGATTATTACTCTTCGCAGAAGATTTAGCAGGTAAGCAATTAATTGACATCTTAAGTGATGCTTTTAAAGGCATTTAATTTAGGAGGAAAAAATAATGGTAGATAAGAAAACAGCCTTCTCCGATACAAATACTGATATCGCTGATGAAGCACAAGCTAGTAAAGAAGTTAAACTAGGTGATAAAGCCTGGTATGTGGTTTCTACTTATTCCACTCACGAAAGAAAAGTTGCTTATAACTTACAAAAACGTGTGGAATCTATGGGCCTTGAAGATCTAATCTTCAGAATTATCGTTGTTGAACAAGAAGTTCCGGTGATGAAAGATGGTTTACCAACTGGTAAAACTAGAATGAAAAACTTATATCCAGGTTATGTCTTCGTAGAAATGATTATGACTGACTATGCTTGGTATATTGTTAGAAACACTCCAGGTGTCACTGGATTCGTTGGATCTGCTGGTAAAGGTACAAAACCATTCCCAGTTCCTAGAGAACAAATTGAACCAGTCCTTAAGAGAATGGGCATGGTTGATGAGTCAATGTATGACAGATACTCTGAAGGTGACTATGTTAAGGTTATTCACGGCACTCTTGAAGGTACCGAAGGTAGAATTATTTCTATCAATAAGGAAACTGGTGCAGTTGAACTTGAAACAGTCTTCTTTGGTAGACCTACCAGGGTGGAAGTCGACTTCTCAGAAATCGATAAGATCTAATATATTATTTAGATTAAATATCCTCGCTTTATGCGGGGATTTTTTATATCTCAAAAAATCTATAGTTAATGTTTGAAAAAATAGACAATAAACATATTAGTGTGTTAAGATATAAAACGTTAGGAGTAGAAATATGAAACACGTGCCCACAATGACTATTGCAACCGAAAGAATTCTTAAAGAAATGGGGTCTCAAATTCGATTAGCAAGACTAAGAAGAAATATGCCTACAAGTTTAGTTTGTGAAAAGGCCGACATTTCTCGAATGACCTTATGGCAAATTGAGAATGGTTCCCCAAGCGTTTCTATTGGTAGCTATGCTATGGTGCTACAAGCATTAGGTGGACTTGAAGATGATTTACTCCTTGTTGCTAAAGATGATGTATTAGGAAGAACTATTCAAGACTTGGGTTTAAAAGAACGTAGAAGAGTGAGAAAAAGATGAAAGCTGATGCAGAAAGAAAATATTTTATTTGTTTAGAAGATAAGGCAAATATTATTGGTACTTTATTTGTCAGTTTTGTTAGTGGCAAAGAAGTACATTCTTTTGAATTTAATCCCTCATTTTTATCATCTGATAATATTAATAAATTTTTTGATCCTGATTTACTTTTAACTCTTGGAAGACAATACCCATCAAGCAAAAGAGAAACTTTTAGTTTCTTAGAAGATTCTCTTCCAGATAGATGGGGAAGAAAACTTATCTTAAGTGATGCACATAAAAGAGATATTGATAAGTTATATGTTATAGATTATCTCACTGGCATAAGTGATATCTATCGTACTGGTGCGATTAGAATTATGGATGAGAATGGTGTTTATCTTTCAACTAGAAACACCAATATCCCTCCTATTATGTATATTAATAAATTAGAACAAGCTGCCATTAAGGTTGATGATGAGCTGTCTGATGAAGAATTAGATTTATTGTTTTCTCCTGGTTCTTCTTTAGGTGGCGCTAGACCTAAATGTAATGTTTTTGATAATGATAAAACTGTTTATATCGCTAAATTCCCTAATAAGAACGATGACTTTGATGTTGGAGCGATGGAAATGGTGGTCCATGATTTAGCTAAGCTATGTGATATTAAGGTCCCTGAAGCAAAACTCATGAAGTTATCTAAATATGGTTCAACCTTCTTAAGTAAAAGATTTGATAGAGAATTAGATAAGCGTATACATTATGCGAGTGCGCTATGCCTATTAGGGGCGATTAAAGGCGACGACATATATTCTTATTTAGACATCGCTAGTTTAATCGTTTCACGCTGTCAAAACGTGAATGCTAATCTAAAGGAATTATATAAACGTATTGTTTTTAATATTGCGATTAATAACACTGATGATCACTTAAGAAACCATGGATTTATTTATAATAAAAATGGTTGGGATTTATCACCTGCGTTTGATTTAACTATTAGTGTTCACGATAAAAGTCATGTCCTTAAGATCGATGAATCGCACACTTTCTTAAAGCTTAAAGATGTTATTAAACTATATAAACAGTTCCGTCTAACGGAAGTTGAAGCTCAAGAGATAGTTAACAAAACAGTCGCTGTTATTAAGGATAATTTCGATAAACTATCTCATAAATATTCTTTAAAAAATAATGAGATAGAGATTCTTAAAAAGCATCTAGTATTAGAATAAAAAAAGCGGCTCAATCGAGTCGCTTTATTCTTGAAGAATAATGTTGATTATTTCTTTTTCGCTTTGTTGCCGTTAATAGCTTCTCTAAAGGCATAGATTTCTTTAGAGGTACCAACAACGTAGACAATATCATCTGGAAGTAAAGAATCATTACCGCCAGGGACAAAGGATTTATTTGCTCTTCTAATTAAGACAACGTTAACTCCATAAACATTTTTTGGATTCATATCTTTTAATGTCTGTGGGAAGAAACCTGGATTAATGATAATAGAGACAACTGAGTATTTATTATCTAATTTATAGTATTCTTGGAAGTCTTCATTACCGATACGATTTGCTAAAGCAGATCCAGCTGCTTTTTGAGGAGTGATAACTTCAGTCGCTCCTAATTTTTTCATAATTGGAACATAGTAGTCATCATCAACACGGACGATAATATTTTTAACCCCTAATTCTCTTAAAATAACAGTAGTTAAAACACTAGCTTCTTGATTATCGCCAAAGGCGACAATAGCAGCATCAACTTCTCCTACTCCTAATTCTTTTAATGCTTTTTCATCGGTACTATCGGCGATAAATGTGGTTGGTAAATCCACCGCAACTTCTTTAGCGATTTGTTCGTTATTGTCAATAGCGATAACGTCCATTCCGTTATCCGCTAATTCTTTAACGATAGATCTTCCGAATTGTCCTAGTCCAATGACTGCGAATGATTTGTGTGCCATAGAGATTTCCTCCTAACCTATAATAACATCTGTTGGAACTTCTCGATAGTGGGTGTTTTTCTCATTATCAAGATTTGTTTGGAAAATTTGGAATAAAGTAATTGGTCCTAATCTTCCAAAGAACATTAATAAACAAAGTGTAATTTTACTACCGATAGCTAAACCTGTAGTGGTGAAGTTTTCGGTTAAACCGACTGTACCAAACGCAGAGAATGTTTCATATAACACTGAGTCTGTGGTAGCGGCTGGGTTGCCTCTTTCAAAAGAAGCAATAGAGACATATCCGACTAATAAAACGACAACTGATAAGAACACTAAAGTCATAGTTTTAATAATGGATGAATTCGTAAATTCACGTTTAAATGCGGATACTTTTCTTCCTTGTAAAAATCTTACGAAACAAAGGAATAAAACAAAGATGGTGGTGGTTTTAATACCACCAGCTGTACTAATTGGAGAGCCACCAATGAACATTAAAACGCAGCTCATTGTTTTGCCTCCAGGAGATAAAGTGGCTTGATTAAATGTGGAGAATCCAGCAGTTCTTGTAGTAACACTTTGGAATAACGCCTCTAGCGGGGTTATATTGCCACTTATACCATCTGTTAACATCAAAATACCAAAGCCTAATACGATTAAAGATCCTGTCATCAATAATGTGATTTTGGCAAAGGATGACATTTGTCTAAATTTCTTTCTAAAGAAAGTAATTTCGATAATTGTAAGGAATGATAAGCCACCCATGATAATAAGAATCATGATATAGGCTTGCATGTAGTAGTATGCCCAATCAGGAAGGGTACTCATGATAGTGCCAGCTTCTCTAATTAAACTTGTGGAACCAAAGATATCAAATCCTGCATTATTAAAGGCAGATACAGAAGTAAATACAGACGCCCAAATAGCTTGGCCAGTAGTATAGCCTGGAACATTTAAGAAAACAGGTAAGCCTAAACCAAAGCCGATAGTCTCAGCGGTGAAAACAATAATAATCACTCTTCTTACGAATTTTCCAACGTCGGCAATAGAGGTGGAATTAACCGCTTGAGCGAGCATATATCTATCTTTAAAAAGTAACTTCTTTTGTATTAAAGATACAAAGAATGTGAGAATTGTAATAAATCCAAGACCACCAATTTGAATCATCACAAGCATGACAATTTGACCAAATAAAGTGAGCTCATTTCCTATGCCATTAGCGTATGTTGATAAGCCAGTAACACAGGTTGCACTTGTAGCATGGAATAAAGCGTCCATGTAGTTACCCCAGTTACCGTCTTGATGGGCAAATGGAAGGGTTAATAAAAATGAGCCAAAGAAAATGACTCCCACGAATGAGAGAATGACTAATAGATATGGAGATACTTGTTTACCTTTGGACTTTCTTTCGCTCTTCATATTAATCTGCTTGTATTATACTCTTAGCAAAAATAAAAGCAAATTTGCTTATATTTATGTCGAAATTATAGCATAAAAATATTTTACATGTAAAATATATTTGTTTATCCTTCAATTTTGTCCTTCTCATGGAACTATCATTCTAAAAAAATAAATTAAAAAGTGCTTGCGCTGGTATGCGTAATTTTGATAGTATGTACAAGCATGTTGCCTTCACACGTATGAGAGAGTGTGTTGCACGTGTAAAGCCTGTGGAAGAGTGGTGATTCACTCATACCACGGCACGGACAATCTTAAAAAAGGAGGAAAGTCACGTGAGTAAAAAAATCGCAAAAGTGTTGAAGATGGAACTCCCTGGTGGCGAAGCTAAACCAGGACCAAAACTCGCTTCTGCCGGCATTAACATGGCGAAATTCTGTACAGACTTTAACGCCAAGACTGCTGATAGACGTGGAGAAATCGTTCCAGTAATCATCACTGCTTATGAAGACAAGTCTTGTGACTTTGTCATCAAAACTACTCCAGTTGCCCCATTATTATTAAAGGCTGCTGGAATTGCAAAAGGATCTGCTACTGGTTGCAAATCAGTCGTGGGTCATATCTCTAGAGCCAAACTCAAAGAGATTGCTGAGTACAAATTACCTGATTTAAACGCTAATGACATTGAAGCGGCTATGAAAATCATTGAAGGTAGTGCTCGTAATATGGGAATTGTCGTTGACGACTAATGGAGAACACTATGAAAAAGGGTAAGAAATATGTTGCCGCTTTAGCTAAAGTGGATGCCAGTAAGTTATACACTGTTGAAGAAGCAGTGAAACTCGTCAAAGAAACTTCTACTGTCAAATTTGATGCGACAGTCGATGTCTCATTTAAACTCAATGTCGATCCAAAACAAGCTGATCAACAAGTCAGAGGAACTCTCATCCTTCCACATGGAAATGGTAAAACCAAAACTGTGTTAGCCATTACTGACAAAGTTGAAGACGCTAAAGCTGCTGGTGCAGACTTCGTTGGTGGACAAGAAATGATCGATAAAATCGCCGGTGGGTGGTTTGATTATGATGTCATTGTTGCTACACCAAACATGATGCCTGTTATCGGTAGAGTTGCTCGTGTATTAGGTCCTAAAGGCTTAATGCCAAATCCAAAGACTGGTACCGTCAATCCAGATATCGCAAGAGCAATTAAAGAAATCAAAGCCGGTAAAGTGGAATACCGTGTTGACAAAGAAGCAAATATGCATGTTTCTATTGCCAGAGTGAGCTTTGAAGCAAAGAAGATTGAAGAAAATTTACATGCCTTAGTTGACGCTTTATTAAAGGCTAGACCAGCTTCAGTCAAAGGTACCTATGTGAAAAATGCGGTCATCCATACGACCATGGGCCCAGCTATCCACTTCACATTTGATGGTCGTTAATTAAACTAGATTCTAATATACCCAAGACAGTAACGGACGTGGAGTCTTAATAATGTTACCGAGGTGAAGAAGAAATAAAGCATTTATTCTCACTGTATATTGGAGCCTCAAAACAAAAAACAAATTGAAAAGGAGGTCAAAACATGAATAAGGATGTCTTATTAGCGAAACAAGAAACAGTTAGTGAAATCGTTTCCAAGGCTAAGGATAGTTCTGCTCTTGTGGTTGCTGAATACCGCGGATTAACCGTGGAACAAATCCAAGAATTAAGAAGAGCCTTACGTGCTGAAGGTGCATCTATGAATGTTTACAAGAATTCTCTTGTGGAACGTGCATCTGATGAACTCGGTTACGCTGACTTAAAGCAAGTTTTAAGTGGTCCTAACGCTATCTTCTTCTCAAAAGAAGTTAATAGTGCTGCCAAAGTGCTTGCTAAATACGCAAAAAGATATGGAGACTCTCTTAATATCAAGGGTGGCGTCTTTGAAGGAAAATTTGCTGATGCAAGTGGTGTCAAAGAAATTGCTAAATTACCTGGTAGAGAAGGTCTACTTGCCATGTTATTATCGTGCTTACAAGCACCAGTCCGTCAATTTGCCTGCACTGTTAAGGCTGTTGCGGATGCAAAATAATGCCAATTTAGGAGGAAAAGAAAAATGGCTAAATTAACAAAAGAAGAAATTATCGCCAGCTTAAAAGAAATGACTGTTCTCGAATTAAATGAATTAGTCAAAGCTGTTGAAGAAGAATTTGGTGTCACTGCTGCTGCCCCTGTGGCCGTTGCTGCTGCTGCCCCTGCTGAAGAAGAAGCTGCTAAAGGACCAACCGAAGTTAGCTTATTCTTAAAATCTGCTGGTGCATCTAAAGTCCCAGTCATCAAGGCTGTCCAAGCTATCACTGGCTTAGGCTTAATGGATGCCAAAAAGATGGTCGATGCAGCTCCTGTTGCTGTTAAAGAACACATCTCCCCAGTTGAAGCTGAAGAGCACAAGAAAGCTCTCGAAGCTGCTGGCGCTGAAGTCGAAATTAAATAATTTAACTTCGCAAATAAACTCTAGAGGTATTAATGGGTCATTATTTTGACGAGGTTCCAACTTCGGAATCAAATATTAAAGAGATTAAGTTCTCTTTATATGGTCAAGAGTATGCCTATTATACCGATAATGGAGTATTTTCCAAATCTCGAATCGATGAAGGGTCGTATATCTTTCTTAAGGTATTACTTCCTCTTCATCTAGACGGGAGGATCTTGGATTTAGGGTGTGGTTATGGTCCAATCGGATTAACACTAGCTTTAAATTCAAAACAGGCAAGAGTGGATCTTGCCGATATTAATTCGCGCGCACTCGCTCTAGCGTCAAAGAGCGGTGAACGATTGAATTTAACAAATCGAGTCACCTTCCTTCAAAGTGACATCTATGAAAAGATTGAAGGACCATATGATTCAATTGTTGTGAACCCTCCAATTAGGGCTGGTAAAATCGTTACCTACCAAATGTATAAGGAGAGTAAGCACTACTTAATTGATGGCGGTTCGCTATATGTGGTGATTAGACGTAAGCAAGGAGCGGAGAGCGCTCTCAAATACATTGAAACGGTATTTGAAAACGTTTCTGTGCTTCATAAAGAAAAAGGCTATTGGATAATCAAGGCCACTAAGTGAACTAAAAATATTTTATCGAAAAGGAGCCATTATAATGTCCAGAAATATTACTGAACTAAAACAAATTAATAACGGAAGATATGATTACTCCAAGATTTCTGGTGATCTCCCACTTCCAAATTTAGTGGAAATTCAAACTAAGAGTTACGCTGAATTTTTAGAAAAGGGATTAGACGAAGTTTTTAGAGAATCATTTCCAATTGAAAACTATACTGGCACATTAACTATTGAATATTTATCAATTCGTTTAGGTGAAGCTAAACACACTTACCTTGAATGTAAAGAAAGAGACTTAACATATAACGTCCCTATGTACATCATGGTGAGATTAATCCATAAAGAAACTGGAGAAATTCAAGAATCTGAAGTCTTTATGGGTGATTTACCTTTAATGACTAATAGTGGAACATTCATTGTTAATGGTGCAGAAAGAGTTATTGTTTCTCAATTAGTGAGATCTCCTGGTGCCTATTTATCTAAAGAATTTAAAGCCGGTAAATTCTTATACGAAGCTGACTTAATTCCTGGTAGAGGTACTTGGTTACAATTCGAATCTGATGCTAAAGATATGTTAAGCGTCAGAATCGATAGACAAAGAAAGATTCATGCGACTACTTTATTAAGAGCCTTAGGCTTTGAAAGTAGTGATGATATCTTAAAACTCTTTGGTGGATCTCAAGCCTTAAGAAATACTTTAGAAAAAGAAGAAGAAAACAAAATCAAATCTTCAAAAGCCGCTTTAGTGGATATCTTTAGAAAGATGAAACCAGGTGAGCCAATTACTGAAGAAGGTACAGTTAACTTCTTAGTCCAAAGATTCTTTGATGAGAAACGTTATGACTTAGGCCGCGCTGGTAGATATAAATTTATTAAAAAACTCGGTATCTATAACCGTTTACCAAACCGTATCTTAGCCGAAGACTTAGTGTCCGCGGATGGAGAAATTAGATTTAAGAAAGGTCATCAATTATCTGTTGAAGATGTTGAAGCTTTACGTAATGAAGATTTCTTTGAACAAGGTGCGCATTTAAGAGTCTTAAAGATTAACGAAAAACTCGATAATAACGGTAAAGTCAATGTTGTTAAAGTCTATAACAATGACAAGAAAGAAAAAGTCTCGATTGTTATTGGTACTGATTTAAATAACACATGTACACACGTTAATATTTGTGATATCGTTGCGATTTTCTCATACTTCTTAAATGTCCAAGACGGATTTGGTAGCTGTGATGATATCGACCACTTAGGAAATAGAAGAATTAGATGTGTTGGTGAATTAATTCAAAATCAATTTAGAGTTGGTTTAGCCAAGATGCTTAAGACTGTTCAACAAAAGATGTCTATTTCTGATTTAGGAAACGTGAAGCCTAAGGCTTTAATTAATCCTAGACCATTAGTTGCCTCTATTAGAGAATTCTTTGCATCTAGCCAATTATCTCAATTCATGGATCAAACAAATCCACTCGCGGAATTAACTAATAAAAGAAGATTATCCGCATTAGGTCCTGGTGGATTAACTAGAGATAGAGCATCTACTGAAGTTCGTGACGTTCACGTTTCGCACTATGGCAGAATCTGTCCTATTGAAACTCCTGAAGGTCAAAACATCGGTCTTATTAATAACTTAGCGACATACGCGAAAGTTAATAATTATGGATTTATTGAAACCCCATATCGTCCAGTGGATCATAAAACACATAAAGTCTTATCCAAGGCTGAAGATAGTGTTTATCTTTCCGCAGATGAAGAGTGGGACTATAAAATTGCTGAAGCTAATATTCACTTATCCGAGACTGGCGAAATCTTAGATGATGTCGTTGTCGCAAGATATAAAGGTGAAAATATTTTAGCCAGAAAAGAAGAAGTAGACTTCGTTGACGTTAGCCCAAAACAAGTCGTTTCAATTGCTGCTGGTAGCATTCCATTCTTAGAGAATGATGACACCATGCGTGCTCTTATGGGTAGTAACATGCAACGTCAAGCTTTACCACTTCTTAGACCTCACGCCCCACTTGTTGGAACTGGCTTAGAACATCAAGTGGCTAGAGATTCAGGTTTAGCAGTGGTCTCTGCTAGCGAAGGTGTTGTCACTTACACCGATAGTAGAACCATTGAAGTGTTACCAAAAGGTGCTTCTGAACCTATTACCTATCACTTACAAAAATTTGAACGTAGTAACCAAGGTACTTGTATTAATCAAGTAAGCATTGTTAAAGTTGGCGACAAAGTTCGTAAAGGACAAATTATCGCTGATGGACCTGCTATGCAAAACGGTGACCTTGCTTTAGGTCAAAACGTGACCATCGCCTTCATGACTTGGAATGGTTATAACTATGAAGACGCGGTTATTATGTCAGAAAGACTCGTTAAAGACGATGTCTATACATCCATTCATATTGAAAAATATGACTGTGAATGCCGTTCCATTCCAAAACTTGGTGATGAAGAAATTACTGCGGATGTCCCTAACGTCGGACTAGACGCCAAAGCTCACTTAGATAGTAGAGGTATTGTTGTCGTTGGTACTGAAGTTAAAGAAGGAGACATTTTAGTTGGTAAAGTTACTCCACGTGGACAAACTGAACCAACCCCAGAAGATAAATTATTAATGGCCATCTTCGGAGAAAAGACTAACGAAGGTAAAGACGCCTCTCTAAGAGTTCCTCATGGTGGAGCAGGTATTGTTCTTGATGTGAAAATTCGTAAAAGAGAAGAAAAGGCCAAAGATAACGAACTCCCACCAGGAGTCAACGAAGTTGTCACCGTCTATATCGTCCAAAAGAGAAAAATCTCTGAAGGTGATAAGATGTCTGGACGTCACGGTAATAAGGGTGTTATTTCCCGTATTTTACCAGAATGTGATATGCCATTCCTCCCAGACGGCACTCCTGTTGATATCATGTTAAACCCACTCGGTGTTCCATCTCGTATGAACATCGGACAAATCTTAGAAGTCCATTTAGGTATGGCTCTTAAGAAATTAGGATATAAGATTGCTACCCCTGTATTTGACGGCATCACCAACGAAGAAATCTTCGAGATGATGGATAAAGCAGGTATGGCAAAAGATGGTAAAACCGTCTTATATGACGGCCGCACTGGTGAAAAATTTGATGAAAGAATCACTGTTGGCGTCATGTATATGATTAAACTCGTCCACATGGTCGATGATAAGTTACACGCTCGTGCTACTGGCCCATATAGCTTAGTGACACAACAACCTCTTGGAGGTAAAGCGCAAAACGGTGGTCAAAGATTTGGTGAAATGGAAGTCTGGGCTCTTGAAGCTTATGGCGCTGCCCATGTCTTACAAGAAATTATTACCGTTAAATCTGATGACCGTGTTGGAAGAAGAAAGACCTATGAAGCGATTATTAAGGATCAACCACTTCCAAAAGCTGGTATCCCAGAAGCCTTCAAGGTCTTAGTAAAAGAATTAGAATCCTTAGCGATGAATGTGGAACTTCTTGATAACGAAGGTCGTTCAATCGATATGGACGCCTTAGCTAAAGAAGCTGATAAAGAAGAAAGAAAGATTAACACATCTTTAAGAAACTTAGTCGGTGAAGAGGCTAATGTAGAAACTGGAATCGACGAAGAAGTCTCAATGACTTCTATGTCCACCAGTAGTAGTGAAGAATAATGAAAGGAGAAAATAACAATGTTTGACGTAAAGAAATTATCCGCGATTAAAGTTGGTTTAGCTTCTCCTGACACTATTAGAAGCTGGTCCCATGGTGAAGTTTTAAAACCTGAGACCATCAACTACCGCAGCCAAAAACCAGAAATGCAAGGTTTATATTGTGAAAAGATTTTTGGACCTGCCAAAGACTACGAATGTCACTGTGGTAAATATAAGAAAATTAGATATGCCGGTGTCGTTTGTGAAAAATGTGGTGTTGAAGTTATCTCTAAAGAAGTTAGAAGAGATAGAATGGGCCACATTGAACTTGCTAGCCCATGTACCCACATTTGGTATTTAAAAGGTATTCCTAGCCGTATTGGATTACTTTTAGATGTTTCTCCTAAACACTTAGAAGAAGTGGCATATTACGCCGCTCACATCTGTTTAAATCCTGGAAAGAGCACTATGCTCCAATACCGTGAATTCATTAATGAGAAAAACGGTAGAGAAATCTTTATTCCAGTTTTAAAAGAAATCCAAGAAAAAGGTGAAGAATGGGGCTTAATTCCAGGTAGTGATGATTTTGCTAGAAGTGAAGAACTCATTGCTAGACTTGAAAATCATAACGAAGTCTTTGACTTCCAAACCTGCTATAACTTCATTCGTAAATTTACAGGTGCTGAATTCTCGGAAGGTGCTGGAGCGATTAAACGCTTACTCGCTGAAATCGATTTAGACGCTGAAGGAGAAGAAATCTCCCGTAGAATTAAAAATTCTACTTCCTCTAATAGAGCGAAGTTAACTAAAAGACTAGAAGTCATCGAGGCCTTCCGTCATTCTGATAATAAACCAGAATGGATGGTCCTTGATGTCATTCCAGTGATTCCACCTGATTTAAGACCAATGTTACAACTTGATGGTGGAAGATTTGCCACAAGTGACTTAAATGATTTATATCGTAGAGTGATTTCTCGTAACAACCGTTTAAAGAAATTAATCGATATGAATTCTCCTGCTGTCTTATTAATGAACGAAAAACGTATGCTTCAAGAAGCTGTTGATGCGTTAATTGATAATGGTAGAAGAAATAAGCCAGTTACTGGCCCAGGAGGAAGACCACTTAAATCTTTATCCTCTGGATTAAAAGGTAAACAAGGTAGATTTAGACAAAATTTACTCGGTAAACGTGTTGACTATTCTGGACGTTCTGTTATCGCGGTTGGCCCATTCTTAAAAATGTATGAATGTGGTTTACCAAGAGAAATGGCAGTTCAACTATTAAGACCATTTATCGCTTGTGAATTATTAAAAAGAGGTATCGCGAACGCGCATAAGACTGCGGACAAGATTATTGACCGTTATGATCCAGCCGTTTTAGATATCGTTGAAGAAATTATTGGTAAGCACCCAGTGCTTCTTAACCGTGCCCCTACTTTACATAGACTTGGTATTCAAGCTTTCCAACCACGTTTAGTGGATGGAAGAGCGATTAGATTACACCCACTCGTTTGTACAGGTTTTAACGCTGACTTCGATGGTGACCAAATGGCGGTCCATGTCCCATTAAGTAAAGCGGCACAAGAAGAAGCATTACACTTAATGCTTGCCTCTAATAACATCTTAGGACCTAAAGACGGTAAACCAATCGTTACTCCATCTCAAGACATGGTCTTAGGAAATTACTATTTAACTTTAGAATCCACTAAAGAAGAATTCTTAAAGAAAGCTAAAGTTTTAAAAGCTACTGATCCTGAAGAAGCAGAAAGATATGAATTATACGCTGCTAGTGAAGGAAAAGTCTTTGGTAGTGTTGATGATGTAATCTTAGCCTATCAAACTAAACAAATTCATTTACATAATAGAATTGCGATTTTAGGTAAAGCTTTAATGAAAAAAGGATTTACCGAAGAGATGAATAATTCTTATTTAATCACCTCTGTTGGTAAAGTTATCTTTAACCAAATCTTCCCAAGTGATTTCCCATATTTAAACGCTGTTACAGCAGAAAATATGGCTAAAGACTTAGAAGAATACTTTGTCCCACGTGGTAGTGATGTTAAAGCTATTATCGCCAAGACTCCAGTTAGAGCCCCAATTAAAAAGAAAGACTTAGGAAAGATTATTAATGAAATCTTCCAAAGATATGACCGTAAAGGTAATCCAAAGACTTCATCTGTTCTTGATAAGATGAAAGATCAAGGCTTCCAATATGCAACAGTGGCAGGATTTACTATCTCCATTGACGATATCCATATCGTTGAAGGTAAAGAAGAAATCTTAGAAGCTGGCGATAAGAAAGTTGCTGAAATTCAAGAAATGTTCGAACTTGGTATGTTAACCGAAGAAGAAAGACATAAGAGTGTCTGTGACGTTTGGAACAAAGTTCTTGTTGAAGTTAGAACTAAATTAACTGAACAATTCAATAAAGATCAAAGAAACACCATCTATATGATGTCTGACTCTGGTGCTCGTGGTAATATTTCTAATATTACACAGTTAGCGGGTATGAGAGGTCTTATGGGTAATACTTCTGGTGGCACCATTGAACTTCCTGTTAAACGTTGTTTCCGTGAAGGTATGACCGTTTCTGAATTCTTTATTGCTACCCACGGTGCTCGTAAGGGTGGTGCTGATACCGCGCTTAAGACTGCGGACTCTGGTTACTTAACTAGAAGACTTGTCGACGTTTCTCAAGACGTTATCGTTAGAGAAGTCGACTGTGGTACTGACCACGGCTACAAAGTCAAAGAAATTAGAGATACTTCTAGAAATGCGATTATCGTGAAACTCTATGACCGTTTAGTTGGTAGATACGCTCTTAACGATGTCGTTAATCCAAAAACTGGTGAAGTAATCGTTAAAGGTAACACCATGATTAACGAAGAAAGCGCTAAAGCTATCGTTGATGCTGGCATTGAAGAAGTGGAAATTAGATCACTCTTTGGCTGCGAAACTAAAGATGGTGTTTGTATCCACTGTTATGGACGTAACTTAGCGACTGGTAGAGAAGTTCAAGTTGGTGAAGCTGTTGGTATTATGGCCGCTCAATCTATTGGTGAGCCAGGTACTCAGTTAACAATGAGAACCTTCCATACCGGAGGTGTTGCTGGTAGCGATATCACTAGTGGTTTACCAAGAGTTCAAGAATTATTTGAAGCTCGTAACCCAAAAGGAGAAGCTCTTATTTCTGAAATTCCAGGTACTATCACTAAGATTGAAGAAAAGAATGGTTGCTATTTAGTTACCGTTCGTAACGATTTAGAAGAAAAGACTTATACTACCGCCTTTGGTGCGAAATTACGTGTTAAAAAAGGCGACAAAGTCATTAATGGTGGTAAGATCACCGAAGGTGCGATCGATCCTAAGAAATTACTCGAAGTTTCTGATGTCACCGCTGTTGAGAAATACATCATTAAAGAAGTACAAAAAGTCTATTCCTTACAAGATATCGGAATTTCTGATAAGCACATTGAAGTTATCGTTAGACAAATGTTAAGAAAAGTCTACGTTATCGACGCTGGAGATACTGATATGATCGCGGGTACCCGTGTATCTATTAATACCTTCACCGCGAAAAATAACGAGGCCATTATTAACGGCAAACGTCCAGCGGTCTTCTCTCCACTTATCTTAGGCATCACTAAAGCCGCTCTTGAAACTGATTCCTTCTTATCAGCGGCCTCATTCCAAGAAACTACTAGAGTGTTAACTGACGCTGCTATTAAGGGCAAAGTTGACCACTTACACGGCTTAAAAGAAAATGTCATTACTGGACACTTAATTCCAGCCGGACGTGGACTTATGAGCGAAGAAGCTAGCGATGAATTATTAAAAGACTTCTCTGTTGAAGGCACAATGCATGAAGTTAAAGACAAATATGTCGAAGACTATGATCGTGCCATTAACGAGATTAAAGAAAAGATTAATTCTCGTAACGCTTAATTATTAATAAAAATTACTACCTAGATGCATTTCTGGGTAGTTTTTTATTTACATTCTAGTGTTGTCATTTATAATATAAGTGAAGCTGTTAGATAACTTAGTCAACTAGACTAGAAAGGAGATAAAGTTATGTGCAATGTAAACATGTATGAAGCCAAAACGAATTTGTCAAAATACGTTGATATGATTGAAAGTGGTGAGCAAAAAGAAATTTTCTTATGTCGTAGAGGCAAAAAAATAGCAAAAATCGTTCCTGTTAGTGAAGAATTAACAAAAAAACGATTAGGTGCTGCGATTGGAATTTTACCTAGCTTACCAGTTGGATTTGATGATCCAAAATTAGATGAAGAGATTGCTAATGACTTTAATTTATAATGGAATACTTATTAGATACAAATACTCTTTTAAGAGCGTTGTTTAATGATGAGAAAATATCAGACAAAACCAGAAACATTATCGCCAATGAAAAAAATCAAATTTTTGTTTCTATTGTTTCCATCTGGGAAATTGAACTTAAACATAATAAACACCCAGATTTAATGCCATATAATGCAAAAGATATCATTAACGCTCTTGTTTATACTGACTATATCGTTTTACCAGTTAGATATGAATATTTAGTAGAGCTTAAACAAGTAATTGATTTAAATATTCATAAAGACCCATTTGATCATCTACTAATCGCAACTGCGTTAGAAGAATCTATGACATTAATTACAAGTGATGATACAATTCTAAAATATCCAATACTCTCAACATTAAAATTATGATTATTAACTGCTTAGATTAATTTCTAGGCAGTTTTTTATATTTATGTTGTATATTGAAATTAAATATAAGGGGTTCTAACATATGATTTGTAAATATTGTAATAAAGAAATACCAGATGGTAGCAAATACTGCCCATTTTGTGGTGGCTATTTAGAAGAAGTGAGTAACGCTTCTATTAACCAAATTAAAGAAGGTAGCGGACCAGTATCTGGACCAGTTGCCTCTTCTAGTGGTGGAAGTGAAGCGATTACTGTTGAGAATTTCCGTTCTCTTCCTACTTATAAACCTAGACTCATTAAAATGGTTGTTTTTGGCGCGATTGCCTTTGTTTTTACTCTTATCGCTTTATTCGGTTCACTAATGGTGAGAATCATTGGTGGTGGTAGCCTAGAAGTGCCTGGAATCATTATGCTAGCCTTTGGTTTAGCCTCTGGTGTCACTTTCCTTGTACTCGCTTTATCTTTAAATAAGAAAGTATTCCCACAGGTTAACGCAATCAAAATGAAAGGAATTGAAATCCTCATTCCTATATTCATCGCCTTTAGCCTTTGTTTTGCGATCGTATCCTTAGTCCTTCAAGGCATCGTGTTAGTGATTTATTAAGTAATAAATTAAGCACATATGAATAGCAAAAATATGTGCTTTTTATATGCCAAAATGGCAAGTTTTAAGGATAGAAAATATGCCAAATTGGAAAATATTTATTATTTTTTTAATTTTTTGTTGCGCGATTTTTTTACCTATATATAATATATGAGCGTGTGAAATTGGAGCACGTTGACCGTTGAGGTCGCTTTTTTAAGGAAAGAAGCCGACACACCCGGTAACGTGGATAAATTCACAAGTCAAAAACTAATAAGTAATTGAAAGGAGCAATATATGCCAACAATTAATCAATTAGTCCGTGAAGGTCGTAGAACCGCCACTGTAAAATCAAAAGCTCCTGCTCTTGGTAAAAGATGGAACTCTTTAAAGAAAAAAGAAACCAACCAAGCAGCTAGCCAAAAAAGAGGTGTTTGTACCCGTGTTGGTACCATGACCCCTAAAAAACCAAACTCTGCTTTAAGAAAATACGCTCGTGTTAGATTAAGCAATGGTTATGAAGTTACAGCCTATATTGGTGGTGAAGGACATAACTTACAAGAACACTCAACCGTCATGATTAGAGGCGGCCGTGTTAAGGACTTACCAGGTGTTCGTTATCACATTATTAGAGGAACACTTGACTGCGCCGGAATTGAAGCACGTCGTCAAGGACGTAGCTTATATGGTTCTAAGAAACCAAAAGCGGCGAAATAATTAGAAGGAGGAAAGAAAGATGCCACGTAAAGGAAGCGTAAGTAAACGTGATGTGTTACCAGATCCAATTTACAATTCAAAACTCGTAACACGTTTAATTAACAAAATCATGATTGATGGCAAAAAAGGAACAGCACAAACTATTCTTTATTCCGCCTTCAACAAAATTGAAGCAAAGACCGGTAAACCAGCAATGGACGTCTTCGCTACCGCAATTAACAACATCATGCCTGAAGTTGAATTAAAGGTCAGAAGAATTGGTGCTGCTAACTATCAAGTTCCTACTGAAGTTTCTCCAGAAAGAAAAGTTACATTAGGCTTAAGATGGTTAGTTAACTATTCTAGACTCAGAAACGAAAAGAGCATGGAAGAAAGATTAGCGGGCGAAATCATCGATGCGGCTAACGGCACTGGTGCTTCAGTGAAAAAGAGAGAAGATACCCACAAAATGGCAGAAGCTAATAAAGCTTATGCACATTACCGTTGGTAATCTTAGGAGAGAAAATCTATGGCACGTGAATTTGATTTAGCTCATACACGTAATATCGGTATCATGGCTCACATCGATGCCGGTAAAACCACAACCACAGAACGTATTCTCTTCTTTACCGGAAAGATCCATAAAATTGGCGAAGTCCACGAAGGTGCCGCCACAATGGACTGGATGGAACAAGAACAAGAAAGAGGTATTACCATTACCTCTGCAGCGACAACTGCTTTCTGGAAAGGTAATAGAATTAATATTATCGACACTCCAGGGCACGTCGACTTCACCGTTGAAGTTGAAAGATCATTAAGAGTTCTTGATGGTGCTGTCACTGTCTTAGATGGTAAAAATGGTGTTGAACCACAAACTGAAACAGTTTGGAGACAAGGTTCAAAATATGGCGTTCCTAGAATTGTCTTTGTTAACAAGTTGGACGCTATCGGTGCGGACTTTGAAATGTGTGTTCGTTCCTTAAAGGAAAGACTTGGCGCTAATGCAAAAGCTGTCCAACTTCCAATCGGTATTGAATCTACCTTAAGAGGTGCAGTTGATATCATTGAAAGAAAAGCTTATGTCTATGAAGCTGGTAGCCAAGAACCAAAAGAAGTCCCTGTACCAGAAGATATGGTCGAATCAATGGAACTTCATAGAGCGGATTTATTAGAAGCTCTTGCAGCCTTCGATGATGAATTCATGATGAAAGTCTTAGAAGGAGAAGAACCAACCGTTGAAGAAATCAAATCTGTTATTAGAAAAGCAGTTTTAACTGGTGAATTCCACCCAGTATTCTGCGGAAGTGCTTATAAGAACAAGAACATTCAACTTTTATTAGATGGTGTTATTGATTATCTTCCTAGCCCACTTGATATCCCTGCCGCTAAAGGCACTGATGAAGCTGGTAACGAAGTCACTTGTAAGCCAGATGACAATGCTCCACTTGGCTGTTTAGCCTTCAAAATCGCTACTGACCCATTCATTGGTAGACTTGCCTATGTCCGTGTCTATAGCGGTACACTTAAATCAGGAAGTTACGTCTTAAACTCCACCAAAGGTGGAAAAGAAAGAATTGCTCGTGTTGTCTTAATGCACAGTAATCACAGACAAGAAGTTGATGAACTTCATGCTGGAGATATCGGTGCGGTTGTCGGACTTAAGAATACCACCACAGGTGATACCTTATGTGACGAAAAGAACCCAGTTATTCTTGAAAAGATGGAATTCCCAGATCCAGTTATTGAAGAAGCCGTGGAACCAAAAACCAAAGCTGACCAAGAAAAGATGTCCATCGCTTTACAAAAACTCGCTGAAGAGGATCCAACCTTCAAAGTGAGAACTAATGCGGAAACTGGACAGACCCTTATTGCTGGAGTTGGTGAATTACACTTAGACATCATCGTTGACCGTATGAGAAGAGAATTCAATGTTGCGGTTAATGTTGGTGCTCCACAAGTCGAATACCGTGAAACTATTAAAGGTACAGCGGATTGTGAAGGTAAATACATCAAACAATCTGGTGGTCGTGGACAATATGGTCACGTATGGATCAAATTTGAACCAAACCCAGGCAAAGGCTTCGAATTCGTCGATGCGATTGTTGGAGGATCTGTTCCAAGAGAATATATCAAACCAACTCAAGACGGCTTAATTGACGCCCTTGGTAGAGGTATGGTTGCCGGATTCCAAGTCATGGATATTAAAGCCACCTTATTCGACGGTAGCTACCATGATGTTGACTCTTCTGAAGCTGCTTATAAGATCGCCGCTAGTATGGCTCTAAAAGAAGCTGCTAAGAAATGTAACCCAGTAATCTTAGAACCAATCATGAAGATTGAAGTTACTGTCCCAGAACAATATTATGGTGATGTTCTTGGTGATATCGCTAGAAGACGTGGACTCGTCACTGGTGAATCTCAAAGAACTAACGCCAAAATCATTGAAGCGGAAGTACCACTTTCAGAAATGTTTGGTTACGTTACCGACTTACGTAGTATGACCCAAGGACGTGGTAACTACGTTATGCAATTCGATCATTATGGCGAATGCCCAAGATACGTCCAAGACGAAATTATTAAGAAAAGCGGCGTTAGCGCTCGCTAATCTTAGTGTAAGATAATTATTACCAATAGATTGGTATTGATTATATATTAAACTTGCTATATATTAAAAATGTTGAGTTCATTAAATTGAAAGGAGAAATTCAAACAATGGCAAAGGAAAAATTTGACAGATCTAAAGAGCACGTTAACATTGGTACCATTGGTCACGTTGACCACGGTAAGACCACATTAACCGCCGCTATTACAACTGTCTTAGCAAAAAAAGGCTTATCTGAAGTTAAAGCATACGATCAAATCGATGCTGCACCAGAAGAAAAAGCTCGTGGTATTACAATTAACACAGCCCACATTGAGTATCAAACAGAAAAAAGACACTATGCCCACGTCGACTGTCCAGGTCACGCTGACTATGTCAAAAACATGATTACTGGTGCTGCTCAAATGGATGGTGCTATCTTAGTTGTTGCCGGTACTGATGGCGTTATGCCACAAACTCGTGAACACATCTTACTTGCACGTCAAGTCGGTGTTCCTTACATCGTCGTCTTCATTAACAAGACTGACTTAGTTGACGATCCAGAATTATTAGACTTAGTCGAAATGGATGTCCGTGACTTATTAAGTTCATATGGCTTCCCAGGAGATGAAGTCCCAGTGATTCGTGGTTCCGCTAGAAAAGCTCTTGACGGAGATGCCGCTGCTGAAAAAGCAATCTTAGACTTAATGGATGCATGTGATAGCTATATCCCAGCTCCAACCAGAGATACCGATAAACCATTCTTACTCGCTATCGAAGACGTTATGACTATTTCCGGACGTGGTACAGTCGTTACTGGCCGTGTTGAAAGAGGTAGTGCTAAACTCGGTGACGAAGTGGAAATCGTTGGTATTAGAGAAACTCAAAAATCAGTTATTACTGGTCTTGAATCCTTCAGAAAAACTTGTGACTATGTCCAAGCTGGTGATAACGTTGGTGTCCTTTTAAGAGGTATCAACCGTGATCAAGTCCAACGTGGTCAAGTCCTTGCAAAACCTGGATCAGTTACTCCACACACCAAATTCAAAGCTTCTGTTTACGTTTTAACCAAAGAAGAAGGTGGCCGTCACACAGCTTTCTTAAGCAACTACCGTCCACAATTCTACTTCCGTACAACTGATGTTACTGGTGTTATTACTCTTCCAGCTGGCACCGATATGGTTATGCCAGGCGATAACGTTGAATTAACCGTTGAATTAATTCACCCAATCGCTCTTGAAAAAGGTACCAAATTCTCCATCCGTGAAGGTGGTAGAACCGTTGGTGCTGGTACAGTTAACGAAATTGTTAAATAATTTAGTTAACTAAAGCACATTAATTAGGAGATTCTTCGGAGTCTCCTTTTTATTTTGCTTTCTGTATTGCCAATGTATATCAATTGATTTATTATAAATACGAAAGGAGAATATATCTTATGGCTAGTGATGCAGCAATTTTTGTGCGTATTGATTCAAATACAAAACAACAAGCAGAAGCGATACTCAGACAATTAGGTGTCACCCCTAGTGGACTTGTAAATATGTTATATCATCAAGTTATTTTAACTGGGAAAATACCATTTGATGTCTCTCTCCCTGCTAGAGAACCAATTGCAACAGGAAATATGTCTGAAGAAGAAGTTATGGAACTTGTTCAAAGAGGTGTTGACGATGTCAAAGCAGGCAGAGTTTACACCAAAGAAGAAGTAGAAGCCATTATCGAAGAAAGATTTGGATTTAAACCATAAAAACATATTTTTTAGATTATTCTGAGAATTTCTTGATTGAATTATTAATGATTTTCAATCATATCTGTTATAAGTTAAAGAACCTAAAAGCAGCAGATGCATTATATAAAGATGTATGGTCTAATATAAATAAATTGGAAACATTCCCTTATGCCTATCAAGAAATAAATCAGGGTATTCGTAAATTAAAAGTTAAAAAATTCAATATCTTCTACTCTATTGATGAACAACATAAAACAGTAAATATTCTTCACGTTCTCTATCAAGGTAGAGATATATCGCAAATTTGTAATTGGTAAATATTAAAAGGCGAAAACAATCGCCTTTTAATATGCTTAAATAAAAAGAATGCTTATTTTTTACTTATAGAGTAAAATAAATGCATAAATGAATAGATTAAAGTTATTAGCTCTTTCTATTTTATCTTCTGCTTCATTAAGCGTAGTCCTTTTTGGCTCGCCTAAAGATGTTGCTGCTACATTTGCTTATCAAAATAATGATGCTTCAACTTATTATAGTAGTATTGATAAATACGATACTGGTAACTCTTTAACTAAAAATTTAAATACTTTAAATAATTTAAAAAGACAAAGATTAATTCCATATGATAATTTAACTCAGTACTTCTCTCAAACTGATCCAGGAGCTAAGAGTGGACAAGTAACTGCATTTTATTCTGGGACATCCGCTAGATATAGTGGGAATATGAGTAGAGAACACATTTGGCCATATTCTAGATTAGCCTTAAATGGCGATGATCGTGTAGACGAAGGAAAGAATTTAATCGAACAAGATCTTCATATGGTTCGTCCAGCCTTGAAAGATGATAATACTGGACGTGGGAATAAATTCTTTACTATGCCAGACGGGCAAGGATGGGATCCAGGCGCATTAGGAGATGAATCTTATAGAGGAGATTCCGCTCGGATTGTCTTTTATTGCACAATCGCTGATTTAAATCTCACACTTGCTGATAAAGATGATGACGGGAAAAATAATCGTACAATGGGTAAAATGTCTACTTTATTAGAGTGGAACCTTAAATATCCAGTCAAAGATAGAGAAAAAACAAGAAATGAAGCCGTGGAATCTCTTCAAGGACATAGAAACCCATTTATTGATCATCCAGAATACGCTTGCCGTATTTGGGGCAATTATAACGCTAATACAAGAAGAATATGTGGCTCCTATGGTTTAGAAGGACAAGTAGCTATTAATAATTCTGGCATTTCAGATGATGAATATATATTAGAAATTGGTGATACCGCTAATTTTACCGCCTCTTTTAGCGGAGATATTACCCCAACTTATAGTTGGACATTCTCGGACGTTAATGGCTTAGTGCAAGAAACAGACATTGCTTCTATTAATTCTTCTAATTCTTCTAGCAGTGTTACTGGTTTAAAATCTGGAATTACTTATTTAAAAGTACAAGCCACTTATACCGCGGGGAATGGTTCTAGTGAAACTATTTGGAAGGCTATTAAATTAACAGTTGTTCCTCGAGTGGATGTTTCTTCTATTCAAGTGACAAACTTCCCAAATAAGATTAGTTATTACGTTGGTGATACCTTTAATTCGTATGGCATTAAGGTTATGGCTTCTTTTAGCGATGGCACTAGTATGGATGTAACTAACAAGGTTACATATGAAAATACTGACCTTAGTAGTGCTGGTACTAAAACCATTACTGTTAAATATCAATATAAGCAAGTGACTGTTCAAACTGCTTTCAACGTCTTTGTTCGAGAACAAGGTGGAGGCGGTGGAGGAGATACACCTGCTAAATCTGGTGGATGTGGAGGAAATATTATGTCCACAAGTATCATCTTGTCCTCTTTGAGTTTAATTTCAGCATTATTAATTACTGTTTCTATTAAAAAGAGAAAGAAGAGATAAAATGAAACGAGTTGGTCTATTATTTATTCCAACTGTCTTAGTTGTGACTTTAAATGGTTGTGTACCTTATAGTAAGGGTCATGATTTTTATGTTGTAAGTCACGCGAAAAAAACAACATTTAATGTTGGTGAGTCTTTTACCACTGAAGGATTAGTGTTAGCAAATAAAGATAAATTAAGCGAAACCATTACTGATTATACAACTAGTATTGCAGTGGGATATGTTTTCACTATTAATGATTTAAACATTAAATCAGTTACTATTTCTAAATCAGGATTTAAAGACTATTCCTATAGCATTAATGTTACAAATTTAGAAGTATTAAAAATTACTTCTATGCCTAAAACAGAATTTATTGTTAATGAATATTTTTCCATCGATGGCTTAGTTGTGACTTGTAATGAAGAAGAGATTACTGACTACTCAATATCTATATCAACTTCCAAACGATTAACTCAAGTTGGACCGCAAACAGTAGAGATATCTAAAGAAGGATATCAATCTGCTTTTTATGATATTTATGTTTATCCACAAAAAGCCCTCCACGTGCAAGCTTTACCTAACAAAACAGTCTTTGATGAAGGAGAGGTGTTTGATTCTACCGGATTGGTGATAATTGATGAAAGAGATAATGAAGTTAGTGATTATAAATTATCTATCGCGGATGGCACCATCTTAAAAGGACACGGAAATAAAACCATAGAGGTCACAAAAGAGGGTTATCCATCTACTTCGTTTACCATCAAAGTTAATGAAAGTACAGGTCCAACAGTTAATCATACTTTAAACATTTATTATATAAATGACACGCATGGTTCTTATACTAGACAACAAAAGAATTATGAAGGAGGAATGGCCTATATTTCCTCTTACATCAAGTCTCATGTTGCGATAGATCCAGATTACTCTATTGTTCTTTCGGGCGGAGACATGTTTCAAGGCGGATACGAAAGCAATGAAACTGGTGGGGCAATCATGATTGATGCGATGAATGAAATTGGTTTTGATGCGATGGTCGTTGGTAATCATGAATTCGACTGGGGAGAATCCGCAATTTTGAATTTCTACGACCAATTAAATTGCCCAATGATTTCCTCAAATATCTTTTATGCCGATCAAGAAACTCGTCCAACTTGGTTGACTCCATATGTTATTTTAGATAAAGGTGATTTAAGAGTTGGCATTATCGGCGGGGCTCAAGAAAATATGGGGTCTAGTATTACAGGAAGTATTTCTGATAATTTTTATTTTCCGTCTCCAAATGCTTATATAAAAACATATTCCTCACTTTTAAGAAATTCACATGGGTGCGATTTGGTGATTGCTGCTTTCCATGATGCCGGATTTTCTGGTAGTAGTGGCTATCCAAGTAAATTTGAAGATTTAACAAATATCAATCCAGAAACTGGGTATAAATATGTTGATGCAATGTTCTTTGCTCATGATCATATTGCTAAAAAAGGAGAATGCAATGGTGTTCCTTATTTAGAGGCTGGATGTAACGGCAAATATGTCGGTAATATGACTATTAATTTAGAAGGAAATGGTGTTTCTTATACTGTGACTTCATATTCCACATCTAACACCTATGGCTATTCTGGTTGTACGGTTTATGATACTGCCTTTGATGCAATTAAAACTAAATATGCTTCTATTATCGCTAAAGGCAATGAAATCGTTTATAACTTCTCTAAATCATATGATTCTGACAGTTTTACTTTGGTAGCGTGCGAAGCGATGTATTGGTATGTCAACGCTCATAAAGAAGATTTCGATAATACAACTGTTAGCATGTCTAGCCATAACTCAGGCGGAATTAGAGATGATGTCGATGCTGGAGTGATGTATTTAAGAGACTTTGTTAAAGTTTTCCCATTTGATAATTATTTATCAATTCAAACATGTAGCAGACAAAACATTAACCGATACTTAAGTTATGATTACTATGTAACTTATGGTACAGCGGTGTTTGATGACCAAGATCATGCAAAAGTGGCCTCTATTAACTATATAACTGAAAAATCTAACGCTTACTTATATCAGCTTGATTATAAAAATTACGATATAACTGTAAAGGATATCCTTTATACTTATTTGAAGGAAAATATAAATCCTAACTTATGATGAAGACCGCAAGTAGATACGCCCCAAATAGCATTGCTAGTGCTAAAAAACACATCTATTCTCGTTTAATAGATTATTTTTTAACATTTATATCGACGATGGTGTTGTTTGCTATTTTAATGCCGGTATCAATGAATTTATCTTTATATAAAGATATAACCGCTGAATTTGCTTCTGAAAGAAAAGGGTATTTTGAATTTATTAATGAAACCGGAATATTAAGATTAAACTCTACTGGTAGTGATTTATTAAGTGTCGGAAAAGAAGCTGAGTCTTATGTTGAAAGAGTAGCGAAAACTAGTGCTTATGTTCATAATCTTACTTTTCCTAAGATGAATGATGATGGAACTTATAGTGAAGTTGAAGTCGATATTAAAGAAACATTTATTTATGAAAGAGAATATTATCAATTAGATAATGTGTCTCATTATTATCAAAAATATAAACACACCCAAGCTGAACTTAATGATTATCTAGTTGATGGAGTCCACAAAAAATATGAGGAGTTAACTCCGACACAAAAAGATGAATATCAATATAAATATATAATGGAAGTTAATACTTCTAACTTTGTTAGTAGTGACGATGTTGATTATGTCGCACGAGGGGGAGACGTTTCTACTTATGTTGTTTTAACAACAAAGATGACTGAGAAAATTAAACTCTACTATAAAAATGATCGTAATGATACTTCTTTACATCAAAGCATTTTTACTTCTTTTATTAAAGGTACGCAGAAAGCGATAAGTGATGTCGAGACTAACTCTCATATTTATAAGAATATTGAAAACAAAATTAACGTGGTGAGTCAGAAATATTCTAGATTCCAAATTGTGGTATACGCTATTTGTTATGTAATTGCTTATTTGTTGCTAAATGTATTAGTGGCAACATTCTCTAAAGAATGGACCACGGTTGGCCAAAAGGTAATGGGGCTTGCATTGTGCGAAGTAGATGAGATGGACCCACCTATTTGGAAATACTTAGTATTTCACGGGCTAAGCTTCATTGGCTTCTCTAGTTCGGCTTTATTAAGCTTTGTTCTTATTGGTAATATCGGTATAACTTCACTTAAAGTCTTCCCTCACATCTCTTTCTTAGCGATTATGATCTTTATCTTAACGCTTAATCTTTTCTCTTTATTTATGCCTTTATTTAATAAAAAAAGTTACGACCTATCGACATTCTTTGTTAGAATTGTCCATAAAGATAAACATGAGTTTGATGTTCCAGTAGGAATGGATATCTCCGATGAAATAGAAGAAGATGGAAAATAGCAAAACTGAAGTAGTGTATACGAAGGCTAAGCCTGGTAGAAGAATGCTCGCCCATATCATGGACATCGGTATTTTCTTATTCACTGCGATTATGTTATTTACTGTCTCTAATTTAGTAGTGAAAAACTCTTCTTCTTACATCCGTAGCATGGAACGATTGGCCCAAGTAAAAAATGAGTCAGGTATATTTACCGATAACATAGTTATTTCAACTTATGTAGAAGATAACGCTAAATTCCCTAATACAACTGATAAGAAAGAATATCTTAGAAAAGGAATTGACTACTTCTATCATAATCCAACCTACTTTGATGATATAGCAAAGCAGATGGAAATCTATGATAAAAGACGTTTGGATTCATCGCTATTCGAAGAAAAAGATGGTCAAGTAGTGGAGAAGAATGTTGACGTTCAACAATTATACACTTTTTATAAAAGCGAAGTCGATGATCGCGCTGTTGTTTTGCTATTAAATAACTTAGAATATGTATCCTTATCTAGGATATCTTTTATTGCAGCGTTAATTGAGATTATTATCTCCGCAACTTTATCCTTCATTATCTTCTATTATATCTTCCCGGCTTTTATTTTTAGAAGGGGCAGACAGACGATTGGTATGAAGTTATCTAAAGTTGGCCTTATCACTATTCATGCAGTAAATGAGACATTAGGAATATATACATTACGAGCAGTTTTCATGTTCTTTGTCTTTATTCCTATTAACTTTGTCAGCTTTATGATTCCTACTTTTGTCTCTATTACCATGATGTATGTGAACAAAACAAATAGTAGCTTAGTGAACTATGTTTTTAACGACTACATGGTGGATGTTACCGCTCAAGATATTTACCTAAATGACCTCGAAAGAATTGAGGCTCAAGAGTCATTAAAACAGGCCTCTCTCGAGAACAGAGATTACCGCCTAAAATAATATTTTTCGGTCTTTACACACGCGATTATTTTTTTTATAATCTTAAGTGGAGGATCTCATATGGAAATAAAACTGAAGAACCTTACTAAGGTTTTTCCAGGTAATCCAGCGAAGAACATTCCAGACGCCGTCGCAGTCGATTCTTTAGACGTGGACATAAGAGACGGTGAACTTATTGGTTTATTAGGACCTTCTGGATGTGGTAAATCAACCACTCTTTACATGATTGCCGGATTAAAAGCGCCAACCAGTGGTGAAATTTGGTTTGGCGATGAAGACGTTACCCATTTATCACCTGAGAAGCGTGAAATTGGACTTGTCTTCCAAAACTATGCTTTATATCCACACATGACTGTTTATGACAACGTGCGATTCCCACTTACTAATTTACATGTTGTCTCTGCACAAAAAGCCACAGTGTTGGAGAAAAACGCTGTTCTAAAACGTATTTTATTAGAACAATTCGACAAAGTATTAGATATTATCCTTAATTCCAAATTCAAGGGTAAATATTCTAAGAATATGAGTGCTAGGAAACTCATTAAAGCCTATCACATTACAACCAGTCTAGCAGAAAGAATTTATAAGTTAGGATTCCAAAAAATTACTAATGAAGAATTAGCGAAGGCTGAATCTCTCCAAGAGAAGATAAATTCCCTCCAAGGCAAGATTAATGTCACTAAGAAGGAAGAAAAGAAATCTGAACTTAGCATTAAGAAAGCTGGACTTGAAGAAGAGTTAAAGGCTATCGATCTTAAAACCGCTAAAGAAGCAGTCCACTCTGCTAGAGTTGCTAAACGCGATGAAGTAGTGTTGGCAATCGATGAACAATCCGCTGCTGAAAAAGCTAAGATTGAAAGCAAAGGTTTCACTATCGATGAGAAATTCTATGTGCTTCAAAATGGTGAAAAGATTGTCTCGAAGAGAAGACTTAACAAAGATGAAATGGATGCTCTTATTCAAGAGACAGCTCGACTTGTTCAAATTGATGAATATTTGACTAGAAAACCAAGTGAATTATCTGGTGGTCAACAACAACGTGTTGCTATCGCTAGAGCGCTTGTTAAAAAACCAAGAGTGTTATTACTTGACGAACCATTATCTAACCTTGATGCTCGTTTGAGATTACAGACTAGAGAAGAAATTCGTCGTATTCAACAAGAAACTGGTATTACAACTATTTTCGTTACTCACGACCAAGAAGAAGCGATGTCTATCTGTGATGATATCGTCGTTATGAAACTTGGCGTACAAATGCAAAGAGCACATCCTCAAGAAGTTTATAACAATCCAAACTGCTTGTTCGTTGCTAAATTCTTAGGTACCCCACCAATCAACGTCTTTAACGGCGTTATTAAAGAAGGAAAAGTTTATGTTGGTGAAGAAGCTATTCTTTCCCATAAGAAACTTAAGGAATTTGAAGACGGACATAAAGTGGATGTTGCTATTAGACCAGAAGGCTTCTTAGCTGGTCCAGATGTGCCAGAAAAAGAAAGAGTCTTATCACTTAATGTCACACAAATTCAAACAATGGGTAGAGACGTCTCCCTTGTTTGTGATTCCGATTACCATACAGACGAAAACGATATTAAAGTTATCATCGACTCCTTAATTAAGGTTGATTTAGGTGTTAACAAATTTGGTATTAAAGCACAAAAAACATTCGTGTTTGATGCAGAGGATGATAAACATCCAAGAATTTATCTCGATTAAATAATATGGAAAGCAAAAACAATTGGAAAGCTTGGCTGTACCTTGCACCAGTATTAATCTTACTGGCAGTCTTTACTTTTTACCCTATTATTAATACCATTTATGTTTCGTTTTTACAGGGTTACAACTACAAGAGTGGTGCCTACGATTCATTTAGCTTATATAACTACATGGCCGTTTTGACACCGTACACAGAAGAAGGTTCTTACATGTTCAATCAAGTCATGAAAGATGCTCTTCCAAATACATTGTTGATAACCTTTATAACCGTTCCATTAAGCATTGTGTTCTCATTGCTCATTGCTTTAGGTCTTAATTCTATTAAGGTTTTAAAGAAATTCTTCCAAACTGTGTTCTTTATGCCATATGTTACTAACGCCATTGCTATTGGTATGGTGTTCGCCGTTGTCTTTGACTACGATTATGGTGTATTTAACGCGATATTCGGTTTAGGAAAAACAGGATGGGTCTCAACTTCGGACGGTTCTGGCGTCGGATATTTTAATGGATTGTTTGCTATTTGTTTCTATATCATTTGGCACTCACTACCATATAAAATTCTTATCTTCCTTGGTGGTTTACAAAATATTGATGCTCAATATTATGATGCCGCGAAGATTGATAGTGCACCAAAATGGAAGGTCGCACTTAAAATTACAGTTCCATTATTATCGCCACAAATTCTTTACATGTTAATTACATCCTTCATTGGATCATTTAAAGAATATAACGCGGTTGTCGGTTTATTCGGTAAATCCGGAGGTGCGTTCGTTACGAATGGCATGCCGTCTACCATGAAGACGATGGTGTTCTTTATTTACGATCAGGTTGATAAAGATAACGTCCAATTCGCTTCCGCAGCCTCAGTTATTTTGTTAATCATTATTATGGCGATTACATTAATTCAAAATAAAGTTAGTAAGAGGAGGGTGCATTATTAATTATGAAAAAAGAAAAAACAATGACTTATCCATATGCAGCCTCAACTAGCGATTTTGTCCTTGCTTTAAAAGATAACGATAGCAGTATCGAAAGAAAACAAAAAGCAAGTAAAGTTGCTCATGTGCTAACTCTTATCTTTACATATCTATTCCTAGTTGTTATGGGGTTAATTATCATCTTCCCATTCTATTGGATGATTATTACCTCACTTAAAAACCCAATTGAAATTAAGGCATCAGTCCCTACTTTCTTCCCAACTATGGGTTTGCACTGGGAAAACTACTCTAGAGCTTTTGAGTTCTTAAACTTTGGTACTTTATTAAGAAATACTCTTATCGTTGGTATCTTATCAACCTTAGGTACTCTTGTTACTACCATCTTAGCGGCTTATGCTTTTGCCAAGATGAACTTCAAAGGAAAGAACGTCTTATTCGCTCTTATGCTTGGAAGTATGATGATTCCAGGTGAAATGTTTGTTATTACTAACTTCATCTCAGTCTCTAGATTAGGATGGATTGGTGGAGATGGTAATCTAGGATATTTTGCTGCGATGATTGTGCCATTCTGGATCTCTATCTTCTATATTTATTTATTACGTCAAAATTTCAAACAAATTCCAAATGAACTCTATTTGGCAGCGAAAGTGGATGGAAAGAGTGACTGGTCCTACTTATGGAAAGTCATGGTCCCTCTTGCAATGCCTACATTAACAACAATCTTCATCCTTAAGTTGATGGGTGCATGGAACTCTTACATTTGGCCACAATTAATCTTAGGTAGTGAAAAGAAAGAATTATGGCTTATTACTAACGGTTTACGTGAAACATCATTCTTAGGGCCTGGTGAAACCGATACCGGTCTTAAATTCGGTGCTCAAATGGCAGGTACAGTTATTGTTACTGTCCCATTATTACTCTTATTTATATTTTTCAGAAAATATATCATGCGTGGCGTTGGCCGTGCTGGTATTAAAGGCTAATAAAGGAGGCTTTAAAAATGAAAAAGTTAAAATTACTCACAGTGTCATTCGCTTCAATCCTTGGCATTACTGCTTGTGGTGGTGGCGATATTATCCACGTTGTTGACCAAGAATTAGTCAATGAACTCCCATCAAGCCCAGTAACCATTAAATTCTGGCACTGTTTAGGTCAAGAAAAGACCAAGAACTTAAATAAAGTTATCGAAGCTTTTAACGTCAAATACGCTGGCCACTTCGTATTAGATGCATCAGTCCCTGGTGGATCTACATATGATGGCTTACATAGTGCAGTTAAAACCCGTGTTGCTTCTGGTAACGTTCCAGCTTTAACAATGGGTTATCCAGATTCATTCTCTGAATATATGGGTGTTAGACTCGAAGGTAGTGATATCTTACGTTTAACTAACTTCATTAACGACGCAAGAACCATTAATGTTAACGTTATTGAACAAGACGCTAGTGGCAACTGGGTCGTCAAGAAAGATTCTTCTGGCAATCCAGTTAAAGAAGATATGCGTTTAGGATATACACAAGCCGAACTTAATGACTTTGTTGCCCCATATCTTAAAGAAGGTGAAGGATATCAATTTACTGGTTATTGGTCACTTCCAATGTATAAATCCACTGAAGTTATGTTCTATAACTATGACTACTTCATGGGTGATAATCCAGTTAACGATGATATCTTTGATGAAGAAAGTGATACTGACCCAAATAACTATTGGGGAATTAAAAAAGCAAAAACTGCTTTAGGCAAATATTATGGTCAAAAACACGATGCTTATGTCGCTAAATTAGCTGAATTAAAAGAATATGTTGAAGCTCATGGTGGAGTGACATATGAAGTTCCTACTAAATGGGATGAAATGTTAATTGATCAAAAAGACGCTCAAGGCAATATCACTAAGAAATCTTTAGCAAAACAAATGATTGATGACCGTGCGGCTCACGGTGTTGATAACACTAACTTTGCTCCTGTCGGTTACGATAGTGATGCCAACATGGTTATTTCCCAAATGATGCAACGTGGTATTCCATATACCTCAAACGATAACATCGAATCTAAAGCTGATCACTTATTATTTAATAATACTAAAGCTGAAGCTTTATTAAATGAAATTTATGGCTGTATTACTAGCAGCTATCTCTGTACAAAATACTCAATTGACCAAACTGGTAGTTCCTATACCAACGATAAGTTCTCTCGTGGAGAATGTGTCATGTCTATCGGTTCTACTGGTGGATCTGATTATCAAGTTAATGATAACTTTGCAGTTGAAGTTGCCCCTGTTCCATATTCTGGTTCTACTCCAAAATATGTACAACAAGGTCCATCTATTTGTTTCTTTGATAATGAAAATCCAAAAATCACAACTGGTGCTTGGTTATTCTACAAAATGTTAGCTGATCCAGATATGAATACTGCTTTAGCAACTGAAAACTCTTATGACCCAGTTAGAATTTCTTCTGTTGAATCTGATTCTTATAAAGAATTCATTTCTCTCAAGAAAGAAGCATTATTAAACTATGTTCCAACCATTACACACTTACCACAAATTGCTAACAACCAATTTACAACTCCTGTATTCGTTGGATCTTCTACTTGTAGAACTCAGATGGCTGAATTAATTTTAAGAATGGTTCATAACCATCACGACGCAAAAACTGCTCTTCAAAACGCATTTGATGCAGCTATGAACGCTACTAAGAAATAATTTAACGGAGGACTTGCTAAGATGAAAAAAAGATACGCAAGCTTACTCATCGGAGTCTTGGCTATTGGCGGACTCGTTGGTTGTGGGAGTAATGGCCCAGCAACAATCAACAATTTAAGTGAAAACGCAGTTCACGGAAAAGTTTATGGATTTAAAGATTCATATACTAGCGGAGAAACCGTAACATTTACAGTCGAACCTGATGCTGATTTTAATGTCGAAAAAGTTTCATTTAACGGCGCTAACTTAAGTTATCAACGTAAAGATGGCAATAAATATACTTATTCTGCTACTGCAAATGCTGGAGAGAATAAAGTGTTTGCGTCATTTAACGTTGATCCAGCCGCTGACTGGGTTGAAAGTTTTGATATGAATATTAGTGATGAAATTTTTGACTATGTCATGTCGTTTGATGAATCTACAACCGCTAATCCTGGCACTCTTGAAGGGCTTGATTTTAGAAGAGATGGAATTGAACAAATTCGTGCTCCTTTAAAATACGATGCAACAAATAATAAATATGTCGGTAAAGCCGATGACAAAGATTTCTTCTTTAACTGTGTTGATGGTGACACTACACACGTAGAAACATTCAATTTAAAATATACAGTCAAAATTAGATATTTAATGGATGATACTCAAGAAAGTACATCACAAATGGAAGAATGGGGTCTTTCTGGATCTTACTTCTCTAAATACACATTCTGGGGTGAATTCGGTAAAGAAAATAATGAGGCTGCACATTACGAAGAAAAAATGAAAGCTTTATTCTCTACTGAAGAACTCGCTAAATTAACTGGTGGAGCGACTCATATCATTTTAATGAGTAAGCCACTTGCCTATGCTGGAGAAAAAGCTACCTTAGAAGAAATTAAAGCGTCAAAAGGACAAGATCCTGAATACAAAGGTAAATATGGATCTACTACCGATGGCAACCAAAGAGACTTAGCATTTGTTTGGTATTGCAAATCTAAAAACGCTAAACCTGCTAAGAGTGAATTCCGCTGTTTAAATCTTGAATTAATCTATCAAGGTTTCTCTGAAAACACTGGTTCATTAGAAGGTTATGGTGAATATTTCTTTAAAAACTTTGACGCAGCTGGTTTATCTGCTCAAGTAAATAGAAGACATATGCAATCTGGTCAAAGAGATCCATATTACTATTACTATATGGACGATGATGTGCCAGTTAAAATACTGCCTTTAAATAGACTTTATACTGACGACGCACCAAGAGATCCTGTTATTGGCTATTTACCAAAATCTAAATATTGTGATAAAAAAACTTTATGGAAAGTTCAAGGTTATGTCTCTCGTAAAGTTGGTGGTGCATTCTATGTCCAAGATAGACCATCCTATAGCGAAGAAGAAATAGCAAAAATTAAAGCTAATGACCCAGACCGTGAGGTTGGATTTGGTATATATGTCTTTACTTATGCACAAACTCCAATTGATGAAGGACAGCATGTTGAAGTTATTGGCGCTATTAGTAGTTATGGTGGAACCTTCCAAATGCAAGGTTCCAAAACGTAATACAACAATTCTTGATTATAATCCAGATGGTTCGATTAAATATTACCCAATCGTTCCAATTCAATTAACAGTTGAAGAATTCCACACTCTTCGATTGCCACAACTTCTTGTGCAAATTAAAGATAACGTCTATTTCAATCAATTTACCGTAGACCAAACTAGTTACGGTGAAGGTATGGTTGATGTTTGCGAAGGTGGCAAATATGAAATCAATAGATATAACAAAGATTTCTATCAATTCTATAACACCTACAACTCTATGACTTTATTTGCTAGACATGGTGCTGTTGATAATACCCCAAGTGAAATTCAGACCATCCACGATGGTGACGCTATGAGAAAGAGCAATGATTTCTTAAGAATCGTTGTTAATTCAGATGTTTTAATTACTTATAGAAAAGAAAATGCTTTCTCCTATAAATTCTTCACTGGTGGTGAATATCAATATAACGCCAAAGGACCAAAATATATTGGTAAAGAAGGAACACAAACCTTCACACATACAAGAAAGATTCTTGAAGCCGAAGATGGTGCTGGTGTTATTGGTATCTCAAAAGGTTATATTTCTACCACATATAAGACTTTCAAAATGGAACTTGAAATCGTAAAAGCTTACGATATGACTCAATTCCTTAAGAAAGCCGCTTAATTAGGAGTAACTTATGGCAAAAGAAAAAGAAGTCATTAATTATGAGGCACTAAGTTACGACGAGTTATCCGAACTTAGTAATGAAGATCATCGTAAAGACACTAAAGAGTACGATAAGCAACAAAATGCTTTAGCTTTAGTGGCAATCGGTGCCATCTTACTAGTTTGTGGAATTTTATTTCTAATACTCTCAATTAGAAGAGTAATGAATAAATCGCGAGGCATTGATACTTCTTCATTGCAATTCTTCGTTTGCATCGCGTGCTTTGCTATAGCCGCAGCCTTGTTATCGTACGGGCTATTCAGGTTTTTCAGAGCTTTTATTGCAAGAAGGCAATTACGAAACGAGATCGATGAGATTTCTAGATTGAGAAAAGCTCAAGTTCTCGAAGAGAAAAAGGAGGAGACTTTATAATGAAAGTCAAAACAAAATTTGGCGTCTTATTAGCTTCCATGACATTATGCGGAGCAGCCTTAGTCGGCTGTGGTGGAGGAGATAATCCACCTGCACCTCCTGCTACATCATATCATGTCGTATGCACTAAAGATGATGCCAAATACACCGTCAACGGTTTAGCTGAAACCTATACTGCTGGCGCTACTGTCGCTTTCACAATCACAGAAAAAGATCCAAATAACTACAAAGTTACTGGCGTTACTTCTGCACAAGTTACTGTGACTACTGTTAGCGCGTTAAGCTATTCGTTCACAATGCCTGAAACTGATGTCAGCTTAACAGTTGGAACGAAAGAAGTTGACAAATACACAATTTCTGTCCCTGAAGACATTATTGTTGGACAACCAGCCCCAGTCACCGTTAAGTTAGGTGCATCCGAAGTAATGAATCTTAAGATTGAAAAAGTAGCTACTGAAACAAAGAGCTGCACAATCAGAAGTCCAAAAATTACGTTCAATGAACCTGGAGAATTCCACTTCAAACTTACCGATTGTGACAAAGAAGAAGAAGTTGTAGTCGCTGAAGATTACACAATTTCTGCTAGAAATCCTGAAAAAGGTGAAACAGCTGATAATCCATTTACCGCTTCTGATGCTTATACTGAAGCTCTTAAATTAGAACCTGACACACCATCTGCAAAAGCATATTATGTAGAAGGTGTTGTTACATCCATCTCTTTCTATCCAAATAAATCAGGTGGAACAGGCTCATTCTATATGGAAGCCGGTGAAAACGACCTTGAAGTTTATAAAGCAACATTTACCGCTGCTCAAGCCGAAGCTTTAGATATCGGTTCTAAAGTTATGGTTCACGCTTCACTTAAGAAACATAGTAACAAAGGCGGAACTGATAGTGGTGAAATTTATAGTATCGATAATAGCACCCCAGTCAAGCTCTTAGCTGATTCTACATCTGCAATCTTAAGACAAGCAGGTGAAGAAGCTGATGTTAAATTCAGAATTGCCCCAAGAGGAAGTTCTACACAAGCAATTACCTTTGAATCATCTGATCCAACTGTTGCTACCGTTGACGCAAGTGGTGTTATTAAAGCTGTTAGTGAAGGTAGCGCAACTGTTACCGCTAAATCAGCTGGTTATGAGGATGTCGTTGTTTCTGTTTTAGTTTCTTATAGTATCCACGCTGGTACTGAAGATGATCCATTAACCGCTGATGATGCTATCTTAATGTGCGGAGCATTAAGCGAAGGAAGCAAATCAGCTCAAAAATATTACATCTCTGGTGCTGTTACAAGAGTAAAAGAACACCACCATGATGGTTATAAGAGCACAACATTCTATCTTGCTGGTACTGAAAAAGAATTCTACTGCTATCACGTTAATACAACCGTAGAACAAGATTCCGCTATCGATAAAGGTTCTGTTGTTAAAGTTTATGCAAAATTATATAACTATGGTGGTACATTAGAAACCGACTCTGCTTCTTTAGTTGCTGGTCCAGATAATAGCTCGATTTCTTTGATTGAATTAGTTAAAACTAAACTTGAAATTTCTGTTCAAGATGACGATTATGACTTAACTGGATTTGGTGCTACATATCCAGCTAGCATTAATGGTGGAGTCATTACTTGGGAAAGTGAAAACACTGAAGTCTTCACAATCGTTGAAAATAAGATCCATCCAGTCGCTGAAGGCAGTGCTAGATTAGTCGCAACTTGCGGTACTGTACATGCATATTGCTTAGTCAATGTAGTTCCTGTCCGTTCAATCAACATGGCCGAATCTTTAGAAACTGGCGTTGATTACGTCTTAGCTACACCATTATCAAGTGGTGATATCTTCTGTCAAAACAAGATGGCTGAAGGCGGAGCTAAATTCTATATTAGCGGTACTGAATCCTTAGATGACGCTGCAACCGCAAGAGTCGCTATTGGTAGTGAAGAAGATTATAAATACACCATCTCCTTAACTTATGGCGAAACCACCAAAGTTTTAGGTGTTGCGATGAATGAAACAACTAAAGATGGCACAACCACAAAACACTATAATCTTGGATTTGTTGGTGATGTCGTTCCAGATACTGAAGTTGCTTATTCTGAAGCTAAATTCAAATTCACAACAGACTTCCGTTTAGAAGTTCTTGTTGATAATGAAGTCTTTGAAGTTGGTACTCAAGACGGAAAAACTACATTCTCATTAGGAAAACCATCTGAACATAAAGTTGTTGCATCACACTTATACACCATTGGTGGTGCTGTTCCTGCAACCGCTGTTGCTGTTGAACCTGCATCTAAAACAATTGCTATTGGTGAAGCAGTTAGCTTGAAAGCTACTTTAACTCCTGGCAACTCTACTGACTTTGTCAAATGGAGTACAAGCGACAGCGCAGTTGCTGCCGTTGATAATGATGGCAAAGTTACTGGTGTTGCTCAAGGTACAGCTACAATTACTGCAACTGCAACTTCTGGCGTAACTGGAACATGTGCTATCACTGTTTCTAATGAAACAATTGATTACGGCACACTCGAAGATCCATTAACTCCAGAAGAAGCTGTCGCATTACTAAATAAACTTGGTGATAACGTTAAATCACCTCAAAAAATGTTCGTTAGAGGCGTTGTTAGCAAAAACGATGCTATGGGCAAGAATGGTCGTGTTGTTTGGTTAAAATCAAGCGATGGCGCAACAGCCGAATATTTTGAACTATATAATTCACAAGATGGCGAACTTACCTTACCTCAAGAGAAAGACGCTTTAGTTGATTATACAATTACCGCTACTGGTTGGGGTGTTAAGTATGTTGGTAACTCCACAACTTATGAATTCACTAATAAAGACTTAGATGGCAACTATGATAATCCAATTATCGTCGCTGCTGCTGCCCCTGAAGTTCCAGATTTAGAAAGAGTAGACATTTCTGGTGCTAAAACCGTTAAAGAAGGTTCAAAGATTACATTAACTGCTGCTCCATATCCAGCTAGAGCTGTTATGGGTACTGTTACTTGGTCATCTTCTGATCCAACAGTTGCTACTGTTGATTCTGCAACCGGTGAAGTCACTGGCGTTAAAGCAAGTGAAACCCCTGTTACAATCACAGCGACAGAATCTTCTTTAGGAAAGACTGGTACATATTCTGTTACAGTTACTGCTGGTGGTGTTCCAACTGAACAAACAGTTACAATTACTCCAAATGCATTTGAAGCTGTTGATGGTGGTACTGCAGGCAAATCTATTGGCGGATTAAGTGGTGATGTTTCTATTACCGCAGTCGGAACAAATACTTCTGAAGAATTTAGAGTTTTCAAGAACAAAGTAATGACCATTTCTGTAACTGGTGGAAAAATCAGTAAAATTGTTATTACATGTACTGCTAATGGTACTACAAAACAAGGTCCTGGCTGTTGGGGTGAAGGCGCTCCTGAAGGCTATACCTATGAAACCGCTGGCAAAGTTGGAACATGGGAAGGCGATCTTGAATCTGTCGTATTCACTGCTAAAGATAACCAAGTTAGAATTGTAAGCTTTGTTATTACTTACGTTCTCTAATTTCCAAACTATACTAGGAGTCCTTCGGGGCTCCTTTTATTATGGAATTAATTGTGCTATTCTTGTTATATGAAATATAAAACATTACTTGTACTTGCTAGTACCTTTATTCTTGCCACTTCTTGTGGAGAAAATTATCCGATTCCTACTGTTGTGGATTTAGATGTTAATACTATTCCTTTAACAGCCTCTATCCATTCTCAAGATCAGCATGTTTTCATCACTAACGAAAATATTGCCGATTATATTGAGAGTTATCCAAATCAATTTGGTAAGGATTCTAAATCTAAACCTGCTCCAATTACTTTCTCTTGGGAGGAATTAAATGATTTAGAACAACCAGCGAGTAATTATCGCTTAACGATTTCTGAATCTAATGATTTATCTAATCCTTTGGTGTATACCACAAGTGAAACAAGTGTTGATGTTTATAATTTAAAAATTAAAACCAAATATTATTATCAAGTTTCTTCTAATCACTACGGAACTTTCTTTAATAGTGATGTACTTGAATTCTCTATTGGTGATGACGCTCCGAGAAACATTTATGTTGATGGAGTGGAAAACTGTAGAGACTTAGGGGGTTGGAATATTGGCAATGAAAGAATTTATAAACAAGGAATGATTTATAGAACTGCCCAATTTAATTATGGTGGTTTAGTGAATAAATATGAATGTGCTCCAACTCAAAAAGGAAAAGAGGCATTAATTAATGAACTTAAAATTAAAACCGATATCGATTTAAGAAGAAATATCGCTTTTGATGATTATGATGAAGTTAACGGTATTACTTCTTCTCCTTTAGGAGTTAAATATGTTTCTGCCCCTATGTTATATGGGAATAGCAATATCTTTACAACAAGCAAAAACATTCCTTCTATACAATTATTCTTTAACACTTTAGCGGATGCGTCTAATTACCCAATTGCCTTCCACTGTATGCGAGGTACTGATCGAACTGGCGCTTTGGCTTATGTACTTGGAGCTTTAGTGGGAATGAATGAAGAAGATTTAATGTTAGATTATCTATTTTCTGATTTAGCGAATATTGGTAATCCTGTTAAAGCTAGCATTATTACCGCTGATGATTTCTTTATTAAAGGAATCGCTAATTCTGAAGGCTCTACATTAAGTGAAAAGACTATGAATTATTTATATACAACCTGTAATATTGCTCGCTCTACTTTAGAAAGCATTATTGATATCTTAACTGAGGAATAGATATGAAAGTCTTAATTGTCTACGCTAATGGATTTGAAGATGTTGAGGCGCTTGCCACTAGAGACGTTTTAGTGCGTGCGGGATTTGAGGTCTACGACGCTAAAATTAATGATGATGAGCAATTAGTCATTTCCAGCCATAAAGTCGCTCTAAGTGGCTTTAAAAGCCTAAAGAATATCAATATCAGTGAATTTGACGCTCTCATCATCCCTGGAGGATCTCGTGGAGTTAATAATTTATTAATTTCTAATGAGACCATTGAAATAGTGAAAAAAGCATATAATTTAAATAAATATGTCTGTGCAATATGTGCTGGACCGATGGTGTTATCTAAAGCAGGAGTGTTAGCTAATCACACTTATACTTGTTATCCAGGATGTGAAAAAGGTTTATTAGGTACTTATACAGGTAATGAAGTAGAAGTTAGCGATAAAATTATCACCGCTAGAAGTATGCTTTATAGTATTCCATTTGGTTTAAAAATTATTGAACTATTATTAGATAAAGAAACATCTGATCGTGTTTATTCCCAAATTGCCGGTTTAGCTAAAAAATAAAATTATATTTATTATTGAAAATGATTAATAAAATCATTATCTTTTTTGTATATGAAAAAAGAAGCATTTGATAATAATAAATATCTAAAAATTCAAAGAGAATCTATTTTAAAACGTATATCCAAGTTTGGAGATAAGCTTTACCTTGAATTTGGAGGAAAGCTTTTTGATGATTATCACGCTTCTAGAGTCCTTCCTGGATTTAAAGCTGATTCTAAATTACAGATGTTATTAGGCATCAAAGAAAAAGCGGAGATGGTGGTGGTTGTTAACGCCAATGACATTATCTCTAACAAAGTTAGAAATGATACTTTAATTACTTATCAAGAAGAAGTAGAAAGATTAATTGATACATATAAAGAAGTGGGATTATATGTTTCTAGTGTTGTTATCTCTTTTTACGAAGATAATGCTTCAATTAAAACTTTTATTAATAAATTAAAAAGAAACGATATCAAAGTTTATAAACACTATAAGATTAACGGGTATCCACAAGATATACCTTTAATTGTTTCTAAAGATGGACTTGGAAAGAATGAATATATTCAAACCTCTAAGCCTTTAGTAGTGGTCACCGCTCCTGGACCAGGAAGTGGAAAGATGGCAACTTGCTTATCTCAGCTTTATCATGACCATCAAAACGGAATTAATGCGGGATATGCTAAATATGAAACGTTCCCTGTTTGGAATTTAAGTTTAAATCATCCAGTTAATTTAGCTTATGAAGCTGCCACTATTGATTTAAATGATGTCAATATGATTGATCCTTTTCATTTAGATAAATATGGAGTTCCTGCGGTTAACTATAATAGAGATGTCGAAGTATTCCCATTATTAAAAAATATCTTTGAACAAATATATGGTGAGTCTCCTTATTATTCTCCAACTGATATGGGAGTGAATATGGTGGGTTTTGCTATTAGTGATGATAAAAAAGTTGCCGAAGCTTGCTATAACGAAATCATTAGAAGATATTATCAAACTAAAAAGAATGTTTATTTAGGCAGATTAAACGAAGATTCCATTGAAAAGATGGAAATCTTAATGAACAAGGCAGGAGTTAAAATAAGTGATCGTAAAGTAATTGAGGCTGCTTTAGTTGATTCTAAAAAAGAAAACGAACCTTCGATTGCTCTAGAATTACCTAATGGTAAAATTGTTGTTGGCCATCGTTCAGAATTATTTGGTGCCTGTGCAGCTTGTTTACTTAACGCTTTAAAAACATTAGGGAAAATTGATAAGAAGATGTATTTATTAATGCCAATGGTGATTGAACCATTAAAAGAGATGAAAATTAAATATCTACATCGTAGTAATTCACGTTTAAGAGCTGAAGAAGTATTACTAGCTTTATCCATTCAATCTAAAACTAACCCTTTAGCGGATCAAGCTTTAAAACAGCTTCCTAAACTAGTAGGATGTGAGGCTCATTCTTCTACTTTATTAAGCGAAGTAGATTTACAAACTTTAACTAGACTTGGAATTAGAGTTACTGAAGAGCCAGTTTCTTATAAGAAAAAGTTATACACTAAAAATTCATAATTAATGTCTCTTAGGGGACATTTTTATTTACCGGACAGCGTCAAAGCGGTGGCCGTAAATAAAACCGCCTCCTCTGGGGGCGAGAAATGAAAAAGCGGAAGCGTTCAATAACAATTAAAAACTCCTTTGATATAATAATGCATGTTCAGTTGCCTTGTCATAGAAAGGAGTTTTTATTATGTCACATAAGAATGATGACGAAAGTAGTTTATCA